>JBDHQE010000190.1:0-7089 GCA_039806885.1 Verrucomicrobiales bacterium
GTGCGGATGATGACGCCGTTTCTCCGTTTTGGCGAAATTCGTGATCTTGGATCTGCCACGCGACGGCACACGATAGGCGAGTCTGACAAATCACGATCAGTCGTGATCTGCACGACTTCGCGATCGGTCACGCAGCGAGCGGTTGTTCGATCACGTTCAGGCGCAGATTCGACCATTTGACCGATTCCTTTTCGCCTTCCACTGATTCCTGTCCGACGAAGGCGGTGAGTCGGGCGCTCCCGTTCAACGAAAAGGCCGGATATAGGAAGATTTCCCCATGGATTCTGACGCTGCAGATGAAATTCTCACCGAAGCGATAGAGCGTGAGATCACAGGGAACGGGAGTATTCGGTGACAGAGGCGATTGGGAGAGATAGCCGATCACGCCTCCTCCGTTGCATAGATCGCAGACTTCACCCGTCGCCGGATAGATCGCTACCGCGATTCCGCGCTTTCGACTCTCATCTAGGATTCCGACTACGATTCGCCGCGTGACGCGAGCTGGCTCGATATCAACTTTAAAGCTGACTTCCGCATTCGGCTTGTCGACGAGAGGCGTCAGACCCAGCTCTTCCAGCGAAAAGTGACTCAACTTGGGGATGGTGATGTTCATGATGATTGAGGATGGATTGAAGAAGTTTTAAAATTTTACTTCGGATAATATAATATTTCAATTTAAATATGAAATTTATAGTAAAAAATAATAATTATTTTTACTTCGATTAATTCTAGACATTTTATTTTCTCTCCTTTCTGCCTTTTGCGCACGACTCTCGCTTTGTTAGAAGAAGCCTCCCGGGTGAAACTCCTTCGTCGATGTGTTGACTTTTCCCGTGTCGTTTCTCAGCTCGCTGCTAGTATAGAGCCGATGAGTGACGATCTGTTTCCAGACCTGGCGGAGCCTACTCCCATCGGAAACGCCCCGGAGGCTAACACCGGGGAGCGATTCGCTATCCGTCCTACGATGCCTCTCGCGGCCCGAATGCGTCCGCGAACCCTAGAGGAGTATGTGGGACAGCAGCATATTCTAGGAAGTGGGAAATTGCTTCGCCGCGCCATCGAAGCCGACCGCTTTTCCTCGCTGATCTTCTACGGTCCACCTGGTACTGGAAAGACGAGTCTGGCAGAACTGATCGCCCGCCGCACTTCCTCCCACTTTCTGAATCTCTCTGGGGTGGAGAGCAATGTCGCTGAAATTCGCCGTGCCGTCGAAACCGCACGCCATTACCAACTCACTCGCTCAGAGACTACGACTCTCTTTATCGACGAGATTCACCGCTTCAATAAATCTCAACAGGATGTCCTGCTGCCACACATCGAGCGCGGTACGATCCGATTCGTGGGAGCGACGACACACAATCCGTTTTTCTACATCAATAGTCCTCTGGTTTCGCGCAGTCAGGTGTTTCAGTTGGAGCCACTGGGCGAAGATGACCTGCATCGGCTTCTTCAAGCGGCGATTTCCGATCCAGTGCGCGGGTTTGGCCAAAAGAATCTCCATGTCACCAGTGAGGCCGCAGCGCACTTGGTCACACGCTCGGACGGAGACGGAAGGAAGCTCCTAACCGCCTTCGAGTTGGCCGTGCTCACGAGCGATCCTGATCCCGCGACTGGCGAAATCCTGATCGACCTATCCGTAGCAGAGGATTCCATTCAGAAAAAAGCTCTCACCTATGATGCTGACGGTGATGCGCACTACGATACGATCAGTGCATTCATCAAGTCTATCCGAGGCTGCGATCCGGATGCCGCTCTCTACTGGCTGGCGAAAATGCTCCATGCGGGTGAGGACATCCGCTTCATCGCTCGCCGCCTAGTGATCGCCGCCAGCGAAGACATCGGCATGGCTGACTCAAATGCTCTGCGAGTCGCCGTGTCTGCGCAACAAGCGGTTGAGTTCATCGGAATGCCGGAAGCTCGGATCATTCTCGCTCATGCGACCGTCTATCTAGCGACGGCACCGAAGAGCAATCGAGCCTATGCGGGGATCGAGGCAGCGCTCCGCGATGTCGCAGAAAACCGAACTCTGGCCGTCCCTCTGCATCTGCGAACGAAAATGAGGAAAAAGCTGGCGAAGGAAAGCGGCAGCGAGGAAGACAGCACCTATCTCTACGGACACGATTCAGAGGAAGGCTATGTGCCGCAAGCCTACCTACCAGAAGGGCGGCGGTATTACTTCCCCACAGATCGTGGCATGGAGCAGCGGGTGGCTGAGCGATTGGAACACTGGCGCAAGCTGTTCGAAGCGGGAACGGAGAAAACTAACGGAGAAAACTAACGGAGAAAACTAACGGGGAATAGCGAACGATAGGGTGAGACGACGATTCAACTGAGTTTTCTATCGCTCGTCTCATCGCTGACCTCATCTAACCTCTGTGGGCCATACCCTATCGAAATTCCCACTCGAGAGTGTCGAGATGGCGAGAGATTGGATCATTTCTCTTCGGGCGAGGACGGCTGTCTAGCTCTCGTCGTAGCTTGAAATACTCGTCAAACGCGTCACTGCGTGTCGGAGCACGTGTCGCCTCGAAATGATTCAGGTCGTCTTCCACTCGAATGAGGGTCTCCCGTATTTTCTGACGCATTTCCGCAATCGAAGTAAACTTCTCCTTCAGGCCCTTAACATCACCTTTTACCAGTTGTCGGATCGCATTCTCATACTCCACGAACACGGGACGATACAGCGGAAAGCCGATACGCTTCAGGCGCTGTAGGCGTTCGAATGCGATTTGGAGCTGATCGTGTGCCTCCCGCCGTCCGAAGAAATTCTCGAACTGATCCAGCGGTCCTGAATAGGCTGGCTGTCCAGCTTTGGCCTCTGCGTTGTTGCCTTTTGGTTTGAACAATTTCCGAATCCCGCTGACCTTCTCCTTGGGCGACGCCTCAGCTTCTTCCGAGATCGCTTCAAAGTGAACAGTCAGCGCCTCGTCGAGCAGCCTCTCTGTCTCACCTCGGTTCAGATACTCAAAGCTTTGCTTCTGCCCCAGCGTGGCGATCTCCAGCGACCACCACTTTTCCAGTCCCAATTCAGTCTCGCGAAAGGCGGGAAACTCTTGATTCAGCATCGCCTCGATCCCCGGATGCGAAGGGCGTCCCAGAGCCATCAGAACAGACCGCAGCGAGTCATCTCCCTCTGGCTGATCCAGTAATGACTCGACCAAAGCCGAGGCAGAAATCCGGAATACCATCATGCCGACCGAATCAAAAGACTTCACATCCTCCACTGCGAACAGATCGGATGGCTTCATCACCTGCCCACTTGCCAAAATTCCGCGATACGTGGAACTAGGACTTCCGAGGCGGCGGTGCTCGATCAATTGATCAAAGCCATACACGAGCCACTCCGGAACTTTCAGCACCTGACCATTCGGAATAGAAAAAGTTTCCGGTGATCGAAAGTAAGGAAGAACCATCTGTCCCAATAGCAGTGCCCGGACGAACTCTAGACGAAACCGAGACTCGTCGAAGCGATCATGCAGTTGGACGGCCACTTCGATCCGGATACTGGTATCCGCCGCCTGTGAAACTTCCTCTATCACGTCATCACCGACATGCACATCGCGAAAAGTGCCCCAGAGAGTGACTTCTATGGGCGCAGTCCAGACCATAGCGCGCCCGATACTTCTCCCCGGACGCCAACGAAAAATTAATCGTCGAAACTCATCACTCAGATCGTCCAAAAACACATTGAACCGCATTCTCGTCACTGGATCGCCTCCACTCACATGGATGAGATTGCTCATTCCGACCTCAGCTTCAGGGGTCTCCTGTGTCCAAGCTCGCGTTTCCATCTCCCCAATGCTCGTCCCAGGACTCGCTCCTGGGATCTCGCGAGAACTCACACCGCTGTCCGATGGAGGAGTGACTTCCTGAGCGCTGAGCACTAAAGAAAGCCCTCCGCCGACGAGGGTCGCCGCCAAAGTCAGACGTGCAGAGGAGCTTTTCACTCAGCTAATCTAACGCCAAATCTGCAGCATACCAGCGAGACAAATCAGCGAGATTCATCCGCGCCGACAGAGCCGAGCAACTTCGCCTGGCTGATGGCGTGAAACATTCCTCTCGCCTTGTTCCGCGTCTCTTCGTATTCTCCAGTAGGATCAGAATCGGCCACGACTCCAGCTCCCGCCTGGACATAGGCTTTACCGTCCTTCAGCACTACGGTGCGTAGCGCAATGCAACTATCCAGATTTCCGTCGTATCCGAAATAGCCCACCGCACCTGCATAAACGCCTCGCTTCGACTTCTCCAGATCGCTGATAATCTGCATCGCCCGCACTTTCGGGCTTCCGCTGACCGTTCCGGCGGGAAAGGTCGCCCGCATCGCATCAAACGCACTCCTATCCTCTCGAATCGTGCCGCAGACATCAGACACGATGTGCATGACGTGACTATAGCGCTCGACGATCATGAATTCACGCACTCCGACCGAATGGCACTTCGCGACACGCCCGACATCGTTTCGGGCCAGATCAACCAGCATCACATGCTCCGCACGCTCCTTCGGATCCGCCAGCAGCTCCTCTTCCAGCGCTTGATCCTCCTCGGGCGTGCGACCACGGCGACGCGTCCCGGCGATTGGGCGGATGCGAATGCGACCATTCAGCACCTGCACATGCACCTCCGGCGAACACCCCACCAGTGAGAACTCACGGCCAAACTTGAGGCAGAACATGTAGGGCGAAGGATTGACATGGCGCAAAGCACGATACAGATCGATCGGATGGCCCGTGAAGTCGGTCTCGAATCGTTGAGAAGGCACGACCTGAAAAATATCCCCAGCATAGATGCTTTCCTTCGCGATTCTCACGATCTCTTCGTATTCTTCTTGCGAAGTATTACTCCGAATCTCCGGTGCAGGAGTCGCATCCATGAGCGGGAAGAGTGAAAACGTCTGCGGCGTCTGGAGAACTCTGATGATCTCCCGGATTCTCTCCTCCGCAGAGGCATAGGCACTGGCGGCATCGGAAAAGTCGTCCATGCACACATTCGCTACCACTAGAAGCTTTCGAAAGCGATGGTCAAAAATCACCATGCTGTCTGCGATAAAAAAAGCCATGTCCGGCAGACCGAGTCCGTCATCCTCCGACTCGGGAACAGTCGGCTCGAAAAAGCGAACCATCTCATAGCCGAGATATCCGACCGCCCCTCCGGAAAAGATCGGCAAACCCTCGACCGTCACGGGACGAAAACGAGACATGATTTTCTCTAACTCATGCAAGGGATCACCCTCTGTCTCGGACAGCTCGCTCACTTCGAACTCCCCCACCCCGCCTTCGCGCGTTAGCAGAGTTCGCCCAGAGGCGCGAATCTCCAACCGAGGCCGAGTCCCCAGAAAGGAATATCGACCGCCCAGGTCCTTATTCTCAGCCGACTCCAGAAGGAAACTTACAGAATCCGGGTCTCGGCTCAACTTTTGATACACCGATACAGGGGTCTCATAATCCGCAGCCAGCTCCGTCCATACGGGAATAAGATTCCCTTGGGCGGAGAGAGACGAAAATTCTTCAAAAGAGGGCTTAAGGGCGATCATCGGAGACAAAACGGGCGCATGCTCGGGAAACGCACCGAATGCTTAGCTTCGCTCAGCTTTTGTGAAAAGAGGAAACTTTTCTCACTCTCAGTGAAAAAAGATGGACTACCCACTGAATGACGTGTCAGAAAATGATGCGCCAAGACAGAAGTCTCACCAGATTCTTAGCGGAGCGAAACCGGGCGTAGAGGCATCGGCTCGTGCCGGGCAGCACATTCGACGATCACCCCCGTGCGTCCCTGGCCATGAAGACTCGCCGAAATCGTCTCGATCGCCAGAGCTGACGCATTGCAGTCATCGCTGAGATGCCCCAGCACCACCCTGTGCAAATTCGGTCCAGCGATCTCCGAGACCAACTCTGCCGCCTGTCCGTTCGAGAGGTGACCGTGGCGATTACTGATCCGTTGCTTCGTCGACCAAGGGCGCTTGATATCGTTCATCAGCATGGTTTCATCATAATTCGCCTCGGTGAATAGGGTATCCACACCTCTCAGTCTCTCTGTAATCAGTCTCGTGACATGCCCCACATCACTGAGTATCCCCAGCACACTCCCACCGCATCCAAAGCGGTATCCGACGGGATCAATGGCATCATGTGGGACCGGAAAGCTGAGAATTTCTATCTCACCGATTCGAAATACATCTCCCGCCTCAAAAAAATGCCACGACACAGTGGATTTCAGCCCCTCTCGCACCACAGCACCGGTATGCGTGGTTGTGTAAACGGGAATTTGGCGCTTTCGACAAAAAACATCCAAGCCCCGAACATGGTCCCCGTGCTCATGCGTGAGGAGGATCGCAGTAAGGCTGTCCGCCTCGACTTCGAGCTTCAAAAGCCGTTCACACAACTGCTTGGCCGACAGTCCCGCATCGACCAAAATACGAGTCTCTCCGTGGCAGACTAGGGCGCTATTGCCCGAGCTGCCGCTGCCAAGTGGAGCAAAGTGAAGCATGAGAAAGAGGATAGAGAGACCCGTGATTCTCTCAAATGAAAACTGGTTTTGGAACGAAGTGAATCAGCTTTCCGATCCATGAACCGCTATGCCAATAATCTCTTTGGCTGCGGTCACATCGAGCGCGATCTGCGCCTTCAGAGCGGGGAGTCCGTCGAATTTTCGTTCCTCTCGAATTCGTGAAATAAATTCAATCTCCAGTTCCTCTCCATAAATCTCGTGATCGAGCCCGAACAGGTGAACCTCCAGACGGGGATCAGTTTCGTCGATCTCCACCGTCGGTCGAAATCCCAAATTGGCGACGCCCCCCCATTCGTCTCCGCGCTCGTCGAGCGCTCGGACTGCATAGACGCCTACGGGAGGGAGCTGCTCGGAATCGGTCGTGATATTCGCTGTAGGAAATCCGATCGTCCGGCCAAGACGCCGACCTTCCACCACGATTCCCTGGACGCTGTATGGCCGCCCGAGTAACTGCTTCGCCAGCGCGAAGTCTCCTCGTGAAATCGACTCTCGCACACGCGTGCTACTGATTCGCTCTCCATCGAATTCGACGAGATCCACTCCTTCGACACGAAAAGAGTGCTCACTTCCGAGGCGCTGAAGCAG
>JBDHQE010000191.1:0-7028 GCA_039806885.1 Verrucomicrobiales bacterium
TGCGATGCTTTTCGC
Organism: Verrucomicrobiales bacterium; assembly: GCA_039806885.1. Classification (GTDB taxonomy): domain Bacteria; phylum Verrucomicrobiota; class Verrucomicrobiia; order Verrucomicrobiales; family DEV007; genus Arctic95D-9. Next base: position 16 of record JBDHQE010000191.1, read on the forward strand.
CACCGTCACAGGCACAGGGGCGGAGGTTCCGGGGGGAATGAAATTCATCAAAGGGGGAACCTACCGCCCCATCTTTCTCCAAGAAAGTGTGGAGCGTCAAATTCACGATTACTATCTGGACGAGCGTCAGGTAACGAACGAAGAATTTCTTCAGTTCGTTCAGCAAAATCCTGGCTGGAGGCGCTCGTCCATTCCTCGCATCTTTGCTGATGAACAATATCTGGCGAAGTGGGCTGGTGATGTCGAGTTGGGCCCGGATGCCGATCCTGGTGCCCCTGTGACAGGGATCTCTTGGTTTGCGGCTCGCGCCTACTTAGCTTCTGTCGGAAAGAGGCTACCGACTCTCGATGAATGGGAGTACGCAGCGCGTGCGGATGAGACGACTACGGATGCTACGAAGGATCCGAATTTTGCGGCGAAGCTTCTGACATGGTATTCGCGTCCGACTCCCGCACGAATGCCTAGGGCTGATGCTGCTCCTGCTGACGTTTATGGACTCCATGGGATGCATGGAGTCGTTTGGGAATGGATTAATGACTTTAATAACTCGATGGATACTGGCGAGGGGCGCTCTGGTGGTGAAATCGAACGCGAGCTTTATTGTGCGGGAGGGTCAATAGCGCTCGTAGATAAGACTGACTATGCAGCCTTTATGCGCCAAGCTCTGCGCACGAGTTTGCGGGCTAGCTTCACCATGGCATCGCTGGGATTTCGCGGTGCGTGGAGTGCGGACACGGCACTGCCTGCTGTGACGCAAAATGCTGAAATTACGCACGCTTTGCCCCCTGGCTCGATTTATCAGCTTGGCGGAATATGGCGAAATCAGCGCGATGAGGCCGTTGCTCTGCGCTCCTTAGGCGGGAAATGGCAGGTCATTTGTATGGGATACACTTTTTGTAAAGCTGCCTGTCCTCGTATTTCCGCTATCATGCGTAATATTGAGCGGGATCTTAGCGAAGAGGCGAAGGCGCGAACAGCGTTCACTTTTGCTTCCTTCGATCCGAAGGACGATACTCCGGCTCAACTTGCCAAACACGCGAAGGAATCGCATCTGGAGCATTGGAACTTTCTCACATCCGACGAGGCCTCGGTCATGGAGCTGGCGGCTGTCCTGGGGATCAAATACGAACCCTACGATGGGGGGATCGCGCATACGAACGCTGTCATCCTGCTAAATCCTGCAGGAGAGATCGTCGCCCGAATCGACGGTCTTGGAGCCTCACCTGATCCCCTGATTCAGGCACTGGAGCAGCAGGCGCTGCCGACGGATAAACCTCGTCGTTGAGACGACAGAACTATATCTCGGTGGTGATCTCTTCAGTCCATTTTCGGACGTCCGATACAGTGATAATCAAAGCCAAACTTCCGCATTGTCGTCGGATCAAGGAGATTTCGCCCGTCGAAGAGAATCGGTGAGAGCATAGATTCCCGAATTCGGGGAAAATTGACGTGCTCAAATTCTGGCCATTCAGTAGCGATCACGAGCGCATCCGCCCCGACAGCAGCTTCCTCAGGTGAGTTCGCAAATCGAATGCGAGAGCCGATGGGCAGGACTGCGGCACGATCCATGCCTTTTGGGTCGTAGGCGGTGACCACGGCTCCTTCGGCGACCAATTTTTCGACTAACTCCATTGCTACGGAAGAGCGCAGATCGTCCGTATGTGGTTTGAAAGTGAGACCCCAGACAGCAATCTTCTTTTCTTCCAGAACCCACAGTGATTTTCGGATCTGATCAATAAAGCGCTCAAGTTGGTGCGCATTGATTTTCTGTACCTCCTTGAGCAATGTGAAGGGTGTCCCCAATTGCTCGCTGATCGCGATAAATGCAGCGATATCCTTGGGGAAGCACGACCCTCCGTATCCGAGTCCCGCATTCAAAAAGGCCCGTCCAATGCGGGAATCCATGCCGATCCCTTCAGCGACGCGCTCAATGTCGGCTCCGCTGGCTTCACAGATCTCGCTAATCGCATTGATATAGGAAATTTTCAGGGCTAAGAAGGAGTTGGCTGCGTGTTTGATTAGCTCGGCGCTGTTGATGTCAGTAACCAATAGAGGAGCCACAAAGGGTTCGTAGACCTTTTTCATCAGGGCGGAGGCCTGATCGCTATTGGAGCCGAAGACTATGCGGTCAGGCTTCATCAGATCGTGGACTGCCGAGCCTTCCCGGAGAAACTCGGGATTGGAAACGACATCGAATTTCGCATTAGGAGCGTATCTCTGTATCGTCTCGGCGACTTTTTCTCCGGTCTTTACAGGCACGGTAGACTTATCGACGATCACTTTGTAAGAGTCGATGTGGGGAGCGATTTCTCGGGCGACCTTTTCGATAAATCGCAGATCGACCGAGCCATCAGGATTCGGAGGAGTTGGCACTGCGATGAATACGACATCTCCGTGTGCGACACCTTCTGCTGTGCTGGTCGTAAAAGAAAGCCGATCTGCAGCTACGTTTTGGGTCACTAGGTCAGCGAGCCCCGGCTCATAGATTGGAATCTCTCCACGCCGCAAAGTCTCGATCTTACTCGCATCGTTATCCACGCACATCACTTCATGCCCGACTTCAGCAAAGCAGGCCCCTGTAGTTAAGCCGACGTAACCAGATCCGATAATGGTAAGCTTCATTGAGTAAAGAATAGGGGAGAGTATGAGGAAAGATGGATAAAAATAGGAGAGCGATGAGGATGTTGCTACAGAAGAGAGCATCTTCACAGGGTTTGACCAGTGGTAACTGTCTGAATGAGGAACTGCCCGGTAAGGCTACCTATTCAGAGGCTAAGGAACCTGGTTGGAAATCGACCGGGAGGTTCACCTTGGGGAACGCCTTGAGAGTTAGACTGAGGATCACGCCATACTCATCCGGTCCGGTTCGATTGTTTCGGACGATTCCACCCAGACTGGCCGTCCAACTAGCGAGGTCGCGATGAACGCTATACTGCTGATACTCCAGAGTGCTGTCGTCTGCTTCGAAGCGATGGGCCGTACTGAAGCCCCAGTTGTCACTCAATCTCGTATAAGTAGTGAGGGTATAGAGATCCGAATTTCCGAAGAACGGATGATCATTAATGAAGTATTGACGAAGACCAACCTGGAACCAATCGGTCGGCATATAGGTCACCGAGGAACTTAACTCAGTGAAGTCCATCGTATGATCGAAAATCGGGACTTGAGCCGTCGTTGTAAAGATCAGCCAAGGGACAGGACGCCATTCGACATCAGTGAAGAAGTTTGAGAAGTTACGATTAAATTCGGGATCGTCGATAAATGTGTCAAAGTAGTTGTTGAGCGAGAGCCACTCGTAGCTCGCTCCGTTTCGCTTGGTATACCAGCGGTTCGATACCCCGGTGCGCAGAACCTGCCAGTCACGTAGATCGTCAATCGACGTAAAGAGTGGCATGTCGATGGGCCGAAGGCGAGTCGTAGGAGTAAAGCGATCCACTGGAGAGAAGCGTCCCGTTAGATCATTCGTCCGGACAAGAGAGTAGTTGAGATAGGGGCGCACTACGTGCATCAGACCGTTTATCCCGAGGGCGTGATTCACGATCTCTGGAGACTTACGCGACATCTTGAAGGAGACTTCGACTCCTGCATGGAGAGTAGAGCGATCCAGCGATCCCATTCCGGGGAGATCAAAGTTTGAGTAATTGGTGTAGCCGCCACCGAGTCGAGGGATCACATCGAGAAAGCCGCCTAACTTGGTCGGGAATAGAAGCTCATGATAGGTGTGGAATCGATTGTAGCCACTGGGATCGACCATTCCAGCGATGATCGAGTCGTCATCCAGTTCTTCATCGATAATTCCGTAGGAGGTCAGGCCATCGTAGAAGAATCCCGTGTTCCCGATCGGTGTCCGAATGATGTCGATGGCTAACTCGGGAGTCCGTGTGTCGGTTTGAAAGAAATCATTGAGTTGAAAGCGGCCTGTAAGAGAGATTTCACCACGCTCGAACAGTTTATTCAGGTTGATCAGATTATCCGGCTTCGGGTCCAAGCGAAACTCGGATGGAAAGAAGTCCTCATACATGTGAGCATCGCTGAGGCGATTGATGTCGAAGTCCAAGTAGAAGGTTTTATCATCAGAGCCGGGAATATAGATCCGGTGCTGGAGATTGATCCGATAGCGATCGGTGGGAGGGATGCCACGGGTACGCGTTCTTCCGTTGAAACTCATCGCCGGATTGTCATCGGCTGCGTAGTATAGATTCAAGCGACCAATGGCGTCATTATCCTTGAACTTGCGGTCGAAGATCTCAACTCCTCCCGCGAGTCCACGCTCGCTGCGGTAATCGTAGTGAACTTGGGCGTGATGGGTCTCCCCCAGCATGAATCCATATCGATTGAGAAGAAAGGCACCCCACGGAGTATTCCAGCCCGGGGTGAAGTAATAGCCCAACTCAGAGTCCATGGGCTGAACCCAATAGGGAAACCAGAAAATAGGAGTGTTTCCCGCATACATCCAAGCTCCGTGCATCACGATTCGGTCCTCTGGATAGACCTCCAGTTTGTTCACCCTGACATGAAAGTTCGGATTTTCTGCGTCGTGTGTGGTGAAGTTGGCGTCCAGAAGAGTGATGGGGCCTTTTTGGCTTTCATCTGGACGTTGGACATCGTCTGCTGTGTAGTAAATGGGTTCGAGAGCACTCTTGAGCTGACTGGTGCTCATTTCACCGGTCTTGACGTTGTAGATGATTTCCTCGGCCTCTACAACTTGTCCATCCTTAAAGATGCGAACGTTATCTCGGGCAAAGATCTTGTTGGATGACTTGTGGAACTCTACTTGGTCCGCATAAATCGTGACATCGCCATAGCGCACGACCACGTCTCCCCATGCTTTGGCAATTTCCAGATTCCGATCATAGTCTGAGAAGTCACTCTGGATGTCGAGGTTAGTCACCTTTGAGGAGGATTCATCCGATGCCTTATCCTTGTTTCCACTTTCCTGCCCCATCGACAAGGAGACGGATACCAACAGCAAGCCCGCAGCGAGCCATGCACCGCAGAACAGGCGAGTCAGAGAGTTTCTGGCACTTTGAAGGATCAAGATGACTGGAAAGGGATTTTGATCAGGCTTTTTAAAATAAAGCCTGCGGATTCCATTTACTCACATCTCACCAAAAAACCAATGAAAAATTCAACTCTTTAGAAGAATCTCTCATTACTGCTAATCAGATTCCTTAGTCTGTTGTGTGCGGATACAGAAACCGTGTTTGGAGTCGGAGCGAAGGAAGTCGTAAAAAGCGGAGGTGCAAGGGAAGAGGACTTGCCCTTCCACACTGCGAAGGGTTTCAGCTAGACTCTGGGTGTTTCGAAAAACGGATCGGTAGGCCTCCTTGATTTGCTGACGCTCCTCTTTGGAGAATCCTCCTCGTCTCAGACCAACAGAATTCAGGCCCGATACGAAGTTGACACCGGAGCCGATCACATAAGGGGGGAGATCGAGTGAGAAGCCTGAATGTCCCTGTGCCATCACATAATCGCCGACTCGAACAAATTGGTGGAAGACGCTAGCTCCTCCTAGGAAGCAGTGATTACCGATTTCGACATGCCCTCCGAGGAGGGTGTTATTCGCGAGAACGTTCTGATTTCCCACCACGGAATCATGTCCGACATGCGCTCCCGTCATGAGGAAATTCCCTTCACCGACGACGGTTTCTCCTCCTTCACGGACGCTGCGATGGAGGGTGACGTATTCCCTTAGAATCGTTCCATTCCCAACGCGGACTCCGGATCGGATTTGCTTATCGAAGCTGAGCGACTGTGGTTCCGATGATAGAATCGCACCAGAGCCGATAACACAGCTAGATCCAATGCGAGTTCCGGAGCGCAGTTGAGCTGCTGCTTCGATTACGCAGTGGTCTCCGATTTCGACATCGTCTTCAATGATGGCATAGGGGCCGATGCGGACATCTTCGCCAATGATGGCGGAGGAAGAAATAAGTGCAGTAGGGTGAATCGACGACATAAGAAAAGGCGTACAGAGCGAAAGATGGCTTGAAAGATGGTTTCAGAGTATGCCGCCTTCGCGAAAGCTGAAATATCCAGAGGGATGGGCGGGTGATGGAGAGCCGATGATAATGTGATCGACTAGCTCTATCCCAATGAGCGCACTGGCTTCGTGCAGGCGCTTGGTCACTCTGTGGTCTGCATGGCTCGGCGTAGGATCTCCAGAAGGATGATTGTGGACCAAGATGATCGATTGAGCGGATAGAACGATGGCCCGCCGAAGAATCTCAGCGGGGTTGGCGAAGGATTCGTTCCCAGTGCCGATAAATACTTCCTCGACTCGAATCAGTCGCTTCCGTTGGTTGAGCAGCACGACGCGAACAGATTCCTGCGCTAGGCGCTGCATCTCGTGTTGGAGGAGGCTGAATATGTCCTCGGGACGCTCGATTACCATTTCGTTATAGGTCTCCAGAGCGAGGCGGCGTCCGAACTCAAATACGGCGGCGAGCTGGGCAGCCTTTGCTGGACCGATTCCTTTCACCGTCAGTAGTTCTTCCGTAGAGGCTCGAGATAGCTGGCGCAGACCGCCGAAGTGGGTGATCAGTTCGCGGGCGAGCTGTACCACGCTCATGCCCTGACGACCGGTTCCGAAAAAAAGCGCCAGAATTTCCGCGTCACTTAAAGCCTCGGCACCCCGCTCCCACAACTTTTCGCGGGGCCGTTCTTCCATCGGCATTTCTTTGATCAACATGAGTCAGTCTGCTCGGATTCTGTTCCAGATTCCAGAGAAAGGCAATTGTTTTTCCCGATTGCAGGGATAGGAAATAGCAGGAAGCTTGGCTGCTCAAATTTTCTCCTGATGTTCAATTCCACCATCGCCGCTATCGCCACTGCACCTGGCACGGGAGCAGTCGCTCTGATTCGCGTGAGTGGCGGTAGTGCCTTCGATGTGGCGGAGCGAGTTTTTTCCGGGCGCCCTCGAGACTCATGGCTCCCACGACAACAGCATTTTGGACGCATTCTCGATTCCACTGGTCAGATTCTCGATGAGGTTCTGCTGTGCGCTTTCCTAG
>JBDHQE010000192.1:0-7021 GCA_039806885.1 Verrucomicrobiales bacterium
TGTCTCCCTGATCGGCATCCGCAAAATACGTGCTGATGTCGAGGGTAGAAATCGCCTCACTGTCTTGATTCGTCTGACTCGGAATGGTTCCGACTGCAGTCGGAGCCGTGTTACCACCCGTCACTGTGACGGTGATCGTTGCGGTAGCAGTTGCTCCATCGGCATCTCGAACGGTATAGGTGTAGCTCGTATCACGAGTCTGACCTCCCACGAGATCATTGAACTGTCCGTTGGCATCGAAGCTCACGCTCCCATTCGCGCCAATCGTAAAGATCCCGCCGTTGCTGCCATTTCCTGTCGAGGCCACTGCACTCAGCGTATCTCCGTCGGGATCGCTATCGTTCGTCAGTGCATTTCCGACCGCTTGGCTGCCTGTTCCATTGTTCGCCCCAAACCCGTCATTCACAGCAATCGGAGCCGGATTGCTCACGGTCCAGGTGAAGATCTGAGTGACGCTGGCGTTGCTCTGATCGGTAGCAGTGATCGTCACAGAGTAGACTCCATTGGTTCCTCCTTGTGATGCACTCGAGGTCAGGGTCCCGGTAATCTTACCCGTCGTGGCATTAATGCTCAGACCAGAGGGCAGTCCTGTCGCACTGTAGCTCAAGGTGTCTCCCTGATCGGCATCCGCAAAATACGTGCTGATGTCGAGGGTAGAAATCGCCTCACTGTCTTGATTCGTCTGATTCGGGATGGTTCCCACTGCGGTCGGAGCCGTGTTCGGATTCACTGTGACCGTCACAGTCCCAACTTCCGTTACCCCTCCAGATGTCACAGTATAGGTGAAGGTATCCGTTCCGTGCCAATTGTTCGCCGGGGTATAAGTAATTTTTCCATTTGCTGCGAAGGTAACAGTGCCCCCATTCGCTCCTTGCGTGACCGCCGTCACTGCATGTACGGAATTCTCAAAGTTGTCTGCGCTCGCTCCACCAGTTCCTGTGAGCACGTTAAAGGTAATCGCAAGATTCTCACTGGTCGTGACCGCATCATCGACGACGTCGGACACTGGAGTTACGTGAATATCAATCGTGTCCAAAGTCGACGTGTGATCATCGCAGGTCTCGACGGACAGTTGGATAGGAACCGATGGAGCACCTGTATTAAAATCAGCTACAGGCGTATACGTGAGACTCGCAAGGGCTGCGTTGATTTGTGCTGCGGTTCCGGTAATCCTGACTTCGTGACTGCCGTTGTTGGAAATTGTACCTCCTCCATTTGTTCCAACCGTCAGAATACCAACACCACTGGGAATTGAGACTTTTGTCACTAGGTTCGTGCTGTCGGCATCAGATACAGAGATGCCATTGATCACGATTGCATTATCTTCCAGAGTCGTCTGTGCCCCCGGCACTATTTGCTCCGGCGTTTCATTGATGACAACATTCACATAGCCGAGAGCAGTGGTTCCCTGTCCGTTTGAAATCGTGTAGGAAAAGAGTTCTGGCTTTGTCGAATTCAGGGCTGGGGTGAAGGTAAGCGTTCCATCGCCATTCAATGTTACGATGGATCCCGAAGGAAGAGTCACTGATCCACCGACGGAAATCGGCTGATCAATCACGTGCGTGATCGTGAGAGGATGCCCATCTGAATCGGAATCATTCGCTAGTGCATCGATTGTGATCGGCGTGTTCTTGGGGGTCGCCACCCAGTCTGTTTCCGCAATAGTCACCGCCTGGAAGCTATTCTCACTAATGAGCAGCCATGAATCGAACTCATTATCGCCGATGTCAGAAATACCGATTTTGATCGTATTTTCCACTCCCATATTGACATCAGCGATGAAAGACATGGTCACAGTAAATCCATCCATCCCCGTATCATAAGCTCCACTGCCAGCAGCATTATGGATGTAGAGATTCGGATTCGACGAGTCCCAGACACGATTGGGAATCGGATCGTTAGCCAAGTTTCCGTATAAAGGATTGTAAATCGCCGCCTGATTGACTGCATTTACACTGATCGGCTTACTATCGGGCGTAAGGGCCACTTGAACTCCATTGATCCAAATGCCCATCACGTCATTGTAATTACTATACACGTATTCGGCATATTCCTCGGAACCAAAGACGAATTGTAGCGTGACCCGATTACTTGTCGGGGTAAAGGACATCTGAAGGACTGAGGCATCAATCGACGCTGCACCCCCGAGAGCCGCCAGATCAGCATCTGATGCGCTGCCAACCACGCCGACTGAAGTATCGTCGGAGGTATTCGGACCTATGACATCTGTGGCGTTCCCCGTAGAAAGAATAATTCCGCTCGAAAACCCGAGCCAGTCTGGTGTATAACCAGTCGCATTAGTGAAAGTTCCTGCCTGCGTAGCACTTCCCACATATGTCGCCGAGTTCACGGTAATACCAGCTCCGGCGATATTATTCGCGAGCACATTCGCGTCTCCGGTGGTCGTGATCGAGATCGGAGCCAGAATTCCTCCCCAACCCTCAAGCGCTAGACTGTTCGTCTCAATGTCACCTGTCTGGTTCTCCAATAGCCAGTCGCCTCCCATCCCCGAGTTTCCCGTGGCGTTACTGGAAGCGGCGACATCTGCTCCTGTAATATTCCCTAGCAGTGCCGCTGCCGCCAGACCTTCTGCTCCCGCAGTGAAGTTACATCCGTAAACTAGCAGATCAGCCTCAGCGTTGAGACTCTGGCCAATCAGTTCCAGCGATTCGCGATGCTGCCCCTCCATTGATGTGGCAGATAAAGTCGAGTTACCGAGGAAAAGCTGCCCTTCCGCCCCGTGGCTCACAATGTGGATCGCATCAATTCCTGTGCGACCACTCACCACATTGGCGATCTGCTCCACTCCGTCACTGTGATCGTCAATGAGATGAACCTCATAGGAGGAGTCTAGGTTCGCCACGATATAATCGTAATTTTCAACTGAAGTCGAAATAAAAACCAATTCAGTGCGCTCGGCTGCATCGGAGTCCGATACTGAGTGGTTGAGATCGGTCAGAATCGCGTCGGCCTCTGACTGGCTCGCTAGTATTTCTCCGTCATTTCCGGATTGCTCGCTCGACGGGGCGATCACTCTCTCCTCCTGAACTATCGGAGCCTCATGATGACTCTCGATATTCTGCTCGACAGGCTCTGCAGCTGCAGCAGAGAAAAGCACACGCGGCTCCACTGCTTCGAACTCGATCTTCGCTGCATCGATAGCCTTTTCTTGTGAACTCTGATTCTTCCCAAGAGAATTTTTTAGGGATTGCTTCATAGATTGGTTGCTAATAAGGGGGTGATTAACAGTAAGAGTTAAATATAGTGAATATATTTATAATAACAATAAAAATTATTAAAATTATATTATTTTGTTTTTTCAATGATCTGATCGAGGTAGCGCATAAGCTCTGCCTTGCCCCATTCGGCCAGATTCCTACGTTTCCCGGCTCGGGCGACCAAATTCCCCATCTCTCCTGCTCTTAGAATGCCATTGCTCTCATCCAACTCAGCACGAAACTCGAAGCGTGGGCGAACGAGTTCATATCGATCCGCAGCCTGATCCGCATCGCTATCACGTGCGGCACGATTTTCTTCCTCTCCATCCAATACACGATTCTTCACTGGTAGGGGGCCTCCTGCTGCGGTGATGAATGCAAAGTGCGGAGGCTGAACTGAGGCGCGTGGGATTCGCTCGATCAAAAGAGCCGACCAAGTTCCTAAACGACCTTGGGGGCGAAAGTTTACCTCTCCACCGACTCGAAGCGCCTCCTCAAAGCACTCTTTATCTTCTTCCGCTACCAGAGCGACCAGTTCTCTGCGTCCATAATCGACGATAGAGAATAGTTCCCGCCCCGACTCGATCCAAGTCCCGATGAGAAGTTCCGGATGCCTAGAATCTACCGTTCCCTCCCGGGGCGCCCGTAGCTCCAAGCTGCCCACATAATTACGCAGCTCGGCAGCAATTTCCTCGAGTGCTGCTTCGTTCTCGCTCTCTGCCTGAGCAGCAGCGATCTCTCCTTTCTCGATCCAACTGTCACGAATCACACGACTTCGTTCGATTTCCGACTCAATCTGCTTTAGTTTCGCCGTCTGTTCCGGATTCTCTAGTCGAGCCAGTAAGTCACCTGCAGCAACCTTCTGCCCTGTTGAAACAGAAAGTTCTGTCAGAAAGCCTGGGCAATTGACACGAGTTTCCCCTCCCACGATATCACGTACCACCGCTGGGGCTTTCGCCGAAGGTCGGATTTCCACATAGGAGAGCAGGGCGATCATCACGCATGCGATCCCTGTGACCCGCAGGACGACACGCGCCGGATGTAGTCCCTCTGATGCGGCGGACTTCCGAAGATAGCGTCTGATCCCGATCACATTCTGAATAATCATCGCCACAGCAGTCGCGATCGCGATGATCAGTCCTAAGCGCTCGAAGAGAAAGGCAGTGGCGATCAGAATCCCCGTCATCAGAATCACCTTCCATATCCAGGCAGCGATGCCATACGCCATGATCGGGAGATACGGATCTCCTTTTCTGAGAGGGTTCCGTGCCTTTTTCATCCCTAGAATCCACCGACGGAAGAACCACTGAACAAAGTTTTGGCCTTTGCCATACAAATTCGGAATATCGAGCCAGTCAGATAACAGGTAGTAGCCATCGAATCGCATCAAGGGATTGATGTTGAAAACGACAGTCGTCACGCTCGACAGGACGATCACACGATGCAGCGTCTCTGACAGCAACCCAGGCTCAAGGTGCGCCCAAAGAATCGCAGCGATGGAGGCGAGGAAAATTTCACCGTACATCCCCGCCGCAGATACGATCATCCGATGCCAGCGGGATGGAAATGCTGCACTTGACGACGCATCGACATATCCCAGAGGGGTTGCGAAGAGCAACAGTGAAATGCCAGCTTCCGGGACCGCTCCACCGAATCGGCGGCACGCCAACCCGTGCCAACACTCATGAAATGCTTTCAGAACCACCCAAAGTCCACCGAGAATCCAGAGATTCCCGAAGTCGAACACTCCGGACATCTGCGCCAAGAATCTCTCCTTTTCTCCTGAAATCGACACAATCCCAGTCAAAAGAACGACAGCCCATAAAAGGGCAAACCAAGGACCGACGAGCCAGCCGAATCGCATCGCCAACCAAGAGAAAAACCGGTCTGGATTGCACAGTGGAATTCGTAGAAAAAGAATCTGACTTACCTTCCCTAAGACTCGTTTTCCCTCGTTCGGACGATTCACTTCATCCCATACTCTTTCTGCGTGAGAACTATCACTACTGCGCAAGAGTCCCGAATCCGCCAGCATCCGCACCAGCGCCTCTGCTTCTTCTGCACCTAATGCGAGAGCGCTATTGCCCTTCGAGAGTTGGGCGACCAGTGAGGATACAGTCATACGCCCATCCAGACGATTCACGAATTCATACTCTCGGCGGCCGAATCGATAAAACTTCCCCTGCAAGGGGTCTTCCAGTAGATAGCTCGCCGTACCGCGAACCTCCTGGACAGTCCATCGCAATTCCTCGCGTAATAAAGGCCGAGATGCCTCCACTTCACGGACGGCGAAGTCAGGTTTCTGATTTTTCATCGACGACATCACTCTTTGATTGCACTCTGCATTCACCACAGGCGATAGCGTAGTGACAGCCAGGCATCACGACACCAGACCCAAGCCAGGGGTCGCCACGGACCACTGATCTTCGCCTTTCCCTTCATTCCGGCACGCAACTCACCACTCAGATTCTCAACTTCTGCCTCGCAGACGAATACATTCCCTTCTTCACGCCATTCCGACTTCGGAGCGACTCGCGAGACCGTGCTTTTCACCACTTTCCCGGCGTAGGTTTCGAACTTCATCTGCACCTGTGATCCCGCCGAAGTAAAGGGTATGTCTACGGCTTCCACCGCGATCTCTGCCACCAGTTGATCGAGAGGACCAACCTCGAACAAAGGATCGCCCACACGCAACGGTGCCCCTTCCTTTCGCTCCAGATCCCCTTGCAGAACCAACCCAGCGATCGGCGAGCGAACTTCCAGATGGCTCCTTCGATATTCTAGGAGTTCCAATTGATGCGAAAGGGCATCCGCTTCTAGCTCCGAGACACGAGCATCCGCTATGCTTCCTGCTGCCAACGCCTGATCCGCCTTTTTTCGTGCCTTTTCTCGATCAGCCACTGTCGACGCGATCTCTGATCGCAGTTCCCTTCCATCCATCTCGGCCAACAAATCGCCCTCGGCCACTACCTGTCCCGCTTTCACCCGTGTCCGTAGTAATGTCCCATCAAAGGGAGAGGCAATCACTCGACGCACTGCAGGCTGGATCTCACAGGTCGCCCGCACCGGATAGGGCATCGGAATCAGAGCACCCAAGCCTAGGAGCGCGGCGACAGTGACGAGAACCTTCCGTCCGGTGATCGTAGCACGATTCCATAATTGGAGCACTGGCCCGAGGAGAGCACCCGCCTTTCCCTGATGAAGTAAGGCAATCAGAGCGCCCACTTCGGGTGCGGCGGCCTTCGCTAGAGCGCACTTGTCCTCCCAATCTTCCGGTGACTTTTTCCAGAGTAGCAACCAGGCTCCACTAATCTCATCCTTTCTCGAAATCAGAGGCAGGCATAAGGAAGCCGATGGAGAGAACCACTCCCGTAGGGTACGAGGATCATCCGACACTCCTTCTGCTCCGGCATCGGCCCGCATCTTCTCATAGCTCAGAATCCGGTTCTGATGGACAGCTTCTGATAAATGAGACAACAAAGCCCGCCGCCCTGGTGTGTGAGACTCCACCGGCCCGGTCTCTCCCGAGACGGCGATCAGACGATGTCCCCCTCGACTTCGCAAGGACAGCGCAACGAGATCACAAGAGAAAATTTCCTGTAAGTGATTGCTGAGCTTCCTCGCACATTCAGCGAAGTCGATTCCTGTCGAAACTGCAGAGGGCAGCTCGACGAATGCCGATGTTTTGGAAAAGCGCGCTTTCAGTCGCTGCGATTCTTCTCGCGAATTAACCAGCCTCTCTACCACAGTAAATGTCTGCATGGCCGATAAGGCTGCGGAACCGACTCGTTTCCTAGGCTCCT
>JBDHQE010000193.1:0-6971 GCA_039806885.1 Verrucomicrobiales bacterium
CGTTTCTGTATCAACGGCTACAGCTCCGATCGTGTATCGATCATACACCGTGTCAGAGAGGAAGTCGTGCGTGGTGTGCTCCCAGAGTACTGTTCCAGTTTTTTCCTCACGCGCCTGAACGACTTCCACGAGATCTGGACCTTTTCCGCGATAGCCCCATGAGTAGATTCGCCCGTTATAGATGACGGGGGTTCCCTGTGAGGCGATGTCATCCGTCCAAATTGGCTCAGGATTGAACTCGTAGCCCTGATAGCTCTCTAGGCTCTCTCCGGTCTGGAGTGGCCCTCGCCAGTCCGGCCAGTCACCGGGACCGAGACGGTCCTCTGCGTAGAGGGATGCTGCTGTTACTACAGAGAGGGAGAACAGAAGAAAACTCGCTTTCATAATGGGGTCGCGTGGATGCACTGTAGCGAGGGATTGGCGAGTACCAAATGGAAAATTGTCTTTTAAGGAGCGTATGCGCGTATGAAAAAAATGGAGGAACTGAGCGGGGTGGGACGGACTGGCGAGCTGCACCCGAAGGAGCTAAGCCATGGAATTCACTCAGCAAAGACTTCGAGCTTCTCAATGGAAACAGGCTTCAGTGCGTAGGGAGCCACTCCTGCAAGAGCGCGGACGAAGCTGAGTTCGCCACCCAAGCGGGCACTGACGAGGGCCTGATCCGGAGGCGTATCGCCGCTCTGCCAGACGCGTCCCTCTAGGGTGCTGCCTTTCTGGCTGTCGTCAGAATCGGGAGGCAGTAGTCGGAGTTCAAGGGAAACTGGGCGAGTCGAATCCCATTCCCAGGAGGCTGAAGCGAGGACGGCTTCTTTTGCTCCCACGATTTTGACGGCTTTTTCCAAAGGAACGATACGCAGCCAGAAGTTCGTCTTTGAGGCGACGCCCAGGGAAAATCGGGGAGAATTTCGGCGCGAGCGCTCGCCGAACATCGTCGCCCGAATCGTGCCGCGACTGGTAATGAGCTTCGACCAGGCAAGCCGCCCCTCCAGCATCGGGTCAGAGGGCAGCTCTAGTACTGTACGCCCGTTTTTCTCGACTAGGAGAAATTCTCCCGCTTCAGATGACCAATCGGGAAGGGCTCCGCCGGGGGGAAGTTTCGCGATGTCGATCTGAGAACTACGAACTGGCTCCGCTTCTTTCGGCGCAGATTTTTGCACGGCTGCTCTCTTGTTCTGGTTCGGCGGCTGTGTTGACGACTGGCGGCTCGACCAGACGATCATCCCAGCGAGCAGCCCTAGCACCGCAGCCGGTCCGAGGAGGGAGAAGATCCATTGATAGCGCCCGGAGTTCACGAGGGAGTTTTCAGTTGAGACGAGTATTTTGCAACGCGAGATGACGGGTTTCTCTTGTCGAAAGAAAGAAAATGTCACAGAATCGGAGTGTTTCTGCAATCTCCCTGTGAGACGTATGTCTTCTGAAGCGACAGTTCCTTTTCCAATCATCTCTGCTCCTGGCATCTCTGCTCCTAGCGAATCGATGGCCTCTCCGGAGCAGTTCAGCGAACTGGTGCGCACTCATCACCGAGATCTGTTGGTTTATGCGCTGGCTCTGACGAGAAATTCTGCGACAGCGCGAGACATCGTGCAGGAGGCTTTTATCACAGCCTATCAAAAGCGAGGAACTTTTGATGAAACGCGGGATTTCGCCACGTGGATGCGAGGAATCGTCCGCAACAAGTGGCGTGAGTGGCTACGCAAGAATCGACGTTACGATCTGGGGGATCACGAGTTATCGAGACTGGATGAGGATATTACGGCCTGGCAGTCTCGACGGGCGGAAGGAGGATCTGATCTCTTCGCTGAACTTGACGACTGTCTGTGCCTGCTCCCACCGCTGCTGCAGGAGACCGTGCAGGCGTATTACTACGAGGGCCGTAATGGTGATGAGGTAGCAGCTCATCTGGGAGTCGCCCCTGCGGCGATTCGCAAGCGGCTGGAAAGAGCGCGCATTCTGTTGAAGCAGTGTCTGGACCGGAAAAGATCAAATGCAACGAATCTGCCTGTATCATGAGCATCACTCCCGAGTTCTCTGACGACTTCACTCCCGAATCCGTGGATGCACGCTGGATGGATGCGGTGCTGCGAGAGCACGCACGGCTCGGCAGCGAGGATGATGAGGAGCTGATCCTGCGCGTGACTCGCGAGATTTCGCAGGTGTCGCAGGTGTCGCAGGTGTCGCAGGTGTCGCAGGTGTCGCAGGTGTCGCAGGTGTCGCAGGTGTCGCAGGTATCGCAGGTATCGCAGGTATCGCAGGTATCGCAGGTGGATGAGTCGAGAGCTTCTCAGATCGCTCCATTCGTGGGAACCTCCGCGACAAAGAGACATTTTTCCTTGTCTCCGTGGATTGCCGCAGCTGCGGTGATCGCGTTGTCTCTGACTCTGCTAATGACCTTGAAAACTGGATATCAGCCGGGACAGAGGCAGGCGGATGAGTTTCGTTTCTTCGTGCAGGTGATGCCGTCCACTCTGAGTCAGACTAGTTCCGAAGTTGGGCTGACAAAAGTTTTGAAGAATCAGAGCGTTTCCGAAATCTCGGCTTTCCTTCCTGCCTCGGATATCGCCTCTGCGTCCCTAGCGCAGATGCGCTTACCGGATTTCAGGATCGAGGACTTCCGCATCACGGCGGATCGCAGTCGAGCGATGCCCCATGGGTTAATCTACGAGGGTGATGTTCTGGTCGAG
This sequence comes from Verrucomicrobiales bacterium, assembly GCA_039806885.1. Classification (GTDB taxonomy): domain Bacteria; phylum Verrucomicrobiota; class Verrucomicrobiia; order Verrucomicrobiales; family DEV007; genus Arctic95D-9. The sequence continues at coordinate 2,682 of JBDHQE010000193.1, forward strand.
CACGGAGGCTTCCGCATCGAGGCTGCCTCGGTGCATCTACCGACGCCTAGCTCGAAAGTGATCGCGAACGAGGCGACGCTGATGGCGAGTCGGGTGCGTGTCGAGCGAACAACTCCTGCCTGTACTGTGGAGGCTGAGAGTCTGCGGATCGATCCGACATCGGGCCAGATCATTCTGACGGGGGTGAGCCGGGCGCAGACGGAGCAAGGTGAATTGACGGATTTCGCCCCAGGAGACCTAGTGGTCCTGACGGATCGTGCGTTCGCGGTGGAAAGAGGCTCGGATGGCTCCTTTCACACTGGCCTAGAACGGATTCGCTGAGGCTCAGAATGCCTTTTCGTGGGTGAGGCTCTCGCCGGGAAAAGGTTCAAAATCGACGGGGACACCGGGGAAATTCTCTTCACGGAAACGTCGCCAGATACGCGTAGTATGCTCTGAAAGAACGGCGTGCATAGCTTCGGCACACTCGACACAGACCATGGCTTGTTCCATGAGGCGAGTTCCGAGACACATCCCGGCGATGGCGTATTCGTCATCTCTCACCGCGGATTTCATTTTTTCACAAAAGGCACACTGATCGAAGCCGAGCGCCCCTTTAAAATGCTCTTCGTGAAAGCGGGCGAGGTTTTGCTTAGACTCCACTGAGGATTCCTCCAGCATCCGCTCTAGGCATGGATGGCAGATTGCGTATTCGAGTACCACTTCGCCTTTGCGAAATTCCTTGGAAATTCGGTATCCGCTCTCGAACTCGCTGAGAGATTCTCCGCATCGAGTACAGGTGCGAAAAGGTCGGTCCTCATAGACGGAATGGAGCAATTCAGGAATGGGCTCTCCTTCGGGGCCTTCGGCGGGTTTTGTGTCTTTCTGATCCATCGGACAGGGTTGAATGTACGACTCAACCCTATTGATTCCAGCCCAAATTCCAGAGGATATGGGTACCGCTCTTCCCAGGGACGGCGATATCGGGCCATCCGTTGCCGTCGAGATCGGCGACGCGGATTTGCAGACCGATTCCCGGTCCGGCTCCGGCGGGGGCGTCGCTGATGAGATGCTTCGTCCAAGTTCCGGCTTCCTGATTCCATTGATAATACTGGACGGTGATTTTGTCATTGGCTCCTGGATCTTTTCCGGAGTGGGCGTAGTAGCGTTTTCCTGTGATCAGTTCTGGCTTTCCATCCTGATCGATGTCCGCCCATGCGAGAGCGTGTGCCTGTGAAAAACTGTCGTCGATGAGATGACGTCGCCAAGTGGTGGTGCCGTCGGCCTGAGGGGCCTGCTGCTCTTCCCAGAAGACTCCGTAGTTGTGGCCGCTCCCCCAGATGATGTCGTTGCGTCCATCGCCATTGAGATCCGTGATGATGACAGGGCAGCTGGCATGGGGCAGATCGAAATCGTGGTGGGCCGCCCAGGGACCGGAGAAGGGACCTGCCTTCGGGCACTCATACCAGCCCGTGCCGATCACGATGTCCTGCAGGCCGTCTCCGTTAATATCGCCGAAGCCCATGCCGTGGCTATTGCCGGACTCCGCTGCAATGTGTTTCTCAGCAGTGACTTTGCCATCTTTTCCACGGATCAGACGGTAGATCGCGATGGGATTCGTTTTGACCCAAGAATTGGTGATCCATTCCGGAACTCCATCGCCGTCGATGTCGTGTAGAAATGCAGCTTCATTAGCCTTCAGTTCTGTATCGACCAGCAGGTGTTCCTTCCAGCCATCGGAACCGTAGTTTCCCTTTCCTGGATTCTCAAACCATGCGAGTTGTGGCTCGGTAAAAGCGATGGCGAGAACGTCGAGATCACCGTCGCCGTCCACGTCGAAGAGGTGTTCGGAACTGTTTTGCAAATAATCGATTCCGAAGGGGGTGAGTTTTCGCAGGGGATGTGGTTTAAAATCGGGTGCGGAGTACCAAAATTCCCCAGCGGTGATGTCCGTTTTTCCGTCGCCGTCGATGTCTCCGATGGCCAGTCCCTCGTTGTGATCTTGTACGAGTTGCTGAACCCGCCATTTCAGCTTCGACGATTTTTTTTGAGCGATTAGGACGGTAGAAAAGGTGATCAGCAGGAATGCGGGTAGAATCCAAGTGATTTTTTTCATGGTTTCAGAAGAGGTGAGAATTGACGATGATTTACTTAAAATCGTTTTCGCTGACAAGCTCAAGCTTTGACGCATCCTCTAGTAGTTCAATGGAGACATGGCTGAGGGCAGAGACTTTTTGGCCGACTAGGGTGAGTTTGAAACGACCTGCTTCCTTTCGACTCAGGGTGATGATCGCTTCTGTCCCTTCTTTGGGCAGATCGATTTGATCTTCGTTCAGGAATAGATTGAGAGCGGCTAAGTTGCCCTTGATTTGCACCTGAAAAGTACCGGGGGATTGCGCATTCAGAAAAGTTCTCAGTACGCCGTAGGCAGACTCGGGGCCTCGTCCTCGTCCCGCCATATCGGGAAGCTCGGGGAAGGGAAGTGTCCCGGCGACTGTCGCGTAAAACGGTGTCCAGAGATAGTCGGAGATGGATTGGGCGAAGATCAGGGTGCCGTAGTGGCCGATGCGGTCCCGCGTTGAGGGGTGGGGGTGGAGCGCCTGCCACTGGCGTACAAAGCGACGAGACGACATTTTGTAAGGTCCGTCCTTACCCAGCTCCGAGAGGAAACGGATGAGATGAACGAATTCATCCTGTCGCAGACTGGCAGTCAGGCCCGGAGGCATCATGGAGACTGGACTGATTTCTTGCTTCGCTACATCGCTCTTCAGAATGCGATTTTCTTTTCCAGCGGCGTCCCGGATCACGATTTCACTGGCGTCCTCTCGTGCAATCGCTCCGGCGACCGATGTGCCGTTTTTCAGAGTGACGAAAACGGTATGATAGCCTTCCTTGATTTTCTTGCTCGGTTCCAGCAGGGAGTCGATGAGATAATCGACGGGAGCGCTGGCACCGATGGAAACGAGATCGGGTCCGATGTGTCCACCGATTCCGCCGATGGCGTGGCACACGGTGCATTGAAGCGCGGGGCGTCGGTAGATGCTCTCGCCCTGCTGTGGGTCACCTTCCTGAGCGATCTGTTTCATCATGGCCTCCATTTCCTCTGGCGTGAGCGCGGCTTTCATCGGCTGGAGATTCCCTGCTTTTTCGAGAGCGGCGATCAGTTCAGTCGGCTGAGAGGGTGAGGCCTTCGCCTTATTGACTCCGGTCAGGGCGATTGCTTCCGGGAGAGTGGCTCCATCCAGCGCCGCAGTCAGAGCGGGGGGACCGTTTTTAGAGGAAAGAATCAGATCGTAGATGCCGAAGGGATCATGTCCGTCAGGAGAATCTGCCAAAACCGTCACAGCGAGTTTCGCTCCGCGATTCATCGCCAGTCGTGTCATCCCGATGACGGCAAGGGAGCGCACGAGCCAGGGAGCTTTTTGATTTGTTCCTATCGTGCCAAAAAGCTGGATGCTGGCAGGACCGCCTAACGCGATCAGTCCATCGAGGGCCGCCCTAGCGCGTCCTTCATCTTTCGGCGCGTCGCGAAAAGCTTGGACCAGTTCTTCTCGCGCAGCCTCCAGCTTCCAATGACCAGCAAGGAAGGCGGAACTGCTGAAGAGAACGGGATCGGATGAGCGAAGTAGCGGTACAATGCGTGCCAAATCGCCGGAGGGCTGGAGCTTGCGAAGTCTCACAGCGTCGTCGAGCGCTTTCAGCAGTGAGGCTTGTTGGGCTTGGGTGGTGTCGCCCTTGAGTGCGTAGTTCAGAAGGTGCCCCAGATCATCCGGGCTGCCCACTTTGGCGATCCATTCAGCGATAGAGGCGATGTCCGCGTCCGTGGATAGCTTTCCGGATTCCATCGCGTTCAGGATTTGGGGAATCGCCAGAGGCTCGTTGAGCGCCCGGACGGCATAGAGAAGCTGCTGAGGTGTAGCAAAGGGGTTCCCATTGCTCGCCGCATCTCGCCAGCGAGCCGCATGCTCGCGACAGATGGACCAGATCGCGAAATCGAGTTCTTCATCTACCTCGATCCCGTCGAGAGCCTTCAGAGCGATTTTGACCGTATCCGGCGATGTGCACTGGGCGAGAACACTCACCGCCCAGAGTCGAACTTGGAGATTGGAATCATTGACTGCCCGACTCGCGCATTCAAAAGCCACGGGCAAATCTGCTGCGTCATAATAGAGAGCGCGTAGGGCGGCTGCACGGATCTTTGGATTCTGCGACTGACATAGCTTGGCGCTTGCATCAGAGTCGAAGTGATTGATCGCCTGTCCAGCCCAGACTTTTCTCAGAGTGAAGAGGTCGGAATCCTCTCCCGCTTCC
>JBDHQE010000194.1:0-6940 GCA_039806885.1 Verrucomicrobiales bacterium
CCTGGCCAGATTAATGCCGTTCGAGTGCAGCATATCCATGGTGCCGAGGAACAGGAGTTGGCGCATTCCCATCACCAACTTTCTCAGGAGTCGCCAACGTCCCATCATGAAGAAGGTGATCGCATTTCTGACCTTTTCGACCATAAGAAATGTCATGACTGACCCGACCATCCCGGCGACGACGAAGACCCAGATCTTTTTCGTCACGTGGCTCATCTTGAAAAGAATCCCTGAGAGGGTATCGGGCGTTTGCCCGACGTCTGCGATAATTTTTTCGATCTCAGGAATAATCCGTAACTGCGCTCCGATGAAGAGCATGATCAGGGCGAAGATGATGCAGCATGGCATCACGGTGGCCTTACGCATCTTGGACTTAAACTCGGCCTCCTTTTTCAGGCGAATTGCGATGGATTCGAAGGCTTGGTCGAGCTGCCCGGCATCCGTGCCCGCACGAACGAGGGAGACGAACTTGTCGTCAAATTTGCCGCTCTTCGAGAAGGCTGCGTACGCGGGGAGACCGGTTTCAATGAAGTCGCGTATCGTCTGGAGTGTAGCTCTGACTGCGGGAGATGGATGCCCGTTCGAGTAATATTTGAGAGCGTCTGCCGTATTGATATTCGCCCGGAGCATCGATGACATCGAGCGACAGAGTTTGATTAATTCCTTTTGAGGGAATTTAGAACTCCTTGCTGATTTAGAAAAGAGCTTCTTCTTTTCTCCTGGGGCATGATGACCCGAGATTGCGGCTTCCTTCTCCTTAATCCGTGCGGCGAGCGCTGCCTCGGCGGCTGAAAGGGGTGCGGCTGTTTCGGTTCGTTTCATCGGTCGGAGGAGGGGAGGAGGAAGCTTAATCTGTGACAGACATGTCAATCACTTTTCTCAGAGCGTCGAGATCGGTGCGGCCTTCGCGCACCAGCTTTAGACCACTCGTACGTATGGAGGGCAAGATCCCCTGTTCGCGAACGGCCAATTCGAGTTCGTAAGGGCTGAGAGTCCCTTTCGACAAGGCGTCTGACCATTCTGGAGTGATGGGAATGATTTCTAGGATGGCGGCACGTCCATTGTATCCACGCCCCCCGCATTCAGCACAGCCTTCTAGGTTGCGTTGAAAAATGGGCGTTTCCCGCCATTCTTCACCCAGATTGAATTTGCGAATGTCGCGTTCGGTGAGTCCCGGTTTCCGAATTTTGCAGTGAGGACAGAGGAGTTTTACGAGACGCTGAGCGCAGGCTGCTTTGAGAGTCTGGGCGATCTTCCAACGCTCGATCCCGAGCTGCTCAAAGCGCTCGATGATCTGAGAGGCGCGGGGCGTATGGATGGTGGTCAGCACCTTGTGACCAGTGATGGCTGCCTCGATCGCCAGCTCTGCTGAGTCGTAGTCCCGCACCTCACCCATAAGGATAATGTCGGGGTCTGATCGCATGAAGGAGGCGATCATGGGCTTGAATTCAGAGGGACGGATGTCGCAGTGGATGACGCCGATAATTTCGTCTTCGACTGGGTTCTCCAGAGTCAGGATATTGTCTTCGGGGCGGTTCAGCTCTCGCAGCATGGCGTTGAGAGTGGTGGATTTACCAGAACCTGTCGGTCCGGACATGACGATGATCCCGGCGGGGATGGCCATGACGCGTTCAAGTTCGAAAAGAGTTGCCGCATCGAAGGCGAGGGAGCCAACTCCGAGTTTTGCCTCGAAGTGGCTCTTGTCGAGAATACGCATGGTCACATGGTATCCACGGTAGGTGCGATGGCGCTCGAATCGCATGTCGATCGAGCGGCGGAGATAATTCACCGTAAAGCGTCCGGAGATCCCGGGACGCTTTGCCCGTTCCTCGGGGGCGAGTCCCATTAAGTTCAGCAGGAAGGCATCGACACGATCTTTGAGCTTCCATGGGATTTCGTATTTTTCTCCCATGTCTCCGTCGATGCGGTAGCTATAGTGAACCCGATCTTTTTCGCACTTCACATGAATATCAGAAGCACGGAATTTTATCCCGTCTGAAACCATTTTTGCCACGAGTTGGGCGAGCGGTTCGTCGTGCTTTTCGGAGACATTGAAATCATTGATCACTTCCGAGTCTTCATCGACTTCGATTGCATCGATCTCGGACTGAGTCGGTCCGGTCATCCGGGCGATGCTCTCGATCACTTGAGTGATTTCTGCTGCCGGAGCGAGGATTTTCGTGATCTCGAGATTCGGATATTGCTGAGAAAAAGTGTCTTCCGCCGTGGGATCCCAGGGATTGGCGACAGCCACGTAAAGCTGGCCGCCTTCTTTACAGAGCGGTACAAACATCCCGCGATTGAGCAGCTTCGGATCGCTTTGCTCCAGAAGGGAGCGATCCACGAAGTCTTTTACCTTGAGAAAAAGAGGGAGGCCCGTCAGTGTTCCGATCGCAGCGAGAATTCGATTATTGGTGCACGTCCGTGGGATATCTTCCCGTGATCTTTCGGCCAGCGCTGGATCGAAGGCGATGAGCTGATCGACTACCGCATCGGTAATCGTCTCGTTCAGAGGGATGCCGATGTTTAGGTTCATGTACCGAAGTGTCGCCCGTGCAGATACTTGACAGAGGCGAAGTCAGTGGTGCTAATAAATGAAAACGGCTTTCTTCCGATCTCCTGTTGAACTTCGTTGGAAATCAGCCGTGCGGCAGCAGTGGCCGTAAAGGGGTTGATTCCTGTTACGGTGAAGAACTCCTTTTCGCTGAGCTGAATGATGGGAGTGTTGAGGAGTCGGCAAATTTCCGAAATGGTCGGAAAGGAGTTATAAAACTCGATGGGCGTGTTCGTGTGTTGAGCAAAGGACAGATGGGTGATCTTCGCTCTGGAATAGGTGACGAGGGACTTCGTCAGGCGCAGAATGGTATCCTGAGCATCAATCTCCGGTCGCCGCCAGCCCTCAAAGTAGAGATAGGCTAGGGCATCGGCGAAGGGGCGATCTTTTTCAACAGTGGTGAGGTACTTCAGATACTGCTGGGTGATTCGCCCAGAGTCTTCAATGCTGAGGACGCCGATCTTGTTGAGTGCCTGGAAGGTATATTCCCCACAATGAGCCATTTGCCGACGGAGGAGTTCCGAGGTGGATGGTTTAGAGGTAGATGAATCGCTCTCCGACTTTCCGGGCGCATGATGAGCTACTGAAGCAGAGGAAAGCGGGGAAGAAGAGAGCGTGGATTCAGGAGCAATCGTTTCGCTCATAGAATCTAGTTTTTCTTCCCTCCACTGAATATTCGACCGAGGAAACCGCTGTTTTTCTTAACAGGGCGGACAGTGACTTCTGGCCGTTCTCCGACGGCGACGAAGCGAGTGTCCTGCACGTCATGCCCGCGAGTTGGCAGAGACGATTCCGGCAAGTTGTAAGGATGCTCCGGCAGTAATATGCTCGAAGGAGGTTCGGGTTCGTTTTTCTTGAGCGCATTGCGCATCGCATTGCGGAAGTTGGAGCGATAGTTCGCACCAGGTTTGTCCCGATCTGGAGAGCTGTGATTGTTCGGTAGAATGTGAGCCTCGTGGATTTCATGGCTCGTCAGATCATTTTGAGATGCGATTTCCGGACGGTAGAGCTTGGGGGTAACGATGAAAACGAGGCTGGTGTTCTTTTTCTCTTTGGTGCTGGACTTGAAGAGGAGATTTACAGCCGGGATGTCGCCGAGCAGTGGCACCTTATTCTCATTTTCTGAGGTGCTTTCCTCGTAGAAGCCTCCGATGAGCAGAGAGTGACCATTGGGGACCCGAGCAGTGGTGGTGACTGTTGACTCATTCACGCGAGGATAAAGATTCCCCGAAGGTGTGGTGACATATTCTGTGACTTGTGCGGAGCGGGGGCGGAGAGACATGCGGATCGTGCCGTCCGGGAGGATCGTCGGCGTGACGGAGACGGAGACTCCGACTTCCCGTGTGGTTGAAGGATCGCCCGCAGCATCTTCTTCATCGATCTTATAGCGGACTTCATCGGCGACGTTTTGAGTGCCGTTGGATACAGTGACCGTCGATGTGACAATGGGGATACGATCGATGATTGAGATCAGACCTTCCTCGTTGTCCTCGGCAATGAGGGTCGGACTCGATTCTTGTTGGGCTAGTCCACCAGCATTTAGTGCGCGTAGGACAGCCGTGAGCTGCATGGGGGAGAGAACCAGATTACCGGAACCTCCTTGGTCTCCGGCAGTCCGGAATTCACCATTCGCAGAAGTGGAGTGCGTCGTCAAACTGCTCCCATCATTGTCCATCGTGACAAAGGAGGCAGCGGTCGCAAGATCTGGCAGATTGAACAGAGCGTTCAGACTAGCAGCGGCGCTGATGGTAGTGCCCGTTTCTCCCAGCACGGAGGACCAGTCCACGCCGATCCGGTTATTCGAGCTACTCGTGACGCGAAGGATGCGGGTTTCGATGGCGATTTGCTGCTTGGGCTGATCGATCTGATCGAGGAATATGGCCAGAGCATCCAACTTCTTCGCGTTATCCATCACGATAATTGTGTTCGTTTTGGTTTCGAATTCAATGATTCCGGAGCCAGGGGTGAGAAAGGGCTGGAGGATGAGCTTGATCTGCTCGATGTCCTTGGGACGCAAATATTTTAGTTGGTATCGGAACGGTTCAGTCGGCAACTTGGACAATTGCGCCCCTGTCAGTGCATATACTGTATTCCCTTTCGTGTGGATGGTGAGTCCATACATTACGGACAGTTCCTCCATTTGTTTGAGAGGATCACCATTCATGAGCTGGCCTGTCACCACGAAATTCGGACCCTCGATCTCTGTATTGTGAAAATACTGATACCCACCAAGCTGGGCGAGATGTTGAAAGACGTCGTTCAGTTTTGCGCCTTTCAGCCAGAATCCACCGGGAGTCGCTTCAATAATTGAGGGTTCTTCTGCTTCGCCGGATTTCGAGGTGTCAGTTTGCCCCGTAGGTAATTGAGATTTTGCTGATGCATCACCTGCCTGATCTGCTGAACTGTGAGGAATCAGATTCGATGGCGGAGAAATGGGGGCCACCGCTGGAGGTGTCGCTTCTTCTGACGGGGGCGAAGGTGATGACGCTGGGGCAGGCGTTTCTGCGACGAGCGGCTGGAGTGCTTCCTTGGGGGGTGACGCTTTGTCGGCTTTGGATTCCGAGGGCGGCTCTGCGGATGGCAGTGGCGACTGGTAGACGACGGGATTCGAATGATCCACTAGCTCTTCTACAACCGATGCATTTCCTTCGATCAAAGGATTCGATCCCTCGCGTTCGAGAATCAGGACAGCGACCAGTGATAGAAGCCCGGCGCAGAGCAAGGTGGCGATGTCTTTCAATCTCATGGATGTCAAATTAAGAAAAAGTCGAGCTGGTAATAATCACAATAAATATTATAGAATTCAGTTTTTAGCAAGACTTAAATACTCGATCAGCGAAAATTTTTTTAGGGAGTTCCGTTGTTTCAGTTGGCAATGTAAAGATCGTTCATGCGTTGAATCCCGGGGCCAGCTTCGTGTGACACTCCCTTGCGGAGAGGTTCGAACCCCGCAGGTAGAGTCCGGAAAGGGATCGATGCCACCTCTTTCGTCTCCGCATCCTGAAAAAAGATTTCTCCATTGCGTACGCCTTCAAATCGAAGCCGAATTACGAGATCCTGCACTTTGATGCCGAATTCTCCACCCACTTGGAAAGTGCGCCCCCCAAGGACTAACATTTTCTTTTGAGGGTAGATTCCGGTAATCGGCAGAGAGAGGAGCGCATTTTTTAAAGCCGAGTTATCGAGCTGCGTCGTCTTTACTTCCTCGTGATACTGTTCGGCGAGAGCCGGTGCTGAGGCGGCATTCGCAGGATCCATCGGCATTCCGAATGGATCGATGGAGCGACCATTTTCCAAGAGCTTGGCAAGAATCTGATTGGAGCGTTGAAGAAATCCTGATTCGTCAGATCTCGCCTGATCTTGCGGAACGTCGTGAGGAGTTACCCCGTCCTTTGGGATCGGAGGTGTCGCGAATGCGAGGTCTTTTGGAGCGGAAGATTTGGATTTGGCCGAATCGACTGGGGGGGGGAGTATCTCCGATTGCGTCGCGATTGAGTTTCCGCCGGACTCAGATGGGAGCGTTCCGGATAGAATCGAAGGCTGGCCATCCTGTGCTACCAAAGTGGCTGAGAGGAGGGATAGAATCAGAAATGATTTCATGGCTGAGCGTTGAAGGTTTCTTTGGCCTTTTCCCAGCAGAGATAGGTCACGCTAAATTGGAGGGTACCCTTCTTACCTTCAGCGGTAGAGGGTTTTGTCTGAATTGAGAGATCTTCGAGCACGAGATTCGGCATTTCTGTTTCTAACTCTGCCAGAAGTAATTGCATTGGTTTGAATCCTCCTTCGAAACTCAGCTTCATCCGCGAGGAGGGAAATTTGAAGCGGGAGCCGATGCCGCCACCTGTTGCCTGTCCCATTTCCGTCTGGTGAAGCACTTCGGGATCGTATTTCGCGAGAATTTTATCCAGATTTTTGGTGAGAGATTCCACGACATCTTGGCTCACTTTAGAATTCCAATAGACGGCTTTTTCTCGGCGATTGTCTTTCGTGAGAAACCCCTCGAGTTCACTTACTTGTGATTGAGCCGTTTCAAATCGCTCCAAAGCAGACAGCTTTTCACGATGGAGCTTATCGATTTTCGAATGTCCGGAGAAGGCTCCTATGCCGATGGCACCTAATACGGCGAAGGGAAGAATGACACCAAAGACGAGAATCGCCTGGCTGTGAGGGGAGGGGTTCATTCGCTTTGAAGAGTAGAAGTGTTGATCGCGAGTTCGTCTTTATTGCTCAGACTTTGTGTTACGGTGAGTTCAAATGATGTCCGAAAGTGCCGTGCGACCTTTGCAGGGAATTCAGCACTGGGGGACATACTCCCTTGCTTCTGCTGAAATGAGACCTGCACTTCACGTGTTGGAGACGATACAGAGAGGTAAGGGGCACGATTCT
>JBDHQE010000195.1:0-6931 GCA_039806885.1 Verrucomicrobiales bacterium
AGAGGCAGCTTTCTTTACGAACCTCAACACCCCCGACGATTTCGCACTGATCCAACAGGGTCTACACGACGAGTCAACCCTCTTGCATCGGTATCGATACGGACAGGGTTTCACCCAGGCTCCAGACTTTCTCGCCAGTGAAGAGCCGCTGGAGATTCGAGTCAATGGCAACAGTGTCGCCGTCACCATGCGCACACCGGGACACGACGAGGATCTGGCGACCGGCTTTCTCTTCACTGAGGGAATTCTCCAAGAATCCTCCGAGATCGTCGAAATCGTCCGCTGTCGTGATGTGGACGAGGCATTCTCGGGCGGCATTCTCGACCTGCGTCTCCGCTCGACACCCGACCTCTCTCGTCTCACGCGCCACCTATTTACCAGCTCCAGTTGCGGAGTCTGTGGAAAAGCAACGCTCGACGCTGTTTTTGGCCAGTTTTCACCCATCGCGTCGCCAGAGTCTCACATTCACCTCACCGCCGATCAGCTTTTGAGCCTACCGGAGCAGCTTCGTCGTGCACAGAGCACCTTCGACCGAACGGGCGGACTCCACGCCTCGGCGCTGTTCGACACCTCCGGCCAGCTTCTTCTGGCTCGCGAGGACGTAGGACGCCACAATGCACTCGATAAAGTGATCGGACACGCGCTACGCAGGGGAATCGATCTCGCCGACACCGCCCTGCTGGTGAGTGGGCGCATCTCCTTCGAGCTGATGCAGAAGGCTCTCGCTGCCCGCATTTCTCTCGTGGCAGGCATCTCTGCACCCAGCAGCCTCGCCGTTTCCCTCGCTCGTCGCAGCGGTCAGACTCTCGTCGGCTTCCTCCGAGGAGAAGGGTTCAATCTCTACACCGGATCATGCGAATCTCTGAAGCGAGGAAGGAACGAAAAACACGGCAGCGTGTGATGCAATTCCTTTCAGCTCGATCCCATGAATTCAACGTCACGAAATGTTGCATGACCTCGGAGTCTGCTTTTTCTGCCACTCACTTCTTCGACAGGTGATCCAGTAGTTCTACCGCTGTATCCACCAGCGTCTGAATTCCCTCAAGCGAGACGAAGTTCACGCCAGCCAGAGTCTCGTAACCTTCGTGCTCGAAAGCTTGTGCTGTCGGCTCGTAGCCGATCCAATCGTTAGTCAACTCACTCAGTATGGTGTGAGGAAAAGGCGAGCGCTTCTTCACTGAAATACCCCATTCAACGAACAATTCGCCCGCATTCGTCGCGATAGCGAAGGGGCCGATGCGTGCGGCGCTTACAGGTACGCTCAGCGTACGCGGCATCGCTGCTGCCGTGCGCTTCGCGCCCTCGAAGGATTCCGGACGCCAGCCGAGACGAGCGATGGTCTGATCGCTCTGCGCTTCAGCATCGCACCGTGGCACCTCCACATCGCGCCTCATATAATCCACGACGACGGGTTCCTTCACGGGGATCGCCTTCCGAGCAGCATCTACTGCCGCCTGTGCAAAGACTGCTGATCGCTGCTTCCAGTCAGCAGTCCACGGCACTGGAGGTTGGATGTTACCAGAGGCTCCTTGGGTGAATACGCTCACCGCCTGCTCCCCATAGGCCTGAGCGATGTGCTCAGCGATGACACCAGGAAAATCTGCGGACCAATTGTGCGTCTCGATGCGGTCATGCAGGCAGGGATGACAGGTGAAGTTCACCAATGTGCCCAGCATTTTACCATCTAACGAGTCAAAACGAGTCACCCACAGTTCTGGGTCGATCGGCCCCTCCGTGCCCAACACCTGCGGAACCTGATTCAAATCGTCTACCTTTTTTAGCCAGACGTTCAGGGCGAGCCCATCCGATTTAGCAATCACTCGACGATTGCAGTGACCTTCATAGACCAGCGAGCGTCCGATCGATAGACGGGCAGGCTGTAGTGCCTGATCTGCCTGCACGATGCTGTCCGCGATCAGCTTCGGCAGTGTTGCAATGTAGTCCTGATTCTTCGGCCCACCCATCGGGATCAGCGGCGAGCTGTGATTGTGACTCGGGCAGATCAGCACTGCGTCACTGGTGAGACTCGTCTGTTGCATCACCAGCCCAATCGCCTCATCGGCTAGATCACGTCGTATTTTCACCAGATCGACGCCTACGATCGCCAACTTCCGATCCCCACTCTGCACAACCATCGCTCTCGCTCTGAGAGGATCGTCAGTACCCGTGTTCACCGGTCCCGCCGGTCCGGTGATGATAGCCCCCACAGGAGGAGTGATCTCTACCTGACTAAAACCAGCTCTCAGTTCGCCTTGCACACATTCCGCACCGCCAAGGAACAAAACTAGAACAGCGCTCAGGGCGAGTCCGTTTTTCATCTGTTTCATGAAAACTGTTCGATTCTACTACGGATTCTTCAAGTGTCTCAGAATGTCTAACGACTCCTTTTCGATGATGTCGCCCGCCCGGGTGCTGAGATACGAGTGCTCACCGAACCAGGTTTCATATCCATCTCCTGCGAACGCCTTCGCTGTAGGGATATAGCCGTGGCCGCCGTTGGTCTGTTCTGCCACCATCGTGAACTTGAAGGGAGATTGCTTTTTGATGCTGATCCCGATTTCACAAAACAACTCATCGGGATTCGTGATAATCGCGAAATCCTTGCCGATACGAATTCCGCTAAACAGGAAAAGATAACTCGACTTTTCCCTTTTCTTCATCTCGTTAAAAGCCTTCCTGTAGTGCTCCAATTGCTTCGGCCACTTCAGAGCGATATCTGCCTCCATGAACTCAGGATCCTCGCGTCCCGGCATTTGCACTTCGCGACTTTCCATTGAAAGCGAAGCTACATCGACGGATTCGAGTCGATCGAGACAGCGAATAATTTCTTCGCCGAGCTTTTCGCCGAAGGCTTCTTGCTTGGCAGAAAAGATGGGACTCACATCACCGCAGGCACCGGGAAGAAACAGCGCCGGAACCTCATAGCCTAAGTGCTGCCGGATCGAGTCTTGAACATCTCCGGGAAAATCCGCCGAGACGGCGATGTCGCGGGTACTGGTGGGATGACAGGCAAAGTTATAGACGAGCGCCTTGTATTTCCCATCTTTGCCGATCAATGCCAGCACATCAAACTCTGGATCAGCGCGCCCCTCTAGGGGATACTTGGCCGCCTCGGCAGGATCCAGCAGCCATCGATTCCATGTGCTCCCATCTTTGATCAGTCTGCGGCACTCGCTCACCCCCTCGAGCCTGCCCTTGGAGACTCCCGGCTTGCAAGGGACAAGCTCGCGGGCAGCCATCGCCACCGCCTCAGTAATGGGGGTGACGAGCCTGTCCTTGTAATAGGGCCACAGCGGACCGCGATGAGTATGCGAGGCAGAGATGATGACATTGCGGGCCGGGATGCCTGTGGCTTTCTCGATCTGCTGACGCGCTAAGATCACTTGCTCCACCGGGTATTTCAAGGTATCCAGAGTAACAATCGCGATCTTTTGGACTCCATCCGAGAGGACCAGTGCCTTTACAAACAAGGGCGAGTGCACTGATGATGACTTCAATTGAGTCGGTGATCCAGCTAGCACAACTGATTCTGTGGGCGTGATATCCACAATCCCAACACCTATATCGAGATCACCTTTGAGCGGGGCCGCTTCCAGTCGAGCGAGCAATAAGACTGCGAGTAGAGCGAGTGCGTGTCTGATCATTGGGGATCGTCTGAATTCATCTCGAAGAAAGGTGGGGAAATACGATATATCACTTTATTCCAAGCTCGACGGGACGAAGCCGCCACGATAGATTCAGGAAAGAAGAACGACGGATCGAACAGATAAAACGAGATCGTAAAATCATCGGTTCCACTGCGTGAACACTGTCAAATTTTGCTTCATAACACAAGCCTATTTCCTACGCGATGAAGCCCTGAGGAAAGCGTCCGCAGGATCAAATTCTTAATTTCGAATTCATAATTCTGGATCGATCTTGACAGAAAGTTCCTCTCACGAGAGGATTCTGCTTCGATGAAGAAGTACTTCTGGCTTGGAAGTTGGCTGATTTTGACGACTTTCGGGAGTGTCAACGCTCAGGAAGTTCGTTTTGCAAAGGACAGCTCTCTCGTATTTACCCCCAGTGGAGCCTGGCAGTCGGCGACCATTGACGGGAAGCCCCTGCCCCTCGTAGCCAATGAACCCGTTCTCAGCGTGTGCGACGTAGAGCGTGGTGATACGTATACTCCACTATCCGGAAAGGCTCATGCGGAAGGTGGAGCGATTCAGATGGATCTGTCCTCGGAAGCACTCGCATTGAAAGCCGATTTAACAGTCACTGGTGACGATGACACGGCAGGATTCCGGCTGCGGATTGAAGATACTAGCGGTAAAGACCGTGGTCTTCTGGTTCGTGTCAGCTTGCCTGTCGATGCCCTCGGATGGCAATGGTGGGATAACATCGAACGACACCGAACCATCGAATCCGGCCGCCTCTACGAGGATGTGACTCCGCTGCGCGCCTTTGCGGCCCTCCCGGAGTGGAAAGACAAACCCGATCTTCGCATGGGATTCAATTCACCCAACTTCTGCACGGTCATCTCCGGGCCAGTCGGTCTCTGCCTCGCGGTCCCGCTCGATCAGCCGCGCATCTTCCGCACCGCCTATGATGCGGAAAAGAGACAATTGAGCATCACTTACGACGTCGCTCTCTGTCGCGAGACGGCGCCACCATCGCAAGCAGTGTTCGAGTTCGAGCTATCTGCTTGCGATGCAGAATGGGGCGCACGCAGTGCTCTGGATCGCTATTACAAACGGCATCCTGACTTCTTTACCAAGCACTTTACTGACGAAGGCATGTGGATCGCCTTCTCCCGCCTCAACGAGATCGATCACGTCACCGAGTTCGGCGTTACGATCCAGGAGGGAGCTGAATCTTACACCTATGACGACAAGATCGGAGTCAAGAGCTTCAGCTACTATACACATGGCGGCATCTATGCCGACATTCCCGACCACAAACGCGGCGTGGATCCGACACCTTCACTCGAGCGCCGTATCGCAGCCGTAGAGGCCACCCTGAAACGCACTACTGGCCGTGATGGAGCGTATGTCGAATGCGGGCTGTATGATACATCTGGCCAGCTCTCCGCAGAGCCAGGAACGGTATACGGCGATGTGCTCGCACAGTTCAGCCTAGAACCAGAGATGTTCTATGGGAAATGGCTACTCGACCGAATCGATGATTTCTTCGATAGCTATCGCAAACGCGGTGGCGAATTGGATGGTTTTTACTATGACGGCTTAACGACGGGGATCAACTATCGCCGGGAACATTTCCGTCATGTGAGCTATCCCCCATCCTGGGATCCCATCGCTCATCAGCCCTATCTCTACAATTACTTCTCCTCCGTCGAATGGGCGCGACTGGTCGCGGAGAAACTCCATACCATGGGCAAAGCTACCATGATGAACGGGGCGATGAGAACGAATCCATTCTGCGCTCCGTATCTCGACATCATGGGAGCAGAAACCGGACTGGACATCTCGCTTGCTGATTTCAACTTCGTCAGGTCTATCTCCCATCACAAGACTTTCGTCACGCTGCTCAAGGGCAACTACGCCCAGCTTAGCAATGCCGAGATCGAGCTATTCATGAAGCGCTGTCTCGCCTACGGCGTCTTTCCCGGCTACTTCGACTGGCCACCCAGCGGACTCGGCCCCGGCGGTCGATATTGGGATCATCCGGAGTATTATGAGCGTGACCGCCTGATTTTTCGCAAATATCAGCCGCTGGTGAAGCAAATCGCAGCCGCAGGCTGGGAACCACTGACCTACGCACGAGCGAGCGATCCGATCCTGCACATCGAACGCTTCGGTCGGGAGTTTTTCACCGTGCTCAATGATACCACTGAGCCGCGTCAAAGCACGATAGCCATTGACGCCGATCCGCTCGCACTGCCCACAGAAGAGCTCGTAGTCTTCGACGAAATCTCAGCGCGCCATCTTCCTTACGAGCGCAAGGATCGCTCGATCCTCCTATCTCTCGACCTACCTCCTCAGTCCGTCGCCTTGCTCCATATCACAAAAAAGGCAGATTTTGTGAAACGGCATCTCGAAGACGCTGAGGAAATATTTCAGATCGCCGAGACCCAGCGCAAAGCCGATGCAGGTCGTCCCGATCGCCCGATCTACTGGAAGGTGACGGAGGATCAATGCCAGCGCGACGGACAGGCATTGCTCCTAAAAAATGACAGCGAGCAAAAAAAAACATCGGCCTCTCAGTGGGCAATGCTTTTTCAGAACGAAGCGCAACCCGTGAGCATCCGGGCACGGGTGAAAACGCAGGATGTCAGTGGTGCAAAAAGTGATAGTTTTGCCATTCAGGCCATCGTCTGCTATGTGGACAAGCAGTTCACGAGTCGCGATCCCAAGGTGTTACAACTCGAACCTGGCACGAGCGACTGGCACGAGGTGGAATTACAAATCGATCCTATACGTCCCGTGCGCAGTATCCTGATCGTCCTGCGAATGGACAATCGCAGCGGTAGTGCTTGGTTTGACAAAGTCTCCGTGCGCTCTGCTGATGCTCCGGAGACGGAATGTATCATCGACGGTGAGTTTGATGCATGGTACGAGCATCTCAACATCGAGCAAGCGGCACTTCTCGATCCGAAGCTGGATGCGGCACGCACCGCCCTCTCCGCAGTCAATCAAGAACAATCAGGGAAGAACCTAGCCGCCGCTCTCAATGCCTTCCATGTCGCATCGACCACGATTGCCCAACACCACATAGAAAATCCGGCTCGTCGGCAGCAAAGAGACATCGACGCCACAAGAGCTCATCTCAACGCCTGCCTCCTACCCTTAGTTCACATCGAGGGATTATCACTCACCGCCCCCGATAAAGCAGCACCGGGTGAGTCTATAACAGTCGGAGCGAAGACCCTCGCTCCGGATGGGGTCCTGCGCAGGGCAATAATCTCTCTATCCACCGAGGGCAGAAAAAT
>JBDHQE010000196.1:0-6904 GCA_039806885.1 Verrucomicrobiales bacterium
TGTTCATCGGGAAGTCACGAAAGCGACTCAGCACTCGCGGGATTACCGATGTTTTTAGCAAATATCACGCACTGTGCAACATCCCGCAGCAGCTCAGCCCGCACAAGCTGCGGCACAGCTTCGCCACACACCTGCTCGATCATGGTGCGGACTTGCGCAGCGTGCAGGTGCTACTGGGGCATGCGAGTCTTTCGACCACACAGATCTACACCCACGTCTCCATCGAGCGCATGAAGCGCGTGTACGATCAGACGCACCCCCGTGCCTGAACTGCCTGAACTCATTTTCGACTATGCCAAGGGAAGCGGAAGCCGCGCTGCCGTCATCTGGTCGTGCGCTTCGACGATGGGGCGAATCTCCGGGTGGACGAGAGCAGGGCCATATTCTGCGATCAAATGGCAAGTGGAAAAGTTCCCTCGGAGTAGATCGTATCTTTCGAGCCATTGCCCAAAGCTCTTTTCCACTGCTCCATCGCCCCACGGCCAGCGAGGCGGCTTGTCTGGCAGTCCACATCGCCAAGGCTTGGGGGTGAGCCGGGCGCGATAGCACTGCTGACTCTGACAAAGGCGACGATACAGAGGGTCAGATCCCAGAGCAGACAGGGTCAGATCAGAGTCGGAGGAAGTGGGGTCCATCGTGGCATGCGTGGCGAGCAGGCGAAGTCCGCCGAAAGTCTGATACACTCGCCAAGCCCAGCCGGGATGCGCCTGCGTCCACGCCTCGGCACGAGCGAGAGCTTCGTCCAACCACGGATCTGAGGACGCATCGGCTTCCGGGGGACGACGGCGAAACAGTCGCGCCAGCAGTCCTGGCCGATTCTTCGGGGATTCTGGTCGGTCGATATCGACGAACATCGCACGGCGCGCATTCAGAATCTCACAGCCGTAGGAATTCCGAGTCACCAGTCCGAGTAAGCTCAGATCGGATGCTGTAACTTGGCCTAGGATCAACTCACGGACCGGCCGCTCCGGATAGTAAGCCCAGCAGCGATCTGAGCGGCGCAGATCTTCCAAGCTCCGTTTGGCCAGTTCGCCCGCTCGTCGATCAGCAACCGCCTGGGCCGATCCCATGTCGACCTGAGACCAGCCCCAGCAGAGGATGTGACCACTGCTCCCACGAGCCCAGTATTGAGGAAAGCGCTCACGAAAGTCAGTCGCCATGATGCCGCCAGATTGCTGCCTGTCTCAAACTCGGTAGCGCGTAGGATCGAAAGGCGCGGGATTCACGAAAGGATCGACTCCTTCGATCAACTCAGCAGCCAGTCGTCCCGTCCCAGCACTGGTATGGAGGCCCAACATCTGGTGCCCCGTCGCGTAGAAGAGATTCGACCACCGATCAGAAAACCCTATCATCGGCAGACCATCAGGTGTGCAGGGACGAAGCCCTCGCCAGACTTCGCGGATCTCGAAGTCTCTGGGAATACGGAGGAATTCCTTTGCTCCCCTGAGAATCGCCCCGATACGGCGTGGGGTAATCGAGAAATCATTGCGAATCAGCTCCAGCGTGCCCGCCAGACGTAGAGAGTCCTCCCGAGGAGTAATTGCGATATTGCGATCAGCGTTTTTGATCGGGCGCAGAGGTTTCGCGTAGTTTTCACCTTGTAATTGAGAGTCGTCCACGATCACCGCATAGCCTTTCCCGCCAAAAACGGGAATGTGGATTTTCAGCCTTTTCCCTAATTCCTCCGACCAGCTCCCTAATGCCCAGACTACCAGTTCGGGCTCGAAGTCGCCGTGCGTCGTCCGGACTTTGACGATACGGTGCCCATCGATCTCGAAGTCATAAGCCTCCGCCGTGCTGACCGTTTCCCCACCCTTCTCTGTGAATTCGTTCCAAGTGGTCGTGACCGTCTGATACGGTTCCACATGAGCTTCATCCGGGTAGAAAATCGCACCCACCGTCTTATCCCGCCGGATCGAAGGCTCGAAGGCGACCAACTCATCCGCAGACATCTCGCGAGCCGCGACGCCGAACTCCTGCATTAGCTTCGTCTGCTTCCGCGAGCCGGCTAAGCTTTCTTCTGTTTCCGATACTAGTAGCAGGCCATCCTGACGAAAGCCAAAGGCATCAGGATTCCGTGCATTCAGCTCCTTATATTTTTCCATCGTCTCGAACGAGAGCTTTGACAGAACTTCGACCGAGCGACGAAACTTTTCCTCCGTCATGCTCGAAAGAAAGCCCATCAACCATTTCGCAAGTGTCATGCTAAACTGAGGCTTGATGTAAAGCGGACTCTCCGGGTCCATCATCCACTTCAGAGCGGGAATAAGCATCCCCGGCTTGGGTAATGGAGTCGCAAAGCAAGGAGTGAGCCAGCCAGCATTGCCGAAAGAACTGCCGTGCCCGGGAGGAGCCTTGTCGATGATGACAACCTCTCTCCCTCTCTGCTGAAGGTCCCATCCAATCCAGGTTCCAATAATTCCGCCCCCGAGAATCAGGACGTCAACTTTGCGCGTGCTCATAGATAAAGTGATTCTAATCTAAGACGTATTCACCGAATTGCATGCGAATGACGCGGGCAAATCGCAATCGCGGGTTCATGATTCGAAATGTTCTTCCATCCGCACTTCTGTGACTCCTCGCAGAACCTGTAGCGTGGTTACAAGTTGCTCCAGATCACCGAGAGATTTTGTCGTGATCACGAATTCCAGTCTGCGACTACTGGCCCCCACTTCTGTGGTGATCGCCGAGTGATCGAGTCGGATTCGTCCAAAGGTGATGGTCGATTCTACGGCGCTGGCATTGATCTGCGCCGGATCGATCTGCACCGTGAGAAAGCGAGTTAATCGACGGTTGGCAAAAATCCGTTTCTCTAGAGGGCGCAGCACGACCAAGATCATCAGCACGATCAGTGTGGTGGCCGCCGCCGCGATGTAGAGTCCCCCTCCCACCGCCAATCCGACCCCAGCCACTACCCACAGACTCGCCGCCGTCGTCAGGCCGCGCACGATGTCATTCCTCATCAATATGGTCCCCGCTCCCAGAAAGCCGATTCCACTCACCACCTGAGCGGCGATCCGGGAAGGATCTAGCTCAATATTCGTCGATCCTTTCAGCACATCAGCGAAACCGTACGCTGAGACGATCATGATCAGAGCCGACCCCAGACAGACCAACATGTGAGTGCGCAGCCCAGCCGCCCGCACCTTCCACTCGCGCTCAAATCCGATCATGCTTCCTAGCAGAGCGGCTAGAAGCAGGCGTGTGAGTAATTCCTGAATACTTAGGATCATGATTCCAATGAGCGATGAACGATGAACGATGAGCGATAGAACACCGCCGACAAAATACATGAAAGTCCGCTTGGAATCAAAGCAGACGCTTACTTCCCCTGTCCCGACTTCTCTTGGTCCGGAAAGAGTCCATTGATCAATTCGACACTGCGTTCGACCAGAATCTGCCCCGCCTCTGGACTCGCCGTATTACTTTGCACGATCGCGCTGTATCCGCCTCCGGCTACGGCACGAGCAGTAGGCAAGTAGCGCCGAGCATCCGCTGTCAGTTCGATCACGAGGGTTTGCAATGCCTTGCTCCGAGCCTTGATTTGTGTTCCATACTCTTGGAACAGTTCAAAAGGATTAGTCGCGATGGCCACATCTCCGATTCGTAGAATGTGGATCTCCGCCTGGAGCGTGTTCTCTCGATCCTGATTGCGGAAGCGATCCAGAGTCAGACGATACCAATGAGCACGACTTGTTTTATCCCCTTTCGCTTCCGCCGCTGCGATTTCTTTTTCTGCCTCCGCCACTTCCTCGGACGTCACCTTGCGCACTGGTAGAGTGAGAGTTTCGGTGAGATGATGAAAGACCACATCGGTATGCACTTCTTTTTCGACGAGCGAGCGCACATCCTCGACCTCGCGCACGATGCGACTGGCTAAATCCGCCGTCGCGGTGATCCCGCGCAGTTCCAGCATTCGAGCCTCTGCTGCCTTGCGAAAGATCGTGCGCGGTGCCAGATCACCGGCCGCTCCCGGTAGTCCGAACACGAAGGAATCCCCAGAGGGCTTGACTCCCAAATCCTCCCGGACATCATGCCAGAAGTCAGCATTGATCATCCGACGACTCTCCACCACCTGCGACGGACAGGCGAGGTTGACACAGGTAGCGAGAGGTTTTTGGTTCGTAGGATCGTCGTTCCAGAAATATAGCAGCTCGACTCCGTGATCCTCGCCACCCTCGATTCCTCGGAATTCGGGCACATTGGTGGCTCCATACATTTTCGCACTCCCGTCCGCATAGACCGCTCGACGATTCATCCCGACCACCGCATGGCCCAGTCCCCATGCGACAGAGCCAATACGCCTGCTTTCCCAAGCTCGCGCCGCAGCCTCCACGATCCGATCTGCAGCGAATTCAGCAAACTCCGCTGGTTGCATCACTCCTTCTTTCGGAATGTCGTAAATCATCTCGTAGTTCTCAACTGACAAGAGACCCGAGGTATGCGTATGAGTCGCGGTCAGAATCAGCTTTCGCGGATCAAACTCTGGGATCTGCTTCGCCAATTTTGCTCGGACCGTCTCCGTGAAAGGCGTGATTATCGCCACCACATCCATCGACACCAAGATCGCCTCATCCGTTTTTTTCCCATTCTCCAGAGCCTCGATCACGAGCACGCTCGCCGTAATCGGACTCTCTACCCCCTGCGAAATCCGTGTATAAAACTGACCCGCCAGCGCAATCGGCTGATCCGGTGTGATGTCCACCATCGCCGCACCGACGCGCAGCTCTGCAGCCTTCAGAGGAAGCAACAAGGCGAAAAAAATGATGCAAGTGCTGAGAATCAGACGAATCAAAACACTCTCACGAGATGACGCTAAGAATTCCATACTGAAACAGGAAAGGATATTTCGGAGCAGGAATGCAAGAAAAACCAATGGAGAATTGCGGAATCAAAGCCGTTTTTCAAATTCTCTCCTCAGATCAATCGCAAGCGATGGCAGCCGCGATGCCCCCGAGAGATCCCGCTCGCTCCACTCGAACAGATCGGCACACCTTCTCCTCAGCGAATAATTTTGTGCTTCTTCGCAAGCTCCATCACATGCTGGTGAATGATGGGGTTATTCTCCAGTGAGCGCTGCTCTGCTTCAGGCCAGCTCTCGAGCTTACGGTCACGGGCGACTTGATCGTCGGCTTGATCTAAGGCCTCCAGTACTTCTCGGAGAAAATCCGCTCCCACCAAATCGAAGTCTTTCAAAACTGCGTCTCCATTCGTGTAGCGGAGTTCCTTTAAGTCCTCCGGTAAGGCTGACCGATCAAGCTTTCCCCGCCGATCTGCACGCTTGAATAAAGGCTCCCAGTAGAGGCCGGAAGCTCGATAAGAGGACGTATAAATCTCAGGCATCTCCTCGTCTCGCGGTGGCCAAGTATCTTTCTTCGCCTCCTTGGACTCTGAACCAAGCCCGAGTCCCGACTCAGACCAGCGAGCGGTACCCTCCGTATACCAACTATTCTTAAAAAACGTAGTGCCGTTCTGGATGATATGGAACATCTCGTGCGCCGGAGTGAGATTGAGTATGGGATCAACGCTTGTGGCCACATTGAAGCGCAGCACCTTTGTATTCGAGGGATCATCCGATCGTCCCGAGGGCACCATCTCGTCAAAAGCGACACCGTTTGCTTTGACTATATCTTTCGAGAGCAATTTCACATCGATCCAAGAAACTCCCTTGTATCGCGGAGACTTGAGCGGATCGCGGAAACCGAGACTGGTCCACAACCGCCAAGCAGCCCAGGCCTGGATGGCGACGTTTTCCACCTGATCTGGCACGCTGTTTTGATTCTCGTCAGCAGGATCAACGGCGTGTGGCCCCTCCGACTCGTAAATCACCCGGATCTGGCCTTTCACGAACTTTTTAGCGATCAATGCTTTTCTTCCCACCCCTGCGTCCTGCGCTGAGGTGCCCGGTAGCGCGAGAACTCCCAGGAGCACAGCGCATACGCAGCAAAGAAATGGTCCTGTCGTCCGAACGCTTGTAAGGGAGCCAGGAGATTTCATGTCTGCAATCAGGCAGCGGGACTGAGGTTCGCGCAATCTCGTTCGATTACCACCTGATCACTCCCCGGCGAAGGCTTTGTAGAGACCATCGACGTCGGCATCCTTCGGACTCCCCTGATGGAATGCGATGCGCCACCGGAAAGTAATCGTCTCTCCGTCAGGAATGACCATCTGCCCGGCATTTTTATCCTCCAGATTTTCGAAATGGTGCTTTCCGAAGGGATTAGCCGCGACCAGACCGTAGTCGCGAGAGTGCCAATACGTGGGGTGACGAGGATTGGAAGGATGATCAAAGAGAGCGATTCCGACAGGTTTCCCCTCGAGTTCACCATAGGCATCGACCCATAGGCCGCGCTTGCCCCACGTTTCCGCACCCTCGATCCCCTCGCTGTTCAGCAGATGTCCGGTGCCGGGGATCATCGCGGGCTTTTTCCCGGGATTTCTACGGACGACCTGTAGTTCCGGTCTCATCCGAAATGCCAATCCCCCGTCTTTATCATCACCGAAGGTAACGGTACCATGAGACGCATGAAAGGCGATGGTAATGTCGATCTGGCGAGGACCATTTGGGTCCTTCGGCGGGATAAATCGCACGGTGCGCGTGTCTGTCATCACCGTGGTGCCATCGGATGCGACGTAATCATTCTCAGCGACGAATCCACCTTCTGCCCCACCACTATCGATTTTCTTGAATCCCTTGTGGATCGTGCGCCCGGGGATTCGTCCGTCGCGGAGGGGATTAATCGCCCAAAAGTTATGGCCATTGACGAGGCTGTGAGCAAACCACAGGGACTGGTGATGCGGGTGATCCGTGTCCTCCCCTTCCACCGTCTCAAAGGGGAAGCGTCGCGTCATCGGAATCTGCCCAGGGCCGAGGATGGGATAAAACGAAGGGAAAGGGCGCTCA
>JBDHQE010000197.1:0-6801 GCA_039806885.1 Verrucomicrobiales bacterium
GGCCCGACAGCGCTTTCTAAATAAGCCCTATCATCTACGCACCACCAAAAAGCGCACCTTTCTCGCCCTGTCGTCTAGGCTACGCAAAAGCGGCGCTTTACGCCGCACTCCAAAGCCTGCGGCACACATAAAGAGCGCGAAGCGCTTTGAAGTGCGGTGGCCCGACACCGCTTTCCGAATAACTCCTATCATCCACGCACCACCAAAAAGCGCATCCTTCTCGCCCTACCGTCTAGGCTACGCAAAAGCGGCGCTTCACGCCGCACTCCAAGGCCTGCGGCACGCCTACAGGGCACGATTCACTGCGACGCGAGGCTAGAACTCTTCTGTTTCCCGCGTCTTACGACTGAGATTCACCTTGCGACGAAAATTCAGATCATTAGAATGTCGCCATGCGCATTTCTCGCGAAATTGTAATCTGCGGAAAGCTCACGCTGACCCTGTTCCTCCTCTGCTTCCTGGCGGCGGCAGAGGCAGAAGACTGGGACGAGAGTTACCACGGCACGACGCTGCCGGAATCGGGCGACTGGCCTTGGGGTATCTCCGCAGGGGCGAACACGGAAGCCGTGATCGAAGGCGATGCTCTCCGGATCAGCGACCGTGGGACAGAAAAAAACGCTCTTCACTTTTACAGTCGCCAGTGGATGGCAGACGGCCAGCGTGGTGGAGTGCTGGAGGCTCGCCTAAAGGTCCGATCATGCAGTGGGCAAGCAGGAGTCATTGCCATGGTGGCCGACGGTATCAACGAAACTTCACTGACTTTTTACCCGGACCGCATCGAGTTCGGCCAGGGAGAATACAGTCACGCGATGAACACCATCGACGTCTTTCATACCTATCGACTGGCATTGCACGGCTCTCGCGTAAGCCTCGCAGTGGACGGACAATCCATCATCTCTGAACAAGAAGGCCTGACAAAGCTCGCATTCAAGAACCGGAATCTCGTGGGCTTTGGTTCTTGCTCCAGCGGGGCGACTGGTGAGGCCCTGTGGGAGTTCGTCCGCTATCGTGCGGAGCTACCGAGCGTCCCGCTAATCAAAGGGGCTGAGAACTTCATCGTGTATAAGCAATCCGGCGTTTACGCTTGCTTCCCCAGTCTCTTGCACATGTCCGACGGGACCCTTTACACTCGTTTTGGCACGCGCACTAGGCGCTCTCACATGGATTCAACCGGAGGAGGGGCCGCGTATATTTCTCATGACGGCGGACGCAGTTGGCAGCCGACGAAGGAGAGCTTCAGGAATCCACTCTACCAGCGTCGTGACGGCGGGATGACCTATGCATCAGCCCTGGGCTGGCGCGAAGTGCCGGAAGAGCGTGCCGAGGAATTTCGCTCGCGGGGATTAACCGTCCGAGATGTTCGTCCCGGCGTAGTCGCCTATCTGAGCGGCGCTTCCAGTTTCCTCCAGCGGAGCGGGGAGAAAAGCGGTAACCGCATCCCTATCGCAACAGCTGATGACATCTCGCTGATGAATTACAATTCCGCCGCTCTTTGCGTGACTCGTGACGGTATTCGCTTGAACGCAATCTATGGTCACCGCGAGGACGACACATCTTCCACCAGCTTCGCCCTACGCTCTGCCGACGACGGAGAGACTTGGGAGATGGTGACCATCGCCATGCCTGTCACCGATCCAAAGGATGGCGAGATCGGCTTCGACGAGACTGCTCTGGCAGAGATGCCGGACGGGCGCATCGTAGCGATGATGCGCCCTACCCCTGACAAGCATGGCTTCCTTTACCAAAGCGACTCGACTGACGGTGGGAAAACCTGGAGTTCGCCTGTGAAAACGCCGATGTGGGGCTATCCTGCACAATTGCTACCACTCCGCGACGGACGTATTCTCTGCTGCTACGGTTATCGACGTGCGCCGATGGGGATCCGTGCCTGCATCAGTCGCGATGAGGGACGGACCTGGGACTTTGAGCACGAGTTCATCCTGCGTGCAGATGGAAAGCGCAGTGGCTCTGATCTGGGCTATCCCCTCACGACAGAGATGGAAGATGGAACGCTGCTGACTCTCTACTACTTCACTGGCGGCGATGGCATTACACACATCGCAGTGACACGGTGGAAAGTGCCGGAGGCATAGAACGAATGAGAGCTGACGACCATCCCACGAACCTCAGGAGCCGATGTCTTTCATTTCGTGCGCCTCTGCGGCCCATAGTCGTGATGGCGACGCTCATCACTCTCTTCGTGATTGTAGCGCGATCTAATGCTGCCGATTCCTGGATTGACGATCAAGCGCTGAAGAACTCCTTCACCAGCACGCTAAACCGTCTCTTCGAAAAAGGTGGACTCACTGCGGGAGCAGATCTGGTTCAGCAGCTTCAATCTGCTACGAAATACGCCTTTTCTCCTCCGCAAACCGTCCCAGCGAAAACTCCGCAGGAAGCACGGGAACGAGCGCTCTCAGCGACGCTAATCATCGGTCACCTCTACCTCTGTGAGGACTGCGGAAAACGTCATGCCACTTTAGCAGGAGGTGTTTTGATTTCATCCAACGGACTGGCACTCACGAATTATCACGTTCTCGACAGCCGGGCGGCGATCGTCTTCGGCGCGATGACTTCCACGGGCCAACTCTACCCCATCGGGAAAGTTCTCGCCGCCTCGGCGGAGCACGATATCGCTCTGATTCAACTACGCGATGCCAAAGATCTGCCCTGGATCAGTTTGGCACCGTCGAGCGAAATCGGAGATGAACTCTTCGTCATTTCGCATCCGGACAATTACTTTTTCACCTACACGCGGGGCTACCTCTCACGAAAATATCTTTCACCCGAGGGAAAACATCCACCTCGTCTCCAGATCACGGCTGATTTTGCCAAGGGATCGAGCGGATGCGGCATATACAATCTGCGCGGTGAGATGATCGGGTTAGTCGCCTCCACCAATTCGATATACTACGCGAAGGAAAAAGAGAAAATGGAGAACCTCCAGATGGTCATCAAAAGCGGAGTCCCGACCGAGTCAATCCTCGAACTATTCACAGTCTCAGAGCCATAATCCGTCTTTGGGGTACCTCCGGATACCCTTTAGTTAGGCCACTTTTTACCATGATCGCGGCATGGCGATCTCACGCGAAAGTTGCTTTCTTGCGTAACTCGTGATTACACTTCGTCCCATGCTTCGATTCATCACCTCGCTCAGCCTTTTTCTCCTCGTCGGCACCGCCCTTCGCGCACAGGAAGGGAACGCTATCGCTCCGGATAAGCCCATCGATCTGCTCAGACAGCTCGCCGAACCGGGCCGGAAGGACTTTGTCTCCAACCTGAACCCAAAGTCGTCGGTCTCTCATGATCCCGATCAGATCTGGGCGAGTCAGCCCGATGGTTCTCTCCGGATCAGTGGTGAAGGAATCGGATACATCCGTACGAAGCAGGCCTATCGCGATTATCATTTAGTCCTAGAATATAAGTGGGGCGAGCGGACCGTCGCCTCGCGCACGGACAGAGCACGGGACTGCGGACTCCTTCTCCACTCTTACGGAGCCGATGGGGCCTTTAGTCAGAGCTGGATGAGCAGCATCGAGATCAATGTCATCGAAGGCGGAACGGGAGACTTCCTCGTCCTGGCAGCAGCAGATAAGGACGGAAAACTGGCTCCTACTCGAGCCGTTGCCGAGGTCACTCAAGATCGTGATGGAGAATGGGTATGGACGAAAGGAGGAGAGAAAAAAACCTTTCCGCTCGAAGGAAAAACGATCTCCCGCATCAACTGGCGTGACCGCGATCCCGATTGGGCCGATGTGAAGGGCTATCGCGGTGCGAAGGATGTCGAAAACCCCGTCGGAGAGTGGAATCGTCTCGAAGCGATCTGTAAAGGAAATACCATCCATGTGTATCTGAATGGGGAACTGGTCAATATCGCTACTGACTGCAATCCGTCTGCCGGATATATCGGGATTCAGAGTGAATTCGCTCAATGCTACGTCCGTCGCTACGAACTATTCCCGCTCGACAGCTTCAAAGAGAAGTGGGCTGAGGAAACGCGCTCCTCTGATATGGGCTATGATGTCTCCGGAGAGAGCATTCTCCCCCGTCGCTTCCCTCTTTCCCCTGCGGAAAGCCAGAAACTCTGGAAAGTCGGGGGCGACTATGAGATGCAACTCGTGGCCAGCGAACCGCTTACTTGCGATCCCGTCGATGTGACTTGGGACAATCAGGGGCGCATGTTCGTCGCCGAAATGGGAGATTATCCACTACCTGCGGAAGATGG
The DNA here is from genome assembly GCA_039806885.1 of Verrucomicrobiales bacterium. GTDB lineage: Bacteria > Verrucomicrobiota > Verrucomicrobiia > Verrucomicrobiales > DEV007 > Arctic95D-9. The sequence goes on from JBDHQE010000197.1 coordinate 4,226, forward strand.
AGGACCTCATCTTTCCCGCATCCGACTCCTCACCGATACCGATGGCGATGGAGTGATGGACAAAGCCGTCACTTGGGCTGCGAATCTAGATCATGTTCAGGGCCTGATGCCGATGAAGAACGGACTTTTAGCGACGACTCGCACGGCCATTCTCTTCCTCGCTGATACAGATGGTGACAATGTTGCGGACGTGAGAGAAGCAATCTTCGAAGTGAACGAACCGCGACACAATCAGCTCCAAGTCTCCAGCCCCCGCTACGGACTCGATAACCATGTCTGGCTGAGCAATGGACTCGATGCAAAAGAAATCTATCCCGAGAGCCACCCAGATCAGAAGGTCAATGTATCTCGGCTGAATCTGCGCTACGATCCCGCCAGTGGAAAAATCGAAAGCGCGACAGGATTCGGACAGTTTGGCGGCAGTCTTGATGACTGGAACCGTCACTTCTTCTGCAGCAATCGCAATCCTCTCATGTTCTCTGTGATGCCCTTGGAAGCAGTGCAGAGGAATCCTCTGGCTGGAATTCTAGCCGGACACGAAGATATTCTTCCTTCTGGCGCACCAGTTCATCCACTTTTTCTCAGTCACACGACCTCTTCCGCTCACGCTGGCACCTATACCGCCGCCTGCGGACTTGGCGTTTATCGCGGCGACTTGACTCCTGATCTGGAGGGTGATGTTTTCGTCTGTGAGCCGACCGCGCAACTCGTCAGCCGCAATCACCTCATCCCTAACGGAGCCAGCTTCAAGGCGAAAGCCGTCGTGAAAGATCGCGATTTTCTGACCTCCGGTGATGAGTGGTCTCGCCCCGTGCAGGTTCGCACGGGACCAGACGGAGCTCTCTATGTCTGCGATATGTATCGTCGCTTCATCGATCATGCGATGTTCTTCCCAGAAGAATTCTCAAAGTCTCACTACATGCGTGCTGGACTCGATCAGGGACGCATTTGGCGACTCGTCCCCAAAGGAGCAAAAGTAGCGCCTTCCACGACTCTCCCTGCAGATGACGCCGCCGCTCTGGTCGCCACACTGAAGAGTGCGAATGGATGGATCAGAACCCAAGCGCAACGAATTCTGGTGGAGAAAAAGGATCACTCCGTCGTCCCCGCCCTCGAGCAACTGCTCGCGGATTCTTCTCTCCCGAAAACTCAAGCGCACGCCTTCTGGACTCTCGCTGGTCTCGGTGCACTCAAAGCAGAGCATCTGAAGCCCGTGATCGAGAAAGCTACCGAATCCGGACTGCTGGAAAACGCGCTCCTCGCCGCCCGACAAACGGGAATCGATTCAGCTCTAAAGCCAGCCTTCCTTGACGCGATGAAAAAGGATCTGCCGCGCTATCGCTTCCTTTACGTCGCCCTCAATCCCGGAGTCTCCCTAACACCTGAAACTTTGGCAGGATATATCGCCGAGAACCCTGCCGATCCATGGACTCGGAAAGCGATTTTCGCTTCCGTGCCTGAGAGCGCTTCCGCCGTGCTCGTACACCTGCTGAACGGCTCCGATTTTACAACTCATCCGGTAGCTGAAACCGGTCCCGTCGTTCAGGATTTCGCTCGCCTCATCGCGGCACGCGGGGATTTGAAAGAGCTCTCCACGCTTCTGAACCAACTGTCAAAAACGCAGGAGGCCCTTCAATTCTCCATCGTCATCGGTCTCTCAGAAGGTCTCGGCCGCAGTCCGCTCAAACAGCGCAGTCTCGCGGCCCTGATCGCTGCGAAACTCCCGGATTTAGGAGATGGCACGACCCAGCTCGAAGCCGTTCTTACGAAGGCAGCAAACATTGCACAGGACAATCAGGCGAAGGAAGATGACCGGCTCGCTGCTCTCAGCCTTGTTGCCCAGCGTCCCTGGGAGGAAAAGAAAGTGATCGCTGAGAAACTGATTTCACTCTCTGAGACACCCGCCATTCAGACCGCCGCCTGCCGCCTCTTGGCACGAGACAAAGCTGAGCTGATCGGCGACTTCTTCTTTGAGCGCTGGAAAACGCTCCCACCTGCAGCTCGCAGCGCTGCACTGGATATTCTCACATCCAACTCTGCCAATAATATCAGACTGATGGAGAAGATGAAGGCGGGTGAAATCAGTCCCGGCCTTATGCCGCCGATGGCACGATGGAGCGCGGGACGCTCCAAAGATCCCAAGATTCACGCCTTAGCTCAGGAAGTCTTTGGAAACGCCAATGATGACAGAGCCTCCGTCGTCGAGAAGTATCGCAAAGAGATCGCTTCTCTCAAGGGCGATGCGACTAAAGGAGCCGCCGTATTTGAAAAAGCCACCTGTGTGACCTGCCATCATATCGGCAATGTCGGTAACGAAGTCGGCCCCTCGCTGAATGATGTTAAGATCAAGCCTGCCGAAGCCCTGCTGTCCGATATTCTCGATCCGAATCGCGCCCTAGAAGAGCGTTGGGTTTCTCAAGTCATCGAGACAAAGGATGGACGCACGCTCGCAGGTCTCCTATCAGGTGAAGACGCGACTGCCGTGACCCTGCATATGCCAGGGGGAGTCACGACTACTATTCCGAAAGCAGAGATCAAGTCTCTGACATCCACCGGCATGTCGCTCATGCCCGTGG
>JBDHQE010000198.1:0-6784 GCA_039806885.1 Verrucomicrobiales bacterium
AATTGGATGATTCGAGCGAATTTTCTCTGTCCTTCAATTCTCCTTTACTGATCCCTTTTCCTTTGATGAAATTCAGACCTTCTTCTGCTAATATTCGTGGCTTGAACCTCATAGAGATGCTTGTCGTAATTGCGATCATTGCAATTCTGGCCGGATTGGTGACCGCAGGGCTGGGTAAGGTGAAAGATATTGCGGAGGGAACGAAAAATCTGTCGAATCTCAAGCAGCTTGCTGGGATCACGCTCACTTGGTCGACGGATCACAGCAACAAGCTCCCGTCGCCGATCTATCCCGGTGGAATGAAACCTCCGTCGGGAGTTCAGGCAGACGAATACTTTCCTCAATACTATAAACTAGGAGAATCTGGAGAATGGCTGGATGGAGTCGTTTTTGCTACGGTTTATATGCAGGAAAACAAGAATGAAAAAGTATCTCAGATTCAGGTAACAGAGGACGGAAGTCATCTGAAAGGAACGATTTTTGAGAACACGATGTCCGTAAAAAAGAACCCTCAGGAGAAAAATTGGCATCGTCATAGCTATGCGATGAATGCAAATCTCCAGTACGACCGAATTTACGATCAGGTGGCTTCAGAGGATCCTTATCTGACGGAGAAAACTCTGTCGAATCTGGTATTCGCGCCTCGTGCGATGCTCTATATCGACTGCGCTGAACCGAATGTGGTGAAATTCGATGATAGACAGGCGATTATTGATACGATGAAGAAGCGCTGGGGAGAGAAAGGGAGAGGGTTGGTCGGATTTCTCGACGGTCACGCCGAACGTATGTCGCAGCAGGAAATTCCCTCCGCTGCTCCGCAGTCGGATCGTGAGTCAAGCCGATTCTGGCGAGGGGTCGATCCGAAATAATCGACTCGCGAGGAGCGGTCAGTGGGTTTTGGTCAGGGATTCCTCTAACGCCAGAACTCTTGCGTGATTAATTGCGAGAGTGCATGCCTCTGAGCAGAGCAGAGGGATTTCATCGATTTTCTTCGGAACGAACGGATCGTGAGCAGATCCCTCTTCCGACGGCCAGAGGATCGTGCGCAGGCAATTTCTGGCGCAGAATTCTTTGCGAATCTGTTCGCCCCTTTCAGTGCTGATTTTAGCTGAGATCCGATACATCCCAGACTGCCTGTTTAAGGTTTCTCGCAGAGGGACGATACGGAGTCGCTCCTGAGTATAGGCGACCCAAGTAGCGAAGAGGCCGGGATAGATCGCGTCTAGGCGAGAAAGAAACTCCTGTGCCTCCGGAGTCCGTGTGATCCATCCTTTCCGCAGATTGGGAGCTGTTTTCAGAGGGCGAAATGCTCCCTCGTCGTCATATTTGGCCCATTCTCTCAGTTCGCGTGCAGAGTCGAGACTGCGGAGATTCGGTTCGTTCGAATCCTCGCGGTGATGCGCTGTGAAGAGAGCATCCTCGGTGCGGCGAAGATGCAACTCTCCAAAGCCGAGTTTTTTTCCGATGGGCAGAAGAGCCGCCAGAGTTTCTTCAAGAGTCATAGGCCATATTTGAGGTCAAAATCAGCGACCTGATCGAGAATGACCTCGGCCAGAGAAGGGTCGGTGCCGATAGAGGATCCATACCAAAGTGTGCGTCCATTGATTACGTGTGGATTATGACGGAAAACTTCACGTTGACTAGCTGCTGCGGTCGGCTCTGGTTCGATCCCCAGAAGAACCGGTATATCCTGATAACTGTGGAGTCCATCCGCCACGAAAAAGGGAACGATCACTACATTGGCAGCGGAAGTCTGTTTCGCCCAATCGGAAATGTAGGGTGCTTCCTCCATATAGGCATCTAGGACTTCGACGAAAGGGACGCTCCCTTGGCGCAGAGCTTGGACTTGAGACTTCACGGCCTTAGCGGAATTTTTACTGAGGCTCGTGCCATGTCCTACGATGATGAGAGCCGTGTCCTCTGGGCGGACGGTTTCACCCATGATTTCCAGAGCGTGATTGGCGAGCAGCTTGGTCATGGAAGGATGACTTCCGACCGGGGCGCAGTAATGCAGTCGCATGTCCTCGCGGATGGTCGTCGGTCCACTGAGCTCCAACTCGCGAGGCAGTACTTGTTTTGTGAAATAGCCCTCACTAATAAAATTGGGGACGATGTACACCTCACGCTCCTCGATCATCGGCCAGATCTGGCGAAAACTCGGTTCCTCCTTCCAGAAAGCGCAGTGAACGCTGCCGAAGCACCCCATCGCAGAGATCGTCTCGGCATGATCCCAGCAAGGAGCCGATGAATCCGGATTCTCGGTCGAGCCATGTCCCAGAATGAGCAGGGCGCTTTCTGGTTTCGATACAGAGTTCATAGAAATCGCAAAGAGATTTGATAAAATCACGGGACAAATTTAGTATTTATCAGAAGTTAAGACGATTTTACGAATATTGAATGTTACTCTTCACTCGGCAGAATAGCGTGGGAATCGTCGGATGTAAAATGAGCGGAGCATGGCAGATCGTTTTGATGATTTTGTTCTGCGGAGGAGTTTCGTGCTGTAAAGTATATTCCAGTGATTCACAGGGATTAGAGGCGCTTCACGCATTGGACGCATTCGTCGCTTCGAACCGACTGAGCCCGGATGAGGAAATTCTGGGAATGGTGGGATTCGATGGACACCCGCTCCCTGTGGAATGGTTGGTGTTGACGCGCCGCTCTGGGGGGGATGGCTCTTTGCATGAGTACGTCTGCGCGGCTGATGGAGTGAAGCATCAGCGTTCGATTTCGCGATTACCCGGTCAGAATTTGCCAGATCTACCATTGGTGCGTAGATCACTGCTTATTTCTTCGAGTCAGGCGTTTGACCTAGCGAGTGCTCGAGCGCAAGCTCTTCACGTTTCCTTCGTCTCCGTACGCTATCAATTGCGAGTTCGCGAAGAAGGGGAGGAACCGATCTGGGCGATCGACTTCCTAGATCGCTCTCAGGTTTCCTTGGGGATTTTGTATCTTTCCGCCAGCAGCGGCGAAGTCCGTCGGGAAACCTGGCGTCAGGCGGAAATTAAGCAGAGAGCGCTTTCTCTCGCCGAATGATTCATCGTCAGGTGAAGAGTCGTACAGGGAAAAAAGGTTGATTTCTTCTTGCCATCATCAGGAAATCTCCTCAAACTGAAGACCGCGTTTGTCGATTTTCCCATGAAGTTCCCTGTGTGGTCTCTGATTAGCTCCGTTTTGTTTCTGACATCATTTAGCCTCTCCTTACAATCTGCGGAGGCATTACCGAATCTGGTGATCTTTCTAGTGGATGACATGGGAGAGATGGACACATCCGTTCCGTTTTTGACGGATCAGGGGGGCAAGCCCGTCACCTATCCGCTCAATCGTGCCTATCGAACGCCTTCAATGGAGCGTTTGGCCGCCCAAGGAACTCGCTTTAGTCAGTTTTATGCGATGAGTCTGTGTTCGCCGAGTCGGATTTCCATCATGACGGGGCAGAATTCGGCGCGACATCATTCGACGAACTGGATCGATCCATGGGAGGACAATGGAGGCCCTCAATCACCCGCATGGAACTGGAAGGGGCTGAAGAAGGGGGATGTGACTTTGCCGAGTCTTCTGAAAAAAAGGGGATATCGCACGCTGCATGTAGGAAAGGCACACTTCGGGCCGGACGGGAGCGAAGGGGCTGAGCCGCTAAACCTCGGATTTGACGTGAACATCGCGGGACGTGCGATTGGTGCTCCTGGTAGCTATTACGGAGAGAATAATTACACAGGAAAAGGGCGACGTGTGCGTATGTCTGTTCCCGGTCTGGAGGCTTATCATGGCACGCATACCTTTCTCACCGAAGCCTTGACTCTGGAGGCGAAGAAGCTGATCGAGAAGGCGACCGTGGACAAGGTCCCGTTCTTCCTCTACATGGCCCAATATGCCGTCCATTCTCCCTTTGAACCCGACCCGCGTTTTACCGAGCATTATGAGAATTCTCCCTATGCCCCTGCTTGGAACTCTTTCGCCACTTTGATCGAAGGGATGGACAAGAGCCTAGGTGATTTACTCGACCAATTGAATTCTCTTGGGATCGCAAAAAATACTCTGATTCTCTTCTTAGGGGACAATGGATCGGACGCTCCGCTTGGAGGTGCCCATTCCGTCGCTTGTGCGGCTCCGCTCCGAGGGAAAAAGGGCTCGCATTACGAGGGAGGGATGCGTGTTCCCTTCATTGCAGCCTGGGCCGAATCTGATCCCGAGAATCCCTGGCAACAAAAGCTCCCCATCGCGAAAGGAGCGATCCAGACGCAGGTGGCCGATATCACCAGCCTTTTTCCGACTCTCCTCGGGTTGGTCGATGCCATGCCGGCGGAGGGTGCTCATGTCAGTGACGGCTTCTCTCTGGCCACTCTTCTTTCCGGGGAGAGGGATCCCTCACATCCGGAACAGTTTCTGATGAATTATCCCCATGCGCCTCACCGCAGCAATTACTTCACCACTTGGAGAAATGGGGACTGGAAGCTGATTTTTCACGCTTTGCCGTATATTCCTGCGATGGGAAATGTGCTCCAGTCCGATGGAGTGCGCTATCAACTCTTCAATTTGAAAGAAGATCCATTTGAGCAGACAGATCGGGCAGGAACGGAGCCTGAGATCGTAAAGCGCATGGCGAAAGAGATGCTCGCAGAAATGAAGCGCATGGGTGCCCAGGTCCCGCACGATGCGAAAGGGAAGGAGATCTACCCTTCGGCAGATTGAGGTGAAGGGAATCACCTGTATTAGGCTGGAACCGGATAGAGCCTCCGGCTGATTTCGCGTAGCGTTGAGAGCACAGCGGGAGGCGTGGAAGGGAAGGGGAGTTCGATGTCGTGATCTGCCGTCATCCCGAAAGCACGCAGCGCGTCCAAGATCGCCTCACGCACGGCGAAAGAGAGGAGGAGCGGGGCTTCCGCACAGGGTTGACCAGGGAGCGTTTCTGCAGCAGAGAGCGGAGCGAGTCGTTCGACTCGGAACTCGAAGGGAGCGTCGGCGAAGCTCGATGGAGCCATGACGGCGAGCGCCCCGTTCGGGCGAGTCGAGAGAGGAAGGTCGCTTTCTGGGTAGGGAATCTCCTCGGAGAGTAGCCATCCGACTCCTAGCAGGAAAGCGCGGGATGCCTGCGCCAAGTCTCGGGAACCGGACTGCGGGAAAGAGGAACCTTCGCAGACTAGATCGACGTGCAGAATCTGGACTTCTCCAGTGAAAGTGTCGATCTGAACTTCGGCCATCGCGGCACCATAAGTGAATGAAGAGAAAGGCCATCCCGCCCCCAGCTCGTGATCCCACCACAGATTCGGCGTGCGATGATATCCGATAGAGATCAGTGGAATACGTTTGGACCATGCCGTCTCGACCACTTCGCGAAAGTGGATCGGGCTGGATGGTGAAATTTCTTGGCCGATTACGCCGTCGCGAAAATTCAGATTCTCGCTGCTAATGCCAGTCTGTCCACGGGCGGCGAACAGGTCTAGGGAGACTTCGCGCAGTCGATCTCGGAGAGGACGACAGGCCTCGTGGATGGCATGTCGAATCAGTCCGGCGGCATCCGTCCCGACAGGCGGAGTTGCTGTAGGAAAAGCGTCGAAATCATTCAGAATCACTCGTACAGAATCCGATACGATCCCGAGTTCCTTGGCTGTCTCCAGTCGAATTCCTTCCTCCAGATCATCCTGCGTATCTGTATGAGCGACCTGCACAAGCACAGAGCCGTCGGTAAGAATCTGAACCATCACAGTGGCAGCAGAACGCTCGGATCGGGGGTCGCCCAGCCCGAACTTCGTCGGAACGACGGCGATACCCCGCTTACTGAATGGGTGGGTTTGATTCCACTTTCGGAGAGTGTCGATTTTCTGTCCGTATTGTCCGAGTCGCAGAACCTGCTGCCAAGCTCTATGAATTGCTGTCGCGAGAATCGGCTGCCCGCAGGGAACGGTCTTTAATTCTCCGTTTTCCTGATAGAAATTTCTTTCTCGGACTAGATGCGCTGCTTGCTTGGTTTCCCACGCGATACGTCGCATAATCTCCTCCATGACCCACGCTCCTTGGGCCGCTCCCTCTGCCGGGAGCGATGAAGAGGTGATGCGGTGTGTGCGACAGAGGCAGGAGCGAATCCGGAGATGAGGAATCGCATAGACAGAATCCGAATGGAGCGTGGTTCGATCAAGAATGGCGGCGGAATCCGCCGGATAGTATCCTGCATCGAGATAAAGCCTCAGATCTAGGCCTCGGACGCGACCATTGGGGTCAAATGCCACGTCGAACGAGGCCTTGACCGGATGTCGCTGTCCCCGGATCAGCGATGAATCATTCTCCCTGAGTCGAAGAGCCACCGGAGAGCCGCATGTGATCGCAGCTCGCGTGACCAGCATGGCCAGTCGGGCAGGTTCCCATTCTAGCGCATCCGTGACTCCGGCGATGGGAGACGGATCGATCCGGATATCGGATTCAGAAACCCCGGCAGCCCGTGCCACAGCCGCCCGTATCCGAGTGGGCGAGAGAGAGGGGGCTTTCACCGCGAAGCGACTTCCGCCGTCCTCAGGAGTTACGAGAATTTCAGTGACTCCCGGATGGAGAGGCTGTTGGGGAGGGACGAGAAAGGAGCCTGAGAGCGTCTGGGAAGCCGAGGTGAGAACCGAGAGCACGTCGCCCCGTTCGCTGAGTCGAGGAAGCTCGTGAAAGCTCTCTCTGGCGATGGCGTGATCCAGATTCAGAATCGGTGGTTCTGGCAGGTAATCGATCTCTAGCAGAGCGGCCGCTTCTCGACAGGATTTTTCATCCTGTCCCACGATGATGGCCACAGGCTGCCCCTGGT
>JBDHQE010000199.1:0-6756 GCA_039806885.1 Verrucomicrobiales bacterium
TTGAAATAAGGATTGTGATTCCACTGGCCTTTGGGATATCGGGTCTCTAGGTCGTCAGGTGTGATCTGAAAGGCAGCGGGCAGCGTCACAAATACGTCGAGGTCAGCAGTCAAGCGCTCCTGCGCGATGAGTCCCACGTCGATCTGCAATGAGAAAAGAACGACGAGAAGATTCGGAAGAACTATCGAGGAAAAACGTGTGATCATTCACTGACCGGATAATTCAGTGTATAGGAAGCTGGCTCAGATGTCTCGCAAAATCCGGTCGAGAATATTTTTTGGTTGTGGACCTTTGTGATCTCTGGGAGAAGATAAGGGCTAAAGTTTCCGTTTTTATCCAGAATCATGAAGAAGCTACTCAATGATCCGCTGCGCTGTGCAGACGAACTGCTCGAAGGTCTTGTCGATGCCTACAACGGGGATTGCCTCCATGTAGGAACACGTTCCATTGTCAAAAAGGAAATACCGGAGGGGAAAGTGGCTCTTCTCGTCGGAGGGGGCAGTGGCCATGAGCCGATCTATCACGGTCTGGTCGGACGCAATCTTGCAGACGGAGCTGCCTGTGGCGATATTTTTGCCGCTCCTCCGCCAAACATTGCTCTGGAGGCGACTCAGGCGGTTCATCGGGGGAAAGGAGTGCTGTATCTCTACGGAAATTACGCCGGAGACGTGCTTAATTTCGATCTCGCAGCAGATTTGGCTTCGGACGACGATATCGAGGTGCGCACAGTCCTGATCTGGGATGATGTGTGTTCGGCTCCGCCGACGCGAAAGAAAGACAGACGGGGGATCGCTGGACTGGTCCCCATCGTGAAGCTGGTCGGAGCAGCTTCGCAGACAGCTACGAGCCTAGATGAATTGGAAGCTCTGGCTCGGAAAGCTGTGCTGCAGACTCGCTCGGTAGGCGTCTCCATGTCGCCCGGCTCCATTCCTGCGACTGGTAAGCCGACCTTTGAAATCGCGGATGATCGGATCGGCTTGGGAATGGGAATCCACGGAGAACCGGGGGTAGGGGAGATCCCGATGGCTAGAGCGGACGACTTGGTAGCGCAGATGATCGACCTTATTTTCACCGATTATCAGACGGATGAGGAAGTCGCAGATCTGGAAGCTGGAAATGAGATCGTGCTTTTCGTCAATTCGCTGGGTTCCACCACGATGATGGAGCTGCTGATCGCACTGCGCAAGGCGAAGTCGATACTGACGGAGAGAGGAATCCAGATTTACGATGTCATCATTGGGCCGCTGGTCACATGTCAGGAGATGTCTGGACTTTCATTTTCCTTCACTCGTATGGATGACGAATTGAAGAAATACTGGGATATGCCCTGTCAGTCCGTCTGCTACAGCAAAATGGAGGGTCATCAGGGAGCTTGAGATTTTAAAAGCACGAGTACTAAAGAGACTTGCATCGAGGATCGAACCCTCTTTAGTCCTGAATACGCAAGACGCAAACCTATGTCCAAGACCACACTCACTGCCTCTGATGTCCGAGATATGATGCTCGTCGTGGCGGATCGCATCATCGCTGCTGAACCGATTCTGACAGACGCTGACCGCGCTCTCGGCGACGGCGATCACGGTCTGGGGATGGCTCGCGGAATGACGGCGGTGAAAGAAGCACTGGCAGAGAAAGAGTTTCCTTCGCCCGGAAAGGTATTCATCGCTGTGGGAGCGGCGATGATGTCGAGCATGGGAGGCGCCTCAGGCGCGCTTTTCGGAATGCTCTTCCGGGCCGGTGGAAAAGCACTCGGAGATGGCCAGAGTTTTACCTCCGTGGAATTGGCGACCTTGCTTCGTAACGGAGTCGATCAGGTGATGGCGAAGGGAGGGGCGAAACCGGGTGATAAAACCATGGTCGATGCGCTAGTTCCGGCTACGGAGAAGGCGGAGGAATTGACTGATGTGCCACTCAATGAGGCGATTCGTCAGGTGGCAAATGCTGCTGCGGACGGGCGCGATGCCAGTGAGCAAATGATCGCTACCATGGGGCGGGCGAAGACCTTAGGCGATAATTCCCTAGGTAAACCGGACGCCGGAGCTGTCAGTGTCGCCATCATCGCTGCTGCGATGGCAGATTATGTCGCAGTCGAGTGAGTGATCGCTCGCTCAATGGATCAAATCTCAGGATGAGCCTCGAAGCGAAGTCTGTATTTACCTTAGCAGATTTGCAGAATTGGGCAGAAGTGACGAGCGGATCGCTACGCCGTCCTCGGCTCGCCGTGATTGGCGATCCTGTCGCGCATTCTCGATCTCCGCAGATGCATAACCCTGCGTTGATTGCCGCGGGGATCGACTGCGAGTATGTGCGACTGCACCTACGAGCGGAAGAACTGGAAGCCGGGATCGAAGCGATGAAGGCCGCTCACTTGATCGGGTTCAACGTGACCATTCCGCACAAAGCAGCCATGTGTGAAATCGTCGATGAACTCAGCGAAACGGCTCAGCGAGTGAGAGCGGTGAACACGGTCGCAATTCGGGATGGAAGGCTTTTCGGGCACAATACGGACGCTCCGGGCTTGCATCGAGCGATTCACGAGGCCTTTGGCGTCGATTTACACGATTTACGTGTGCTCGTGGTCGGGGCTGGGGGAGGAGCCGGACGAGCCGCTGCCGTGGAGTGTGCCATGAGTTCATGTAGACGGCTCGTTTTGGCAAATCGCACTGTCGAGAAGGCGACACTCCTCGCAGACGAGCTTTTACCCCTGCTATCCGATCAGGATGACGGTCAGACTCGAATTCGAGCGATCCGCTGGGACGCCGATTCTCTATCTCAGGAGTTAGGAGAGATCGACCTGATCATTAATGCGACATCGATCGGGATGAAGGCGGACGATCCTGATGTGCTGCCTCCCGGATCGCTGAAGGCAGATCACCTAGTGTACGATATGGTCTATGCCCCGCCCCAGACGCGCCTGATGAGTGCCGCCAAAGAATGCGGTGCACGAGCCGCGAATGGGCTGGGAATGCTGCTCTGGCAAGGAGCTCTAGCCTTTGAATACTGGTTTTCTCGGGAAGCTCCTGTAGAGGCGATGCGCGAAGGCCTAGAGAGGGAGTGAAGAAACGAGAACTTCGCTTCGTATTTGATTTGCGCTGATTTGATTCGAGCTACTTCGGCTCCAGCATGATCTCTCTGAATTTCGCCACTTCCTCTGGAGTGATTCCCTGTGCGAACAGATAGGCTTCGATTTTCTTACAGATCGAATCATCGGGTTTTCCGAAGCCATCGAGTCCCGCCACTAGAGGATCAAAGCGCTCTTTGTAATTTAGCGGAGAATACCAAGAGATCTCCCATCCACGGGAGAGGTCGTCGAGATCGACTCCGAGAACTCCGTTTAGAATAAAGACGAGGGAACCCGTTCGATCCGCCCCTGTGATGCAATGGATGTCGATTGGATAATTTGCCGGATCAAGAAAGATGCGAAAATTCTTGGCAGTCATTTCAGCGGCTCCCCCCTTATAGATCGATTTGTAGTTGGAGGACGGATGATTCACCCATTGGACGGACGATCCGGCGGGCGAACCCGACATCGAACCCACCTCGCCTGGCCCGCGCAGATCCAGCTCGGTCTTCCAGCAGAGCATCTCATTCACCACGTGCAGACCTTGCTCCGTGAGGCGAGACGGTCCCGGTCGCTTCTTCGCGAACTCGATCTTGTCATCATGCCGATCCGGACTGTTACCGTTCAATCCGTTCGAGCGGTAGATCATTCCCTGGCGCACTTTGCGCCCCTCCAGTCCAGTCCATCCTCCGATATCGCGGACATTGCCGACCTTGGGCACCAAAATCAGACGAGGAGGCCGAGAATCCGTCTGAAAGCTTCCGATTTTCGACTCGATCTTTTTTCCATCCAGACTTCCCGTTACTTTCCAAAAATATGTCCGCCCGATCAGGAAATTTACCAGATCCCGGCGCATCGATTCACGGGCATCTTCCGGAGTCACGTCCAGCACAGCAGCGGGTGTAGAGAAATCCCTCGTTTCCGAAACGGAGACAGTGAAGGGCCCTTCCTCTCCTGAAGTGCATTCCCAGATCAAAGAAGTCGGAACCGGCTGCACCAGAGGCAGCATTTCCTTTCGATAATCGAGGTCGGAGTATTTTGTTCGGCGGGCTTCACCTTTTAATTCGAGAAAGGAGCGAAACTCAGGAGATACGGGCGACACTATTTGATTTTCTGTCGGAGTTCGGAGCAGGATTTCGCTGAAGCCAGAAATCGGAAAACCCAGCAGGAAAGTCGCGGCGACAAGAGTGCTGGTGAGAAAAAACCTTCGAATCATGATAGAGTTAGGACTTAGATCATGTACCGTGTCGGTCAAGCGCTGATTGTTTCCCCATTTCACGGATCGCGGAGAATTCCACAGCTAGAATGAGGGCGTACCCTGAGTCCGCCATGAATTTTTCTTGCGCGATTACTGAAATTCCGATAAAACCCGCAGCACGAATGAAACGACTCTCACTCATCCTAGCCTTCGCTCTTTCTGTCCTGTCTGCTCAGGCAGAGCTACGCCTCCCCGCTCTAGTCGGTAACCACATGGTGCTACAGCGCGATATAGAGAACCCGATCTGGGGCTGGGCTGATCCGGGAACCCCAGTTTCTGTCATGATCGCCGGACAGACCCACCAGACCAAAGCAGATGAGTCGGGACGCTGGAAAGTGAGATTGGCAGCGATCTCTGGCTCTAGCCATGCGCTGAAGATGAGCATTACCACTCCCTCCGAGTCGATCACTCTTTCCAATATCGTGATCGGAGAGGTCTGGATTTGCTCGGGACAGTCCAATATGCAGTTCGCTGTCAAGGAGGCGAATGATGGGGACTTGGAAGTCGCTTCAGCCAATTATCCGAATATTCGCATTATCTCTGTTCCTCAAGTGGGGACGCAGGAGAAGCAGGATGATTTTCAGGGACAATGGGAAATTTGCACACCGGAGACGATCAGTGATTTCTCTGCCGTGGGATATTTCTTTGGCCGCCAATTGTATCAGACTCTGGGCGTGCCGATCGGACTGATCGACGATTCTTGGGGCGGTTCTGCTGCGGAAGCCTGGGTCTCGCGTGAGACGCTGGAAGCTGATTCTCGATTCCAGAACGTGATCGAGCAGGCGAAGAACCTCGAACAGAATTATGACTTCGATAAGATTTTGGAGGACTGGAAAGTCGCTACGGAAAAAGCAGCTGCGAATGGAAAGCCAGCCCCTCGCAAGCCTGCGAACTGGCTGACGGGAAATTCTCGCCCCGGCAACATCTGGGCTGGAGTGCTGAATCCCACCATTGGCTACGGAATCCGAGGTGTGATCTGGTATCAGGGCGAGTCAAACGCTGGACGTGCCTACCAGTATCGCGATCTATTTAGCCTGATGATCAGCGAGTGGCGTAAGGCGTGGGGAATCGGTGACTTTCCTTTCTATTGGGTGCAGTTGGCTGATTTCCATCCGGAAGTCTCAGAGCCGGGAGAGTCGAGTTGGGCGGAGTTGCGCGAGGCGCAGACACAGACTCTCTCTCTGCCGAATACTGGGCAGGCGGTGATTTGTGATCTAGGCGAGGGGCGAGACATTCATCCGCGTAACAAGCAAGACGTGGCCAAGCGTCTCGCCAGAATCGCCTTGTCTAGAGATTATGGACATGACTTCGAGTATCAGAGTCCGACCTATCGCTCCATGGAACTGAAGGATGGAAAAATTCTCCTGACCTTTGATCATGTAGGTAAGGCAGGGCTCTATTCCTTTGATACGGTGGAAGTGGTCGGTTTTGCTCTCGCTGGGGAAGATCGTGTCTGGCACAGGGCGACAGGAAAGATCGTCGGACCGAATCAGGTGGAAGTTTCTTCTGCTGAAGTCTCTAAGCCTGTGGCGGCTCGCTATGGCTGGGCTGATAATCCTGTGGTGAATCTCTATAGCAAGAATGGTCTTCCCGCGACGCCGTTCCGCACAGATGACTGGCCGCTCTCGACCGATCCGGCCAATCAGCCTGCGCCTCCGGCGAAATAACGCTTGGGCGGAGGGAGAGTGGGCGCGTCGTCCGAAGGATCTTCGCTAAAACGATCTAAAGTGATTCCCGTGTCTGTCGTCGATCAAAGCTCCGCTGCATCTCCGGTGGCAGAGCCTCCGACGACGTTCCTAGGCATGCTCGGTTATCTGGGACCGGGCTTTATTCTGTCTGCCTCGATCGTGGGATCGGGCGAACTGATCGCCACCACTGCACTGGGGGCAAAGGCGGGCTTTGTCGCGCTGTGGGTGATCTTGGTGAGCTGTCTGGTGAAGGTGTTCGTCCAGCTCGAATTCGGAAAACATGCGATCCACTCGGGAGAAACGACATTTGAGGCGCTGAATCAACTCCCTGGACCGAAATTTGGGAAAGGAAACTGGGCGACTTGGCTATGGCTTCTGATGATGGTGATCAAGCCACTTCAGGTGGGGGGCATCATCGGCGGCGTGGGGTTGATCCTACATATTCTCCTACCTGCCGTACCTGTCTGGCTGTGGGTTTGTCTCGCGGCACCCATGGTTTCTCTCATGATTTTCCGGGGCCGCTATCAATTCATCGAGCGTCTCTCGCTAGCGATGATCGGTGCCTTCGCTCTGTTTACCTTCATTTGTCTGCTTTCCGTCCAGTTTACTCCCTTCGCGATGACGGGGCAGCAGATCGCTGAGGGACTCTCGTTCTGGCACGGGATTCCTGTTGGCGTTTTGGGTGTCGCCATCGCTGCTTTCGGGATCACGGGAGTCGGGGGAGATGAGGTGATGGCCTACACCTACTG
>JBDHQE010000200.1:0-6737 GCA_039806885.1 Verrucomicrobiales bacterium
ATCCCGTTTACAATCCTGGTATGCGCGACTGGTTGAATTTATATCCCGATGAACTGGCCCGTAAAGACGACGGTGATACGAATGTCGGTGGCTATCGTGGCTCGAAGGTTCGTGCACCCTCCTATGCATCCGAAGTCTGGTTGCGTGACGCAGGAGAGGCTTGGCGGGCGTTGATCCGCCATGTGCGCACAGGTCCCCATGCAGGACGAGTGATCGGCTATGCTCCGATCTCTGGAATCTCCTGGGAGTGGTTTTACTGGGGATCACAAAGTAAGGACTTTCTGGACTATTCGGAACCGTTCGTTCGCGCCTTTCGCTCTTGGCTGACGCAGATTTATGATGGTAAAATCGAAGCACTGAACAGGGCCTGGAATCGGCACTATTCTAGCTTTGATGAAATCACTGTGCCAACGCGAGCCGAACGAGATAACGCGAATCCCCATCTCTTTCTCGATCCGAAAACGCAGGGTGCTGTCATCGATTTGCACGCCTTCATTGCCCACCTTGTTTCAGATGATGTACTTCGCTTTTGCCGTATCGTGAAGGAGGAGACGCAGGGCGAATCCATCTGCGGCACCTACTACGGATACGTGATGTACATCGGCTATGCCTACTTCGGTGTTCATTCCGGTCATTTTGCTCTTCAGAAAGTGCTTGAGTCTCCAGAGATCGATTTTCTCATGTCGCCCTCGCGCTACGGGTATCGCAGTCTGGGAGATGGATCCGGCTTTATGACGACCGTGGATGCCTGTAAGCTCCATAGAAAGCTCTACATCGACCAGATCGACATCCGCACCTTCCGGGGAACGGGGCCAAGCGGTCAGATTTCACGTATTCCCTCACTGGCGGGCAGTGTCGAGGTTCTGCGGCGTGAGTTTGCGAATTGCCTTGTCAATGGTGTCGCTCCGCAGTGGTACGATTTCGGGAACGGATGGATCACCGGCGATCAGCGTCTGATGCAGGCGGTGGGACAGATGAAAAAAATCGAGTCTGATCTCCTACACGCTCCGCGTCAGGCCGTCGATCCGCAACACTCGATTGCGGTCGTCGTTGGCGAGACTTCGATTTTTCACTGCAAGGTGAACTCTCCGATCCAGAATGCCGCCGTTAACAATCAGATCAATCCTCTCAATGGGATGGGAATTGCTTGGGATGCATATCTGGCGGGCGATTTGGAATCGATTCCCGATTATCCCTGTTACTTATTCTTGAACTGCTTCGATCTTACCACCCAGCAAAAGCGCTTCATCGAAGAAAAATTGAAGCGAAGCGGCAAGGTTCTTGTCTGGATCTATGCACCGGGGATTCTCGAGCCGGTGCAGGGGAGGCCGCGAGCCGAGACCTCACTTGATTCGACGAGGATCGCTGAGGTAACGGGCTTCGACGTTCGTCCCGTCGAGGACGGATCGCTCTTGGTGCAGATGGATGGTGCGGCCAAGCCGTTGGGAGCAGGGATGAAAGCCGCCGGAGTCGTGATGAACTACGGTGATTCACACGTCGTTACACCTCGCTTCGGTGTATTCGACGGTGATGTTCAAGGAGCGTATGTAGAGAAAGGCGGAGGAGCGCTATCCGTGAAACAATTCTCCGATTGGACATCGATTTACTCAGCTGCCCCCACGCTTTCCTCCGGGTTGTTACGAGAAATCGCCCGACTTGCAAAGGTGCCGATCGTGAACGAGCAGGAAAAAGATGTTACCTATGTTTCCGGAAATCTCTTCGCCGTCCACAGTCTGAGTGGTGGCGAGCGGAGTTTTTTCGTGGGGAAAGACTGTTTTAAAGTGAAGGAGCTGTTCTCGAGGTCAGAGTTTACGGTGAAAGACGGACGATTCAAAGCGGTGCTCAAGCCGGGGGGAACGACTCTGTTTTTGATGGAGCGATGACGAGAGAAACGGTCTGCAGGCGATTGTTTGTTTTTCTCTGCGGTCATTGCGTCAATGAGTGATATTTTTTGGTTGCCCTTTGTCTCCGGACAAGAGATGATCCCTTCATGTTTGCGCGTTTTCCTGTAGGTTCTGATCGTCGCACCTTTCTTCGGCAATCTGTCGCGGCTGCCTTGGGTAGCAGTGCTTTGAGTCGTCTGATTGCGGCGGATGGAGAGACAGTTGTTTTACCTTTCGAGAACGGAGTTCGAAAATTAGCGACTTTTCCAGAGAAGCGACCGCTGATCCTCCTGACCCATCGCCCTCCACAGTTGGAGACCCCATTTTCGGTGTTCAACGAGGGGATTTTGACTCCGAATGATGCGTTTTACGTTCGTTATCACTTGGCAGGAATTCCCACGTCCATCGATACGGATACTTTTCGCCTTTCCATTAAAGGCACGGTGAATTCGCCCCTAGAGCTGTCCATGAAGGATTTGCGGACGCAGTTCGAGCAGGTGGAAGTCGTCGCAGTCGCTCAGTGCTCTGGCAATAGTCGGGGATTTTCCAAGCCTCGCGTCGGAGGCGGCCAGCTCGGTCACGGAGCGATGGGCAATGCTCGCTGGCAGGGAGTTCGCCTGAAAGATGTGCTGGAGAAAGCGGGACTTTCACCGGACACGGAGCAGATCACCTTCGATGGACTGGATACCGCACTGCTGCCGGGGACGCCGGATTATGTGAAGGCGCTGGATGTCGAGCAGATTATGGCCGGAGAGGTGTATCTGGCTCATACGATGAACGGTGAGCCACTGCCCATGCTGAATGGCTACCCTCTGCGCGTGATCGTGCCCGGTTATTACGCCACGTACTGGGTGAAGCATGTGAATACAATTACGGCTCTGGATGCTCCCTTCGAGGGATTTTGGACCAAGGCAGCGTATCGCATTCCCGGTAATGAAAGTGGATGTATCGAGCCTGGCACGACACCATCCTCCACCATTCCGATCAATCGGATGAAAATTCGCTCTTTCATTACGAGTCATCTCGATGGGGCCGAGGTCTCGGCGCAGCAGCCTACAGTCGTTCGCGGGATCGCATTTGACGGCGGTGAAGGCATCCGCGAAGTCCAGTTTTCTGCGGATGGAGGCGAGACCTGGCGCTCGGCAGATTTGGGTGAGGACCTCGGGAAATACAGCTTTCGGGAGTGGACGATTCGTCAGACTCCGACAAAGAAGGGAGCTGCGGTCTGGATGAGTCGGGCGATCAATCGGATCGGCCAAACTCAGCCGATTGAAGCTCTTTGGAACCCCGCCGGGTATCTTCGGAATGTCGTCGAACCTGTTCATCTCACCGTTGCATAATTTTTTTCTATGAAGCCGATTCTACTGACTCTTTGTCTTTGCCTCTTTTCCGCCTGGACCTATGGCGAGGGCAAATCGATTGAATTACCGATTGAGACTGACACGTATCGTCCCGGACCGAATGTCGAGTTGGTAAAGGCGCAGTGTCTGATCTGCCACTCGGTAGAATACACTGCCTCTCAGCCGCCGATGGATGGGACTTTCTGGAAAGGAATCGTCGTAAAGATGAAGGAAAAATTTGGTGCTCCGATCCCTGACGATAGCATCGCTCCGCTGACGGAATATCTGACGGCTGTTTACGGAAAGAAGAATTGACGGGTGCTAGAGAAGCGGGAGGCTTGCTTCTCACTGTTCCACTTCAGATTCGGAATATCACATGTTTGGGGCCAATATCGATCACAAGGACGGAGATCCTCGCATAGCGGATGCACTGGATGCGCTGAAGATTAAATACACGATTGATCGTGATGGCGATTTTCGGATGGTGTTCGAACTGAGTGATGGCCGCAGTCAGATTGGATTTATCAAATCTCGGACATATAATTTCGCTGGAGTCGAACTTCGCGAGATATTCTCTGCCGGATTACGCTCCGAAGGCCCCTTCGATTCCCGCACCTGTAATATTCTGCTGAAGGAAAATGCTCGTGTAAAGATCGGTGCATGGCAGGTTCAGTCGAACTCTGAGGACGAGCATATGGCTCTTTTTTCTGTCGCTGTTGCTGCCGAGTTGCCTGCAGAAGAACTCTTGGCTGTGCTGATGGCCGTGCTAAAGACGGCTGATGAGATGGAGCAGCGCCTCGATGGCCGAGACGATTTCTGAATCGACTCAGACATTTTCCTGATTTCGGAACGCGATCGCGCTCTCGTTCAGTGCCTATTTTGAGTTCGCGAAGATTGATTCGCGTATCCTCTTGCGATAGCCTGAGCGTATTCGATTGATCTCTAGTTGATGAAAATTTCTCGCCTCTGCGCCCTGTTATCCCTACTGCTTCTGCTCTGCCCAGCCCTTGTGCTCGCCGCACCTCTGCGGGTATTTATTCGATCCGGAGAAAAGACGCATGGTCCCGGAGCACACGATTATCCGTCCTTTCTAACCGATTGGCAGCATTTACTGAATGAGAGAGGGGCGACAGCGACCGGAGGAATGGCCTTTCCCACGGCGGAACAGTTGAAAGATACGGATGTTCTGATCCTCCACAGCGAAGAGGCGGGAAATATCGAGCCTCAGGATCGCAAAAATCTCGATGCGTATCTCGCCAGAGGCGGTGGCTTGGTTGTCCTCCACGGCGGGGCCGTATCACGTGATGCCGACTGGTATCGAGACGTCGTGGGCGGCTCCTGGCGATTCGGCCAGACGAAGTGGCTGGAAGGGCCGATGTCGCTCTACTTCACAGATCGTGAGAATCCCATCACCACGGGATGCTCGAACTTCGACCTGAATGACGAGATTTATTATGACATGGACATACGTCCAGAAGCGAAAATTCTCGCAGCAGCCTATACTCCGAAGGCGAAGGACGGGAGCCTGCCGCAGGGGAGGGTCGATGCCGTGAATATCTACGACATTCAGCCACAGATCTGGACTTATGAGCGAGACCACTATCGCGCCTTTGTGAGCCTGCCCGGTCATCTCTACAAGAATTTCTCCCACAACTCGATCCGCACGATCCTGTTGCGTGGAATCGCTTGGGCAGGGAAGCGGTCGAATGTCGATGAACTCTGCAAGCCTGAGGAACTGGGGATGGCTTTGCGCTATCCGGAGGGAGGGCCGAGTCGTCCTGAGAAGGCAGCCGAGAAGATGGAGCTTCATCCTGAGTTTTCGATTTCCCTTGTCGCAGCGGAGCCTTTGATCACAAAGGTTCTCAATATGGACTGGGATGAAAAGGGGCGTCTTTGGGTGGTGGAAACGCCAGAGTACCCCAATGGTCTGCGCAAGGCGAACACCGACTTCTGGAAGGATAGTGGCTCGCTGAAACCGGGGCAAATCGAGCGCAAACCGCAGGATCGAATTAGCATCCTCTCCGACGAAGACGGTGACGGAGTGATGGATCGCAAGCACGTCTTCGCTGATGGACTCGAGTTGGCGACGAGTTTTGTTTTTTACAAAAGCGGAGTGATCGTCAGTTCGGCCCCTGATATCTGGTTTCTAGAGGATACTGATGGGGATCAAATCGCAGATCGTCGAACGAAGCTTTATACGGGACTCGGCACTTTCGACACCCACGCGGTGATGAATAACCTGCGCTGGGGGCTCGATGGCTGGGTATATGCCACGCACGGATACAGTCGTGGCGATGTTAGTGCGCTCGGCAGTGAGGACAAGACTCCCGTTAATATCGCATCGGGGGTGGTGCGCTTCCGCCCGGATGGGAGTAAAATTGAGATGTATTCCAGTCGCAATGGCAATTGCTGGGGGCTGGACATGACTTCAGATGGCCAGTGTTTTTGGACGCAGCCGACCAGCGGAACGGTGTTGTTTCACACTGTTTTGCCTGAATCTGTCCTTGCTCAGGGTGGGATTCCGGGGACTGCGAGTTGGCATGGGATGATTGTTCAGGAGAAAGTGCATCCCAAGATTCACTGGGAACAGCAGGCCTATCGGCAGATCGATCTCGTTGGCTCATATACCGCTGCGGCAGGCTGCGCAATTTATGAGGGTGGTGCCTGGCCTGAGAAATGGAATTACAGCTACTTTGTCGGCGAGCCGACGGTTAATATCATCAGCCAGTATTTCGTGAAACCTGATGGCGTGACCTATCGGGCTGAACGCGAAGCCGGGCGGGAGAATACGGAATTCCTGCGCAGCAGTGATCTCTGGTTTCGTCCCGTAGAGAATAGGGTTGGACCGGATGGGGCACTGTATGTAGTCGATTTTTGCAATCAGGCGGTGATTCACAACGACACCCGTGGCCCTCTTCACGGTCCGGCGAATGCGGCGGTGAGGCCGGATCGAGATCACTATTTTGGTCGGATTTGGCGAATTCAGCATCGAGAGGCGAAGAAGATTTCCACACCTGAGATGGATCAATCTCAGCCGGAAACGCTGCGATCTGCCCTGAAGAGTCCGAACGGACACACGCGGCAGCTTGCGTTTCGCCTGCTGCGAGAGGCAGGGCAGGAGATGCCGTCGGTTAAAGTCGGTTCGACTGCCTATCAGGCCTGGGAGGCACATCGTAAGGTGAAAAATGAAGCGGATCGACAGCAGATTCGCGAGGGCTTTCTCCGCGCTCAGGACGACTGGACTCGTTCCGCCTACCTTGCGATTGCTCATCAGCAGCCCTTGGAGTTTCTCCGCGATGCTCTCATGACGAAAGTTGAGAGTAAGCAAGAAGAAGCGCTGGCTCAGTGGGCAGGTCTCCTGACGGATGTCGTGCTTACGGGAGACGAACCGGAAATTACCGCGATTCTCCAGTCGCTGACTGAGGGTCTGAACCGGGTCACGGCCACTGGGATAACCGTTCTCGATCATCTCTCTGCAAAGCGTGATCTAAAGGTGGAACTCTCTGATTCGCTC
>JBDHQE010000201.1:0-6736 GCA_039806885.1 Verrucomicrobiales bacterium
CAGAAGACGCTCCACGATATTCAGCGCCATATTGGAAGGGATTGCAAAACCAATCCCGATATTGCCTCCAGACATGCCGGATTGAATTGCGGTCGGGATGCCGATCAAGCGACCTTCTGCATCTACCAACGCACCACCGGAGTTCCCACGATTGATCGCTGCATCGGTCTGGATGAAGTTCTCATATCCGTTATCAATAATGTTCAGATTGCTACGTCCGACCGCACTGATGATCCCGATCGTCGCAGTCTGATCGAGTCCCATCGGACTACCGACTGCGAGAACCACGTCTCCAATCTTCAGAACACTGCTGTCAGCGATCGTGATGTGTGGCAGATTTTTGGCGTCAATCTTGATCAAAGCCACATCCGTCTGTGGATCCGCCCCGATGAGCTTCGCGTCATATTGCTTCTTTTTGTCGGAAGGCAGAGTTACCTTGATTTCATCTGCGTCTCCGGCCACGTGGTTATTGGTCAGGATGTAGCCATCTTCGCTGATAATCACACCAGATCCGAGGCCCTGTTCCTTGTTGGGATGTCCTTTGCCACCCTTTTGCTGATCAAAGAAATCGTCGGGGAGTTGAGGAAACATACGACGGAAGAGTTCCTCCTGCTGTGGATCGCGTTCAGAACTCACGGTTTTCGAGGCGAAGATCGTCACGACTGATGGCATTACTTTTTCGAGTGCCGATGCGTAGCTCATCACCGGGGTCCCACTGGTGGGAAGCGGCGTTTTGTCCACGACGATCCTCTTTTCGATATCCGAAAATCGGTGCTCATCGGATCGAAGGGAGCTAATCCCGAAGGCCAGTACGCCGCACCCGAGGAGGCTGAGAGAGATTTTTAAACTAGATTTCATCATTGCTTTCGTTGAGGTTAATTTTCTTTTACAGATTCCTTCGACAAGCGGTGTCGGACACGACACATCGTCGATTGATATTCCACGATCTAAAGCGATCCCCTGAAATTTTTCTGTCTAAAAATCACAATTTTCCTCAATGGAATCCCTCATTTCCAATGCCAGACTTAACGAAATCTCACTTCAAGGCGAGGAACTAGAACGTTATGCACGCCATTTAACGCTGCCGGAAGTAGGCTTGGAGGGACAAAAGAGACTTCGTGCAGCGAAGGTGCTCTGCATTGGTGCTGGGGGGCTGGGCTCCCCCATCGCCATGTATCTCGCCGCTGCTGGAATTGGTGAAATCGGCCTGGTCGATGACGACCGTGTCGATTTGTCAAATCTTCAGCGTCAAACGATTCACGGCACCTCGGATATCAATCGATTAAAGACAGACTCCGCTCGAGACCGCCTACTCGATATCAATCCACAGATCCGAGTTACCACTCACTCCGTCCGACTCAGCGCCGTCAATGCCCGCGACATCGCAGCACCTTATGACCTGATCATCGATGGTACGGATAACTTTCCCACGCGCTATCTCTCGAACGATCTCGCGGTTCTCACGGGGAAACCGAATGTATACGGCTCGATCTACCGTTTCGAGGGGCAAGTTTCGGTCTTCGCTCCGCAGCACGGCGGCCCCTGCTATCGTTGCCTCTTTCCTGATCCACCGGACCAGGGACTCATTCCCAGTTGTGCCGAAGGGGGCGTTCTCGGCATTCTGCCCGGTATTGTCGGAGCACTGCAGGCGAATGAGGCCGTTAAGCTCATCCTAGGGATCGGTACCCCGCTCATCGGTCGGTTACTTTATTTTAATGCTCTGGAAATGCGGTTCCGCGAAATCAAACTCCGCCGCGATCCCCAGTGCGTCCTCTGTGGAGACTCCCCGACCCTTCGAGAATTGAAAGACATCAGTTTTTCCTGTGAAGTCCCCTCCTCTGCTCCACGCGAGATTGACGTCCACGCGCTCGCTGATCGGATCAAGGATTCCAAACCATTCGTGCTACTCGATGTCCGGAAGAACGACGAATATCAATTCGCGCATCTACCCGGTGCAACGCACATCCCCCTCGCCGAATTACCGAAACGACTAACGGAATTGGATCCAAAGGCCGAGACGATCATTCACTGTAAGGTCGGTGGACGCAGCGCGATTGCCCTGCAAATTCTCATGAAAGCAGGTTTCGAAAACGTCTGTCACGTCCAAGGAGGAATCGATGCCTGGTCTCGCGAGATCGATCCTTCCGTGCCAATCTACTGATACGCGAAAGGTCTGCTCAGATGTCGGATCTCTAAGTTCTTCCGCGACGTCTAGTCACCTCTCAGTCAATCGCACGATTTTCAAAAATTTCTTCTTGCTATTGAGACTTTGTATCATTAATAGTGAATCATTGAAACTCTCCGATGCTTTACCGGTACTTCACGGGGATTACGCCATGTGATGAATTCTATCACCCTCTATATTTTTCTCTAATCTTCTCATCCATCGATTCTGAGGCGATGTCGTTCCCCTTTCTGAATTGATGACTCTCTGAATCGATGACTCTTTTTGGTGCTCATATTTATCCAATTATGCGTTGCTGTTACCAAAGACTATTGAATCCATTATCACCCCTACTACTCGCGATCTTCTTACTCGGTCATTTCAGTGTCAGTTCCAGTCGAAGCCAGGAATCGCAGAGCGCGGAGAATGCACAATCTGCGGAGCCCATCCAAAAGATGACGAGTGAATGGATTCAGGCGAAGAAACTGATCTCGCAGGAAGCGGCCGCCTGGAAGAGCGAAAAGGCGACTCTGTCAGATCTGAATGCCATCCGCACAAAAGAGATCGAACAGCTAAACGAATTTGTGAAGGCCGCCGAAACCCGAGTCACCGAACTCTCGGAGCAACGCAAGAAGAGCACAGAAGAGCAAGCAAACGTTCGCAAATGGCGGAGCGAGTTCGATGCGAAATTCACGACTTTGGAGGCGAGCGTGAAGGTTCTGCTATCGGGGTTTCCTTCTCCCTTGCAAGAAAAAATTGCAGACGCGAGCCAGCGTATCCGCGAACCAGAGAAGGACCGCTCACTCCAGGATCGTGTTCGGGACGTGCTGCTAGTCCTGCAGGCGGCACGGGAATTCGACAGTAACTTTACGGTCGTCACAGACATCCGAGAGGTTCAAGGAGCGAAGCGCGAGGTCCGCGTAATCTATATGGGCCTGTCTCAGGCTTGGTATGTTGATGACTCAGGCACCCTAAGCGGTCACGGGATTCCGACAAAAGATGGATGGCAGTGGACAGAGGACCGCTCCATCGCATCGGCTGTTCGTAAGGTCATTGATATTCAGACGGGCGAGGCAACAGCCGCCTTCGTCACCCTTCCCCTTCTCCCCACCCCCTCTACGAAACAGGAATGAAAAAATATCTCCTCATACTAGGGCTATCTGTCGCATTCCTGCCAAATCTGCCTGCTCAGAACGCAGCAACCGACCAGAATTCTCCCATCAGCAAGGCGAGATCTTCTATTCAAGCGGACCTGAACAAGGCTCTCAGTGAGTTGAGTGCGCTCCGCGATGACATCGCCCAAGAGAAACCTCCCATCGCAATCGAGGCCGAGAAAATCGCGGCAGACCTGAGAGACAAGCGTCGCAAAGCTGATCTGGCTCGAACATCGCGTGAAGGAGCCGAAGCCGAGGCCGAAAAAGCCGAAAAGGAGATCAAGGCATGGCGAGATGAAAAGGTGTACATCGAAAGCCTGTTAGCTGATTTCCAAAGAACCATACGCCTGAGTGAATCTTTTGATCCAACCGATCCCTCCACAAAGACACCTCCTGCGGATGCGATGGGTGATGCCGCGACTCTAGTGGAAAAACTGGCTCCGGCAGCGATTCATGCCAAGCCCGGACATTCGGTCGCAGAGGATGGGACGGTGATCGATGGAACCTTCGCCAATGCGGGTCCCACTCGCTTATTTCTCTCCTCCGACAAGAAACAGGCCGGTCTGATTGGAGAAGGTCCCGATCTTCAGCCTCGTGTGGTGCGCCCTGTATCCCCCCAGATAGTAGCGAGCTTACTCGATGGAAAGGCGAGCGATATTACCATCGACCCAAGCATGGGACTCGCACTGGAATTAGAGAAAACTCAGGACAGCCTGCTAGAGCATACGAAAAAGGGTGGATTCTGGATCTATCCCATCATCCTGCTGGCTCTGATCTCACTATTTTGTGCAATTCTGAAGTGGCTTCAGTTAAAGAGAATACGCACCGTGGCGGCCTCCGTCGTTCAGACAATCATCAATGCAGTAAACGCGAACAAGCCTGAAAGCGCTCTCGCCGAAGCCTCACGACTACGACATCCTTCGCAGAAAATTCTGACTCAGGGAGTTCAATTTCTTGAAGAAAATCCTAGAGCGACCCGAAGTGACCTAGAAGAGGCTTTGTATGAGAAATACCTGGAGGCCGGACCAGCACTTCAACGCTGGCTTCCCCCCATCGCCATCGCCGCAGCCACGGCTCCGCTGCTAGGACTGCTAGGAACCGTAACAGGGATGATGGAAACATTCCGCCTGATCACAGTCTTCGGATCTGGTGATGCGAAGCAGCTCGCCTCGGGTATCGCGGAGGCCTTGATCACGACAGAATACGGGTTGATCGTGGCCATCCCCTCTCTGATCTTTCACGCGCTCCTGTCACGTAAAGTGCAGGGAATCAAAGCCAGCATGGAGATGACCAGTCTCGCCTTTCTGAACGGAGTAAAAACGGATGAATCTGATGGATCGGTTTCTGCAGGAGCTTGAGATGCTCTCGTCAGGCGGCGGATGGGTATTTTGGGTGCTCATCATCTTAGCCTTCGGGATCGCTTATGCCCTTCTGAGTCTGTGGAATGCCTTGCATTTTCCGGACGCGATCCTGCTGTCGCCTCAGGAATGGACGCGTATTTTGGGAAAGCGCACGATGGCAGAGAGTTCCATCAATAGCCTAGTCAGGAGCTTATCCAAATCTCCCGATCCAGCTCTGCGAATGCAGGAAGTCAGT
Organism: Verrucomicrobiales bacterium; assembly: GCA_039806885.1. GTDB lineage: Bacteria > Verrucomicrobiota > Verrucomicrobiia > Verrucomicrobiales > DEV007 > Arctic95D-9. Next base: position 4,915 of record JBDHQE010000201.1, read on the forward strand.
CAGCATCTATTCTCCAAGCCGATGCGGCGCTTTCCATTCGCCTTCGTCCTGATCGGATCGGCACCTCTTCTGGGGCTGCTCGGCACCGTATCAGGGATGTTTTCTACCTTTCTCGCGATCGCCGGAAACAAGACCGGCGTTTCCCCCATGGATGCCATCGCAGGCGGCATCTTCGAAGCCCTGATTACCACTCTGACCGGTCTCGTCATTGGCGTTCCAACCTATATGATTTGTGCTTGGCTTAAAAGCCGTTATGACGAGCGACTGGCCCGCTATCAGCAGGCGGAGTCCATAATTTTACAACGAGTCGCCCGCGAACGACGTCTTCTTTCCTGAAACTTCATGTCAAAACGATTCCAACGCTTCGGAGATCCGGAAGAAGGCAGTCCTCTCGCCATCGATATCGCGCCGCTGATTGACTGCGTGTTCATCTTGCTGATTTTCTTTATCGTCACGACTCACTTCGTCGAGGAAACCGGAGTCGAGGTCAACAAACCACGGGCGGCCACTCAACAGGATCTGGAAAGTGAATGCATCCTGATCGGCGTCACCCGTGGTGGTCAAGTCTATTACGGCGGACGAGAGATTGGCGTCGAAGGAGTGCGTGCCACTGTGGCGCGTTTGATCAAACACGATCCGAGAGCCGTGATCATCCAAGCCGACCAGGAAACTCCCACTCAGGTGACCGTCTCCGTACTCGATGAAGCAAAACTGGGCGGTTCGAAAAACGTTTTTGTCTCTACGATCAATGAATAACCAAATGACACTCTCTGAAGTTGGAAAGATCGCGAGTTCAGCAGCTCTCACCATTCTACTCCTCGGATTTCTCGTCGGTCTCCGCGTATTTCGCAATGAGGACGCTCCCTCTATCCTGCTGCGCTCGCTGACCACGGTACCGCAAGTTTCCCTGCCGATGCCGCCTCCACCACCTCAGGATTTGACCCCACCACCTCCCCCACCACCGGATTTACCACACCTGAAAGTCGAGCTCGATTCTACGGCTCCTGCAGTCAAAGCATCACTCGAGCCAAAGCCTGAAATGCAAATGCTACGTTCTGAGTTTGCACCTGCGACCTCTGCACCGCTGGCGCATCTGACGTATTCCTCCGCTGACCTCGACTCCCAGCCTCACCTGATTAATCGACCTTCCGTCGCCTTTCCCTCTGCCCAGAAGCGCCTCGGGGTGACCGAGGCAAAAGTTGTCCTAGAGGTTCTGATTAGTTCAGCCGGAGCCGTCACCGTTAAACGTGTGATTGAGAGTCCACACGATGACTTCACCGCCATGGCTCGATCATTCGCGACTCGCGCCCGCTTTACTCCCCCGAAAAAGGATGGCCGCAGTGTGACTGCGCTATTTCGTTGGCCACTGATTCTAAAATCCTAATGCGACTTTTCCCCTCACTTACCCTTCTTCTGACTTCAGCCAGTCTCTATGCGGCCCCTCTGCCGATAGACCCGCTCTGGAAGAGCGAAACCTTTCGTCGATCCGTTACCGCCAGCTATGGAATCGACTCTCGTATTGAGCCAGTCATTACGGCTGATGAAGCCTCATATCTGGGTGATTCAGCGAAAGCGATGGCGGACGGAGATCGAGCCAAAGCAATCGCCATCCTCAAAGACTCCAGCCTACTGGAGCAAAGTGCAGCGATGCAGTTCAACCTAGCAAGCCTTCAGTTTGAAGCGGGAGACGCGACGGCTTGCATCGATCACTTCGAGGCAGCTCTCAAGCTGTATCCGAATTTTCGTGATGCTCACCGAAATCTCGCGATCGTCCTGATCCAGACGGGAAAAGTGGATGCTGCTCAGCCTCATTTAGACCGTG
>JBDHQE010000202.1:0-6656 GCA_039806885.1 Verrucomicrobiales bacterium
GCCGCCAAAGCTGATTTTGATAAAGCCTCATCGAGTATTGGATCACGAAATCACCATTCGATGGGTAGGAACAGGCTTCCCTGGGCGAAAATGCTCGATATGGGTGACGCGGTAGCTCAGGCTTCGCACTTGAATGATCTCGGACTCCAGAGCACGTGTGGTAGCGGATTCGAGCGTATCTGGATCAGCTTCGGCACGGATGTTGACGAGTAGCTCGCCATCCTCCAGTGGCTCGTAGAGGCGATGAGACAATTCCGGCTCAGCACCGCCTCGAACCAGATTGACGGCACCGAGTTCATAGGGATCGCCCAGCGGCGTCAGCGTCATCTTCAGGTGTGCGATTTCCGCACCCTCTTCTTCCAGCTTATCCTTGATCGCACGAGCGAGATCGCTCAGCAGAGCGTTTCCATCGAATTCCTCCTCGCTCGATTCTCCTCCCTCGATCTCGACTACGGCATTCAGCCAACCGAGCAAGGCCTCGCCTTCTGCATAGCGCTCGTAATCGATATCGAGTGTGGTGGGGTCTGTATCGGAGGCCAGCAATGCGTCAAACCAGGCCTCGCACCCTGTACCCTCGCGGGCGGAAAGGACAAAGACTTGGGCACGGGGAAATTCCTTTTCCAGAGCACTCACCAGTTCCTGCTGTTGGTCAGCATTCAGCAAATCGACTTTGTTCACCACGATGAATTCCGCCTCTTCCAACTGCTTCCGATAGATGTAGAGCACATTTTCGGAAAAGCGCTTATCCTCTCGAATGCCCAATACCTGCGCGGCACGGATGGGATCGACGAGCACGCTGAGCGGGGCAACCACGTAGCTGTCACCGTAAATGCTTTGCAAAGGCAAGCTAACCGTAGCCACTAAATCTGTGCAACTTCCGACTGGTTCGGCGAGAAGGACATCTGGGCGCGTGGCCTCAGTGAGGTTCTCTGCGGCTTCGACGAGGGACTGAAAGCGACAGCAGAAACAACCTCCAGGGATCTCCTCGACGGGAAAACGATTGGATCGTCCGATCGCAGAATCGACGAGTCCGGCTCCCTGATCGTTCGTAATCAGCCCCACGCGGAGGCCTTTCTCATCGAGATAGTGAGCGAATCGTTGAATGAGTGTGGTCTTGCCGGCTCCGAGAAAGCCGCCGATCATGAGGTAACGTGAAACCATGCGGGAAGTGTGCCAGAATTCGAGGAACTGGCAAGAACAAGTCTCAGGTGCCCTTAATATCCCGCCTTCTGCATCTGCTCGATCAGAGCCTCCAAGTGTTCAACGTAACCATGCACGTCCACACTCCCCTCCTCAGGCGAGCCATCGACGGCATAGAGCCAGCCGTCCTCATAGGGCGAACTTTTTACGATACAGGCATCCTCTTCCAGAATGGGATTACCTCCGGCGAATTTTCCATCCATGGCGCAATAAAGATCACTGGCGGCTTTAAATCCCTCGACGTAGCCGATCGACTGCCCCGATGCGACGGCATCACCCACTTTGACGTCATAACGAGCCTCGACTAGCTCACCTAACATGCGGGTGGCAAACTTCGTGAATCCGACTCGCCAGCGCCCTGGCACATCCTCCTGCTCAACCATCCAGTAATGACTGAGTGAATAACGGAAGGAAACCGGTAAGCGCGCGGAAAATCGGGCGTGTTTAAAACGGACGTATTCCATGAAAGTCAGGAGAAAAACTTCGCTCGGAGGAACTCAGTTAGCAGCATGAGTTTTCCCGGACGATAGCGGATATCATACACGCGGAAACCATCGCGCTCCATCGCATCGAGAATATCCGTATAAATCCGTCGCATGAGTTCAGCAGAGCACAGAGCACGTTGATCAGATCGAGGCAAAGTAGCTAGGATTGCGAGAGCCTCGCGGTAATGAGCGCGAGCGATCGAGGACTCATATTGCATCAGTTGAAGAAACTTTTCAGGATGGGGTTTTCCTGACAGCATGTCTTCCATCGATAGTTCAAAGCGATTCAGGTGCTCTCGTGGCAGAAAGATGCGACCTTTTCGAGCGTCTTCGCTTACATCACGGAGGATATTGGTCCACTGGAGCGCATATCCGAGCTGCTCAGCGTAAGAGCGTGCCTGCGGATCGAGACAGCCAAAAATTCGCACACTTACCAGCCCCACCGCACTGGCCACTCGATAGCAATACAATCGCAGATCATCGACTGTGGAAAAAGTGTTCGGAGTCAAATCCATTTCCATGCCATCGATGATCGCAGACAGATCGTCACGATTCAGGTCAAGGCGTTTTATCAGCTCTGCGAATTCGCTCTCGACTCCTGGGTGGTATTCCGTCGCCGTTCCTCCGATCACCTCCCGCCAACGATCCAATCCCGTGCGTCTCGACTCCATCTCTAGCCCTGGCTCATCAACCAGATCGTCAACGACACGACAGAAGGCGTAAAAAACCTCCATGTCCCGACGCACAGCCCTCGGCAGAATCGCCAGTGCAAAGGCAAGATTCGATCCGCTACGGCGAACGATTTCCCGGGAGTTCGACGGCGGAGCGTTCAAGTGATCGTTCCGAGGTTCAGTGGACGAAGCCGAAATGATGGCCAAACGGGTAGTACACGAAGGCCGCTCGTCCGACAATGTTCTTCTCCGGCACTACTCCCCAAGTCCGTGAGTCGGAGCTGTTTGCGCTATTGTCGCCGAGCGCCCAGTATTCCTTCGCACCCAGCGTTACCTCCGTCCGTCCCTGATTTGTATATCCCGTGTAGTATCCCTGCTGTGCGGCGACGCGAGCAAAGCCTGGCCCAGGATCCTGAATCCCGTTCACCGTCAAGTGAGGAGACTCGATTACCAGGTGATCCCCGGGAACCCCAGCTAGTCGCTTGATATAGTGCTGCGAGCCTTCACGGGGGTCATTCAGCCCGCGCTGGATGTAATCAATATCGCGAGTGTTGAAAACAAAGACTTCCCCGCGAGTCGGCTTTTTCCAGTGGTAGATCCACTTGTTCACCACCAACTGATCACCAGTATCGACGTAGCCTCTCGCGATGACATCCCCTTTTTTCACGGGAATCGCCTGAATGTATTGGGAATTTCGAATCAAGTTAGTATTCAGAAGAGTCGCGACTCGAGAGTCGGTTCCAGGTGCCTTGTACACTCGTCCGTTCTTCGTTTTTAGATGAGTGTAGGGAAAAAATAAGAAGTAATTGCGTCCGTAGAAATGGTCTCTATCCAGCAAGAGCACATCGTCCTCCTGAGCGATCCATTCGACATGACTGCGCCCATACCAGATTTTATCCACAATACGCTTGAACAGCCCCGGTTGCGTGTAGTCATCCGGAGCATTGCGCTCGGCATGGGGGTTCATTTCCTTCGTCGGATAGGCGATGATTCCGTTCAGCGTCGGCTGCATCGATCCGGTGGGAATTTTAAACTGTTGAATGAAATACGCTCGGATGCCCATGGCGATCACGACAGCGACGAAAATTACCTCGATATTCTCCTTCCACGCTGATACGGAGTAATTTCTGACCGACTTGCGACAGAGATCTGTTAGTTCCTCTGCTTTGATTTCCAGATCGCGACGCTTGATCGATGAATCCGTCAGGGCGGTCTGAAATGCGTGATTTTTGCTCCGAATTTCCTCCTTTCTCTCCTCGTCGATCAGGTCGTCGTTGTAGCGGAGGAATTTCCGCACACCCTTCACGAGAGAGCGCCCTTCCTTCTGCCCTTTTCGATCAATGGGTAAATCGAGGAGTTCTTCCGGATTGGATCGTTTGAGAAACTGAAACATGGTCGTGTCTGGGGAATGGGTTAATCACCCGATTTGAGCACCTTGATGAAGGCATCCTGAGGGATATTCACTTTGCCGATGGCCTTCATCTTCTTTTTCCCTTCCTTCTGCTTTTCGAGAAGCTTTCTCTTCCGGGATATGTCGCCGCCATAGCATTTAGCCGTCACATTTTTGCGCATGGCAGAGATGGACTCGCGGGCGATGATTTTTCCACCGATGGCCGCCTGGATCGCGACTGTGAAAAGTTGTTGAGGAATCACGTCCTTCAGCTTCGCGGCAAGCTGACGCCCCCGAGATTCCGCCTTATCGCGATGGACGATGACGGAGAAGGCATCGACCGATTCCCCGGCGATCAGCATATCCATTTTCACCAATTTTTCCGCCTGATAGTCGGCGTATTCGTAATCCATGCTCCCGTAGCCGCGTGTGATGCTCTTGAGGCGGTCATTGAAATCCACTAGAATCTCGTTGAGCGGTAGAATCGCGGTCATCAGAACTCGCCCGTGATCCAGCGTCTCCGTATTAACCAGTCGTCCCCGCTTTTCAGCGACTAACTGAAGCAGATCGCCGATGTATTCGTTCGGCGTCATTACATAGGATCGCACCGTTGGCTCACGAATTTCTGTAATATTCTGAGGTTCAGGAAGGAAACTCGGATTGTCAATTTCCACCTCACTGCCGTCCGTCATGGTTACGTGATAGACTACGCCGGGATAGGTCGATATCACATCCATGTTGAATTCTCGGCGCAGGCGCTCCTGCACGATCTCCATGTGCAAGAGACCGAGAAACCCACAACGGAATCCGAAACCCAAGGCGGCGGAACTCTCTGCCTGATAGGTGAAAGCAGCGTCGTTAATCTGGAGCTTGCCCATAGCCAGCTTCAACTGCTCGAAGTCTTCGGACGAAACGGGATAAATTCCGCTAAACACCATGGGCTGGATTTCCTTGAAGCCTGGGAGCGGATTCTCGGCGGAAATTTTCGTGTCGGTAATCGTATCGCCGATTTTCACTTCCGACGAAGATTTCATATTGGCGATCAGGTAACCGACATCGCCTGCCACCAGTTTATCCCGCGTCGTCTGGCGCGGAGTAAAAACACCCACTTCTTTGACTTCGTAGGTTTTTCCCGTAGCCATCATGCGGATACCGGTGCCGCGTTTCACCTCGCCACTGACGACGCGGACATAACTGACCACTCCGCGGTAGGTATCGAAAACGGAATCGAACACCAGCGCTCGCAGGATCGTGTCCTTTGGCTGCGCCGGAGGAGGGACTCTCGCCACGACCGCCTCCAGTATGTCTTCGATCCCGATTCCCATCTTTGCGCTGGCCGGGATCGCCTCATCCGCCGGAATAGCGAGGATGTCTTCGAGCTGGCGTTTCACGCCGGGAATATCGGCGCTGGGCAGGTCGATTTTATTGATCACTGGAATGACCTGAAGATTCGCCTGACTAGCCAGATGCATGTTCGCCACGGTCTGCGCCTCCACTCCCTGCGCAGCATCGACTAGCAATAGGGCGCCTTCACAAGCCGCAAGGGAACGACTCACTTCGTAGGAAAAATCGACGTGGCCTGGCGTGTCCAGCAGGTTCAATTGGTAAGTTTTCCCATCCTTCGCTCGGTAGCTCATCGTGACCGGATGGGATTTGATCGTGATTCCGCGCTCGCGTTCCAAGTCCATCGAGTCGAGCAACTGATCCTGCTTCTCGCGCTGGGAGATCGTGGCCGTAGTCTCTAGGAGACGATCCGAGAGGGTCGTCTTTCCATGGTCGATGTGGGCGATGATAGAAAAATTGCGTGTCAGTTCGATAGGCATCGTCAGGCGTGCCGAAGACGGCAGAAAGGCGGAAACCTAGGAGATTTCTGCCGAAAGTAAAACAGCTTTCCACGGGGAGAGAAAAGTGAACAGGGGCATCGATGCACAGAATGGACCAGTCCGAGTCCTGTAACACGCGATTCTTTCCTTGCCGCCCTGGATACCCCCGTCCATCATCTTCCTGCGATGATGACTCGAAGAAATTGCATGAAATATGGCACCGGCTTAGCCGTAGCCGCCGCAGTGACTGCACCGGGAACGAGTTCACAGGCTGCACTCCAAGCCAGAAAATCTACGTTTGCCAAAGTGGACGCAGATTATCCGCGCATCGTCGCCCATCGAGGATTCAGCAGTGCTTGTCCGGAAAATACTCTCCCTGCCTTTGGAGCCGCTGTCGCAATGGGAACGGACGAGATCGAACTCGATGTCTGGCCGACGACGGATGGGGAACTGGTAATTCTTCACGATCCTTCTCTGAACCGTACAACCAATCTCACGGGCAAGGTAACAGAAATGAGCTGGGCGGAAGTTCGGAAGGCAGATGCAGGGATTCGACACGGCGAAGTGTGGACGGGCATTCCGATTCCGCGACTAGAGGAAGTCTGGGAGGCACTATCGGGCTTCTGCGTCTTCAATGTGCATGTCAAGGACTTGGGTCCGGATGCTCTCGTCATTAAAAAAGTTCGTCAACTCGCAGAAAAATTTGGCATTGTTGATCAGGTCTATCTGGCGATCGAAGCGGAGCATTCGGACACGGTGATCCAAATTGCGCCGGAGTTCCATCGCTGCTGCCTCACCGGTAAGCTCGGCTGGAACTTGGTCGATACGGCGATTCAACACAAATTCCATCGAGTGCAGTTCTTCAACAAGTATTGTGACGAGGAGCACATTCGAAAAGCCCATGAGCACGGGATTCTGTGCAATTTGTTCTTCGCCGATGAAGTAGAAATCGCAGAACGATTCTATGGCATAGGAATCGACGCTCTCTTGACCAACAGCCTCGCTCAAATTTTACCAGTGCGAGATCGGATGAGGGCGAATGCGAAATAGATTGCCCCTTCCGTTGAGGCGAGCAGTAGGATTTTAC
>JBDHQE010000203.1:0-6621 GCA_039806885.1 Verrucomicrobiales bacterium
ACCGAATCGAACCGCACCATAATCGATGCCTTGATTGTGCCTCGGCGTCTGGTATTCAAAAGCACGCATCGGCACCAGTTCTTCTAGAATTCTATAGGATGTGTATCGATAAGGAACCGGATCGTCATCATACAGAGCGATAGACATACTCAACAGATCACGATTGATCTGAGATTCGCCCCCGTGGCCATTGACGATGGTCTGCTTAAAAGGCGGCCAACCGCATTCCATATCGATGGCCAAGCGCATCAAATTTTCCCGAATCACCTGCCGATCTTCGGGAGTCATCAAGGCGTTGCACCAGTCATAGACGAGAGAAGCGGTATAGATGGCTCGACCAATCTCTCTTGTGATATCGAGGAGATTCCCGAATTCAACATGCGAAATGTAGTCCTTGGTCAGTTCAATCGCGTCTTTCCCGGTCTCGTTGTCGCCCGTCATGAGCGAGTAAAAGGCCTTGGCTTGGATCGCTGTTTCCAGCTTGCTGTCGTAGGAGATTTCTTCGTCAGGAGTGAACTGGAATTTGATCGGGTCAAGTGCGGTCTTTTCCAACTGCTCCCAGACGATCTTGTTTTCTCCAAGCGCTAAGCGACGTTTGATCAGAGGCAGGGAGTCGCTATTGAGCCAAATCCTCGGATGAGTAGAGGGAGGGAGGATCGTAGGCTGGTAGTTTTGCGCTGCCTCGGGGACTTCGGGTTCCCTATAGGTGATTAACTCGATCATGCCGAGTCTCACGCCCTTCGGTAGCCAGAATTTCAGTAATTGCTTCTTGCCACTGAGCTGAAACTTTCCCAATACCTGTCGTGAAACACCTAAATCCCAAGGAACAAAGACCACCCGTTTCGTAGGACGATGATCGCCTACCTGAATTTTCATCTCGATAGAGTCGTGCTTACCCTTTGCCTTCTGCGCCGCAGCGGCGGTCGCGTCATCCAGCGATGCGTAGCTGGTCATGACGTAGAGTCCAGCCTCAGGCGCTTGGATTTCGTAGGACACATCGGCTTCCGCTGCCTTGTCCGCGATATGGGATTCAACCTCTGCTTTCAGGCTCGCCGCTTTCTTCGTCTCCGAATGATCGTCCGAAATGAGTTCTGAGGTCATCGGATTGAGCAGGAAATCCTCTGCTGTCAGGCGATAGGTTTTTTGGGAGACAAAATCCGGTTTTGCAGTGACGACCACACTACTCGTCAGAAGGAGACTGGTGACAATAAGGAAGAGAGATGGCTTCATATCAGAGTCTGCAATCTGTCAATCGATGAAAGGCGAGTTGATTCCCAAGATCGCAACAGATGATGGAATCTTGAGCAAGAAGTTTCCGACATATTTTTCTTTGATCACGGAGTTTTTCTCCGCGATCTCGTATGGAGGTCAGTTGATCCTGATTCTTTCGATCTCTCCAGCGATCTACGGACGAAGGATACCCCGCTCGCGTGAGTATCTGGAGGCACCCTAGAGACTCAGGATACTCTTAATATCCTCTGCAGTGTGCACCGCCTTCAAATCAGCAGGCTGATATCGCTGAATCCTCTGATTGATGAAACCATACAGCGCCTCGTGCTCAGCTAGACTATTGTCCGCACCGGTGACTAAGATCCAAATGTGGTAGACAGATTCTTTCAGATCGCTAAATAGCACAGGCTCTCCGATCGAGTTACCAACGACTACGAAGGAATGTTTATGCTCAGGTGCGTGAACATCGATCAATGCCGTGCCTCGGATGACTCGTACAGAATTCGAGCGAGCAGATTCGATCAAGCGTTCCGCCAAGCCAGGGAAGCGGAGATGAGAGGGCAAAAGTGTGATGATCTCATGCAGAGCGTCACTGGCATTAATCGAAGGCAGGCTCAGTGGAGAATCGACAGCATCCACGTAATCTCGTAGTCGAGATTTCGCATCGAAGCTCTCGATCACGGTAGAGGCTGCTCGCTGATTCCGTGAATATGCCACCATGAAACTGTTCTCCGGAAAACGTGTCGCGAGCAGCCCTGGCAAGCGATCATTTTCCCTCGTCCATGAGATGGTTCGCTTGCGCGAAGCGACGAGAATCATTAGATCGCGACGAGGTTTCAGGTTTTGCGCCAGTTTCTCTGGCATGTGATCCCATGTGCTGAGGTCGTGCCAGGTCAGGGGAGCGGAGGTTTTGATCCGTGCGATGGCTTCCTCTGCGGCTAGGCTGCTGTCGCTGGGAGTCATAATCTCCAGGGCAGCTCCGAGTTGCTCGCACAAAGTGCATGTCTCCATCAGAACATGATGAAAGCCGGGCAATCGATTGGAGAAAGGAGGAATCAGTAGGATGACACGCTGATGCTCGCTGATGGGACAGGCGTCGCGATAGACGAAAACCGTCTGTTCGGATCCAGCCAGAAGCCGATCAAGGACGCTGCCAAAAATGAATCGATCCGTCGTGATGTGACCGTTCCATCCGATGAGTACGGTCCGAATCCGGCGTTCGGTCAAGGCACGAATGATGCCATCGGCGACATTGTAATCGACTCGTGTCAGGGGTACAGCTTCCAGATTGGCGGCGTTCGCCAGACGGACCGCATTTTCCAGCTTTTTCTCTGCTTGTCTGACCTGATTGTGATTTTCGTCATCGTCCGAGACGACAGTGAGCGGATAAAGCGGCTCTTCGGATTTCGGATTATGAAGAAGAATGGCCATCGTCATGAGTGACTCAATACTGGCAGGATTCGCCAGAGGAATGAGCAGACGCTGCGGCGCTCGCGGGGGCACCAGGGAACCAGTTTCAGCCTGCAAGGCCACTTTTCGCCCCCATCGTTCGGTAATCCAAGGAGAGAGCAGACAGGTCACCAGAATCAGCATGATGATGCTATTGAGGATCGTGTGATTAAACAGCCCGATTTCGTGCCCGATAAAAGTCGCCGCAAGAGTCGCCGCCGCCTGAGAAACACACAGTCCAAAGATCACCATCGCTTGATCACGAGTGTAGGAAAACAGGCGTGCGCTGCCAAAAACGGCGATAATTTTCGTCGCAAAGACAGCGATCAGAATAACTACAGCGACTCCCCACATCGTTGGGTCGAGCAGCGAATTGATATCCACGATCATGCCGACAGTGATCATGAACATCGGGATAAAAAGAGTCTCTCCGACAAAATGAATGCGCTGAGTCAGAGGAGATCGGACCGGAACAAGCCGATTGATCGCGAGGCCGGAAAAAAAGGCTCCGATAATCGCTTCCATCTTGACTACCTCGGCGAGCGCTGCGCAGAGAAAGACAATGGCGAGGATATAGATGAAGCGCTCATTACTGCCCTCTTTGAACTTACTAAATGTCCAGCGACTGAGGCGCGGAATGATCAAAAACAGCGCGATCGTATAGATAGAAATCCCGAGGAGGAGCACGAGCCAAAATCCAGCACCCGCATCCCCCTGAACGATGGCGGCGATCACCGCTAGGGTCATCAGGGTGAGTGTATCCGTAACGATCGTCCCCCCGACCGCCGTGGTAACAGCGGGATCCTTCATGATGTCGAGCCTCTTGGCGATGGGCTGGCTCAGTAGTGTATGGGAAGCAAAAACGCTGGCCAAGAGCAAGATGGTCGGCCAGAGATGCTCGTGGTTCAGATGATTGTGCAAAAAGAAGTAAATAATCGCCGATCCGAGAATCATCGGAAAGGCATAGGACAACACACCGAAGACCACGGAATGACTCCGATTTTCCTCGAACTCGTTCATGTCGATCTCCAGCCCCGCTTGGAACATGATATAGATCAGACCGACTTTCCCGAGCAGTTCCACCGCACCCCCTTCCGGAAGGAGACCCAAGGCATGCGGCCCGAGGACGATTCCCGCGATAATCAGGCCAACGATCTCAGGAATGCGCAAGAAGCGGCAGAAGACCGGAACGCACAAGATCAGCAGCATCAGCAGCGCGAATAAGCTGACCGGATCGACGATGGGACGAGAAAGCGTAAAGGCGAGAGAAAAAATCATTCAGTGGTGTAGAGAACTACTCTACAAGATGAGGAGAAAAAGGAAGAGCCGTAATTCCGAGGAATTTTCTCTCGCCGAAGCCAAACGGTTTGTCGTTTGAATTCAGTCAAACACACGGAATTTATATCTCTGGTACTGCCTCCCGATCAGACGATCACAGCGACAGGAAACGCATGAAAACTCTACGCTTTCTTCTGAAGTCAGCCTAGCCTTGAAAAATCACGAAGCTCCGCGCGATGAAATCGCTTCCTCAGATCAGATCTTACTGAGCCCGAAGGTCTCATGCACCACGTTGGCGGCACGGTCGATATCTTCTTCAGCGACAATCACGGCCACTTTGATTTCAGACGTAGAAATCATCTGAATATTGATTCCCGCATCAGACAGGGATTTGAACATCTCGGCAGCGACTCCGCTATGAGAGCGCATCCCGATTCCGACGACACTCAGTTTGGCGATCCCTTCGGTAGCTTCGAGATTCACATCGTCACCCAATTCAGCCAAGACGGGACGCAGAGCATCCACCGCTTTCGAGACCTCATCCTTGTGAACTGTGAAAGAAATATCGGTGATCCCCGTCTTCGATACGTTCTGGACGATCATATCGACGATGAGATTCGCATTCCCCACCGCCCCGAAAATCACACTAGCGGTCCCCGGCACATCGGAGACCCCGCTGATGGTGACCTTCGCTTGGGCGCGTTCGAGACTGACGCCGCGGATGACTATCGATTCCATGCTCATGGTTTCTTCTTTGACGAGGGTTCCGGGATGATGGTTGAGACTTGAACGAACTTCGAAAATAACGCCGAATTTTTTGGCAAACTCGACAGAGCGCGACTGCATGACCTTAGAGCCGGAGCTGGCCATTTCCAGAAGCTCGTCGTAGCTGATCACATCGATCTTCCGCGCATTCGGCACGACTCTGGGATCGCAGGTATAGACGCCGTCCACATCGGTATAAATCTGGCAGAGATCCGCATCCAGAGCTGCAGCCATGGCGATCGCCGTCAGATCTGACCCACCGCGCCCCAAAGTGGTGATGTCTCCGTAGCTCGTCTTGCCTTGAAATCCCGCCAGAATCACGATCTTGCCTGCATTGAGCAGTTCATGAACACTGTCGGGGCTGATATTGGAAATGCGGGCTTTCGTGTGCAATCCATCCGTCTCGATGCCTGCTTGGGCACCAGTGAGAGAGGCTGCTTCCACACCCAGCGATTGCAAGGCCATCGCGGTGAGAGCGATCGTGGTCTGCTCTCCTGTCGATAGCAGGACATCCATTTCTCGCTCGCTCGGGGTCAATGGAACAGACACCTCCTTCGCGAGATCGATCAGGTGATTTGTCACCCCCGCCATGGCGGAGACGACGGCAACGACGCGGTTTCCCGCACGCTGCGTTTCAATGATGCGCTTCGCGACATTGCGGATGCGCTCTGGATTGGCGACGGAGGATCCGCCGTATTTCTGGACGATAAGGCTCACGAGATGGACCGCCTGATCATTTCGGGCGGGGAGGGATTAAAAACTCAACTTTCGGATTTGTCCACCATCGTTTCTGAGCAAATCCAAGCGAAGAACTCTTCTGAGCCACTTTCGGGGAATAGGACGAGCATTTCGGGAAGTTCATAAGGATGAAGTTCACGTAACGACGCCTCCAGTTTAGGCAGGCGCGAGCACACTGTTTTTACGATCACCTGCACCTCTTCTGAGCGTTCCGTACCGCCCTTCCACCGATAGATCGACTCGACTCCAGGCAGTAAATTCACACATGCGGCGAGTTGCGATTCGACCCAAATTGTGCCAATTTGTCGCGCTATTTCTTTGTCAGGAAAAGTAGTCAACAAAAGGACCACTTTTCCTGCGTCATTTTGTCCCTCGTTCATCTCTGAGGATCGCATGATCCGAGGCAATTTCCAGAGGCAAGCTGACTTTATCTCGTTCACTTCCCTCCCTCTCATGACTCCCGGAATGATTGATCGCCTGGTAGATCGACTAGATAAGCTGCCGCCGGAGGATGTCCAGCGTCTAGTGTTAAAGGTGATCCAAGAAAAAGGATTTCTGGAGAAGGTGTTCGAGGTATTGCGGGAGGGAATCGTCGTGGCAGGGGTGAAAGGGGGCATTCATTACATGAATCAAGCGGCCTGCGATTTTTTCGGCCTGGACCCGAAGGAAGGACTTCACAACACAGTGGAGACGATCTTCCCCGGACTGGACTGGGCTGAGATGGTCTCATCCGGAGAGGTGATGAATCGCGACCTAATCGTAAGCTACCCAGAGCCACGGCTGTTGAACTTTTACGTCGCACCGTTGGATAATCAGGATGCCGGACGGCCGGGGGCTGAGCTACTGGTGGGATACGTGATCATTCTGCGCGATAAGACGCGCTCGGTAGCCCAACAGCGACAAGAAATCGAATCAGGAAAACTGGAAGCCGTGACCAGCTTGGCGGCAGGAGTTGCTCACGAAATCGGGAACCCACTGAATTCACTCAACATTCACCTCCAAGTGGCCGAACGAAAAATTCGAAAACAGATCGATCCTGAAATCGCCAGCGATTTGCTCGAATCGATCGGGGTCGCCCGCAGCGAGATCAAGCGACTGCACTTCATCGTGGAAGAGTTCCTAAAAGCTGTGCGTCCGGCCCGCCCCAACCCCTTGCTGACC
>JBDHQE010000204.1:0-6549 GCA_039806885.1 Verrucomicrobiales bacterium
GTAGTGCCAGAAGGAAAATTTTTCAGTTGTAATATGCTGATTAATAATTACTTATGTTTTTGTCTGTTAAAAATGGGTTGGGAGTGGCGTAAGGCATCTGGATTGGGTGATTTAGAACCGTCGCAGGAGGAAGCTCCGGCTCCTCATTCCGATCTGGAGTCTTTTTTTCGAAGATTGGAGGGGGAGCTCGATGTGCGAGGTTTTTTCCTCACTCCCGAATTGCGCCCGACGGTGACTCGTACGCTTCGCAGTCTTTTTTCCCGGATGGCACCCGCTTCTCGTGAACTCGCCTTGCTGCACGGTCTACTGACAGCGCTGATGAAGGAGGCGGACGGAGGTCCGAATCGAGAGAAAGAATAGCGCGATTGCTAACTTGCGTTTCCTATCGGGATGCTCTTCCCTGCTCGAGTATGAGAATTCACACTTTTTCGACGATGAAGATCCTCGCACCTCTGATCGCATGTGGACTGCTTGCTGGGGGAATGAGCTTTCTTTCCGCTGCGGACCTTTCTCTGGAGAAAGTGGACGATGGAGTGATCGTGAAAATCGATGGCAAGCTATTCACGAAATACATCACGGGCGATCAGGTGACGAATAAGCCGTATTTTTATCCCATCATCGGACCGACGGGGAAGGAAATGACCCGAGCCTATCCGATGCGAGACGTGCCTGGAGAGGCGCATGATCATCCGCACCATCGCTCGATGTGGTTCGGCCATCAGGATGTAAGTGGATTCGACACCTGGCATGAAAATCTGACGCTGATCGAGCGAGCGAAAGGCGACAAGGACAAGCTGGCAGAACTTCAGAAGACACTCGGAGCCACGAAGCCTCTCGAGATACTGGAGACGAAGGTGGAGAATGGGAAAGCGATTCTGAAAGCTTCGGATAATTACGTGGATGCAAAGGGCGGTCGGATGGCCGAGGACGTGCGCACCTTTACCTTCTCCGTGGCCGATGATGGTTCCCGGATTGTGGATGTAGATTTCCTGATCACCGCAGTCGCAGACGAAGTCGTGTTTAACGATGATAAGGACTGTGGCTTTAGCTTGCGCGTCGCCCATCCGATGGCGGGAAAATCTGGCCGAGGCGGTCGTGTGGTTTTGAGCACGGGAGCGGAGGGCGATGATGCATGGGGCAAGCGAGCCGAATGGTGCGACTTCAACGGCCCTGTTGACGAGACTGACGAGATTCTCGGGATCGCTGTTCTCGATCATCCGACGAGCCTGCGCCACCCCGCTCCGTGGCATGCTCGCACTTACGGGCTACTGACTGTGAATCCATTCGGAATGAAGAGTGTGGGAGGAGCCGAGAATCCGGAACCACTGACTCTGAAAAAGGGTGAGTCGTTCCGGCTGCGTTACCGGGTGATTTTCCATAAAGGAGATGAGAAGGCAGCCCGGATCGGCGAGGCTTGGAAGGTGTATAAGAGCGAACTGTAAGCGTCGTCGGAAGCGCCTTGACAAGGTGCGAAGCGGTGCGATGGCTTTCACTCTGACTGAGGAGTGACATGTGGTCAGCGTAAGTTGTAAGCAATCGCATCGCATGTCGTCTGATCACTCAATCTCTTATTTTACTTTTATTTTTCACTTCCCTATTTTCTACTTCTCTATGAGCGCGATTCATCTCAATTCTTCCAACTTTGATTCCACTCTCACCTCTAGCCAGGTTCCTGTGCTGGTAGATTTCTATGCTGACTGGTGCGGTCCTTGCAAGATGTTGTCTCCTGTGATTGAGCAGGTGGCGATTGAAAGAGAAGGGAAGGCCGTCGTGGCAAAGCTCAATGTCGATGAGGCCCAAGAGATCGCGGCACGTTATCGCATCACTTCAATTCCAGCCCTGATCGTCTTCAAAAATGGTGAAGCCGTGGCGACCGGACGTGGAGTGATGTCGAAGGCGGCTGTTGAGTCGCTGATCGATCAGGCTTCGTGATTGGCCATTTGCCGAGGACGACGGTGAGATTGATTATCGGCATAGGCCGGTGTAATATTCTGCTGTCTCCTGATAAGAAGCGGAAACCGCGATTTGCTAGTTCCCGTCATTTTGCTACGAGCGTAGTGGCTCCTTCACGCGAACCCGTCTCCATCCTCTGCTGAAAATTTGTGCGAATCAGCGAGACTTCCTGTGAGTGTAGAGAGCCACTGACGGCGCTCGGAGTACTCTGTTTTTGAGTCTGCATGAATTCGTTCTCAATGTCGCAGTGTTTGCGACCATTGCCTCTTTTTGTCGGGATTCTCTTCCTGCCGTTTCTTTTCGTAGCGGCTGAATCTCTGTCTGCTGGTGAAAAGGAGTATCAGGCCATCGAGCCGATTCTGGTCGAAGGCTGCTATGACTGTCATGGAGACGGTGCTAGCAAAGGTGATTTCGCACTCGATGATTTCGATAACGTTGAAGATTTCTTAGGTGAATTCGATCCCTGGTTTGAGGTTTGGAAGAGCGTCCGGAGTAACCTGATGCCGCCTGCTGACAAGCCGCAGCTTACTCCCGACGAGCGAACGAAACTACTCGATTTCATCGAGAAAAACGTTTTCAAGATTGACCATGATAATCCTGATCCAGGGCGTGTCACTATCCGCCGTCTGAATCGGGAGGAGTATCGCTATACGATCAAAGACCTGCTTCACTACGACTTTCCCGTTGGTGATCGACTGCCGCCGGATGATACGGGCTACGGCTTCGATACCATCGGCGATGTTCTCAGTATTTCTCCACTGCTGATGGAAAAGTACATCGAAGCAGCGACCGAGATCGTTGACGCCGCGGTGCCAGTGACAGGGCCGGAAATCATCGAATGGTGGTTCGAGGCAAAGACTTTTCGCGATGAGAAAAACCCCTCATGGGAGGCGAAGTGGATGCCCTTCGATCAGGCTCGCAAACTCTCGTCGAAACCCTGGGTGAGCTACGATGGCGAATACGAGATTGCTGTTGACTACGGCATTCGCAGATCGGATCAGCCAAGCTCCCAGACCGCGATTTTCAAAATGGGAGTCGAGGATAAGGTTCTCGGAGAACAGAAGCTCGGCTGGAACAAATCTGATCGGCTCACATTCAAGACCAAAGCAACTCTGAAAAAGGGGAATCAGGCTCAATTCTGGTTCCGCACAGAGCCAGGGCAAGCTCCGAAGGATGGCGAGAAGAAACTTGCGATCTCTGTACAGAATGTTCGGATTCGTGGGCCACTCGATGGCAGTCACAAGGAATATCCCTGGGGCGTACGGCATATTTTCTCTCAGGGACCGCCTCCTTCCGATCCTGCGCAGATCGAGAGCTACCGTGAAGAACTGTTGCGTCGATTCGCTACCCGAGCCTTTCGACGGCCCGTCGATGACTCGACTGTGAAGCGGCTCAGCAAGATCGCAGCGGACGTCTCCGCTCAGCCGGGACATCGCTTTGAACAGGGAATCGCAGAGGCCATCGTCGCCATTCTCGCCAGCCCACGTTTCCTGATGCGGGCTGAGATTCAGCCAGAGCCGGACAATCCGGATAAGATCGTCACTCTGGATGAATACGCGCTGGCTTCCCGCCTCTCCTACTTCTTCTGGAATTCTCTACCGGATGAAGAACTAATGAAGTTGGCGAGCGAGGGAAAACTCCGTTCTCAGTTGCGCCCGCAGGTGGATCGAATGCTGGCGGATGCGAAATCAGATCGATTTATCACGAACTTTGTCGGCCAATGGTTGAGGACGAGGGATGTGGAGACCATGAACTTCTCGGTGAGTGCTGTCACGGGAGAAAGGGACTTCGAGAAGGCGAGCCGCATGTTCAATGGAGAACTGCGCCGCTCCATGCGGCAAGAGACCGAGCAGCTTTTTGCTTGGATTTTAAGGGAGAATCGGCCTGCGACCGAGTTATTGACTGCACGTTATACCTTTCTCAATGAACGACTGGCCAATTGGTATGGGATTCCCGAAGTCAAAGGACGAGAGATGAGGAAGGTCGATCTGGCTCCGGAGACGCATCGCAGTGGGATTCTGACACAGGCATCCTTTTTGTTAGTTACGTCGACGCCGACCCGAACTTCTCCTGTGAATCGCGGATTATTCGTGTTAGAGAACTTCCTCGCGACTCCGGCCCCACCCGCAGCTCCGAACGTGCCCGCGTTAGAAGATGCCGGTCGAGGGAAGGGGAACAAGAAGCCTCTTTCTCTTCGTGAGTTGCTCGCCCTGCACTCTGAGCAGAAGATCTGTGCTTCGTGTCATGCCCGCATGGATCCCATCGGATTGGCACTGGAGAATTTCAATGTTGGAGGAATCTGGAGAGACCTAGAGCATGGCCAGCCCATCGATACCGCAGGGGAACTGATGACTGGGGAGAAATTTGCGAATGCGCTAGAACTCAGCGAGGTCCTCGCCACTGCGAGAAAAGGGGATTACATGCGGGCGGTGACTGAGAAAATGCTGACCTATGCCGTGGGGCGGGGAGTCGAGTATTACGATTCTCCCACGGTCAGTAAAATCATCGAGAAGGCAGAGAAAAACGGTGGCTCGTTGCGAGAGATCCTATACGGAGTCGTCGAGAGTGCCCCATTTCAGAAGCGTCGTGGTGACAGCGGATACGATTTCAGCATTGGTTCCTCCTCGGATCAGGCGAAAAAGTGAGGAGCTTCTGTAGAGTTGAGTGATTTTGTTTAATTCCATCCTCGACAGAGAGCTGTCAGCGTATCAGAATGATTGCATGAGTAATCCACCTCAATCTTCCTCTTCTGGTTCGAGTTCTCTTGAGACGTACAGTATTCCCTCGATCCTGTCGATTGTTCTTGCGGGCGGTAGTTTTTTTGTTGGTGCGTTCGCTGGTTTTCTTCTGGCAATTTTTGCGATCTTGTTCGGTGTGCTGGGTGCCATCCTAGCATTCTCTCCCAAGCGTCGCGGAGGCTGCCTCAGCACGGTCTCAATTATTCTCGGTGTGACCGGGGTCCTCGCCGCTGTTGTGAAGGCATTTTTGTGGCTTCTGTAGGTGCCTAGGTCTGCTGGCGATATAGCTCGAGAGTAAGTTCACGAAGTGTGAGAAAATTCGATTCTGCACTCGTAAAAGGTGATCCATTTCCATTGTGGCCGCACCTAGTTCATTTATGATCTTCAGCCGGATCAGACCGGAGCGCTTCGACTGGTGAAAACGAGAACGGTTTATACTCGGTTTTCTGATTCGTTAAATGCGATCACACGGCCAAAGGTTGGTAAAGTCGAGAATTTTCTCGCATTACTTCAGTCGAAGGTAGATGAAAAACTTGAGTCGCCACCCGTTAATCGAACCATTGAATCGCCGTATTGATCATGAGCTTTGTACAACAGGAACTCTTTGAACATGACGTTCAATCTTCTGATCGCCCGGTTAACGTCGCCTCTGTTCCGCAGCGAAGTCCATTTCGCTACCCCGGCGGAAAGACTTGGTTTGTACCGAGACTGAGAGAGTGGCTGAGAAGTCGTCCCAAGAAACCAAAGCGATTAATTGAACCATTCGCTGGAGGAGGAATTATTTCTTTAACGGCTGCTTTCGAGGGATTAGTGGATTCTGTTCTAATGATCGAACTGGACGATCAGGTGGCATCAGTTTGGGAGACGATTTTCTCGGGAGAGGGGGAATGGCTGGCGAATCGTATTCGAAAGTTTGCGGCTTCACGAGAGAGTATCGTTCATGAACTTTCTATCCCTTCGAAAACCCGAAGGGACAAGGCATTTCAAACGATCCTAAAGAATCGGGTGTGTCACGGTGGAATTCTTGCTGCTGGCTCGGGCTTTTTGAAGTACGGAGAAGCAGGAAAAGGGATACTATCGCGATGGTACCCTGAGACTCTCGCTAGGCGAATCAACGCGATGAACGTGATTCTTTCCCGAATGACTTTTCAGCAGAAAGATGCCTTTACCGTGTTAAAAGAGTTTCGGGGAGAACTTGAAACGGTTTATTTCATTGACCCACCATATACGGTCGGTGGAAAGCGAGCGGGAGCTAGGCTTTACACTCATTTTCAAATGGATCACGACCTGCTCTTTCAGGAATGCTGTGCCTTGGCCGGTGACTTTATCATGACCTACGATCACACGGACGAGGTCAGAGAGTTGGCTCGGAAATACGGACTGCAAGCGAAGCCAATTGCGATGAAGAACACACATCACGCCGAGATGACGGAATTAGTGATCGGCCGGGATTTATCTTGGATGAGCAATTCTACGAGAACAAGTCGATAGCGAGATCGAGAGTCTGAAGGGACTACTACTATTCAAAAGGTTTCGGATTCGGAGTCACCGCGATCATATCGAGAGACAGCGACTGGCGCGGAATGATACGGATTACGTGCTCTCCGGCACTCAATTGAAAGGATTGAAGACAGGTAAAAGAACTTCCCGTTTGTGCCGCCATACACCAGCCCCAGTCGGGTTTGACTCGTAAGGAACATCGGCCCGGTTCCTGATCGTCTAGGCTGAAGCGCATGGCATCCTTGGACGCAGACGAATCGTCGGAGCGGATGCGCATCAGCATGATGTAGTGGTCGTCAGCAGGAACAGAGAATCGATATTCGATGGGCGCACCGTTCTTTGTTTTCGACCACTCAAT
>JBDHQE010000205.1:0-6547 GCA_039806885.1 Verrucomicrobiales bacterium
TGGTTTCGATCACATAGTTCGTGCAGAGTCCATCATTGCCAAAAAGCGACAGGCCGTGGTGCCCGGAGATGCCATTCTTCAGCGCACGCTTACGATCCGCGTCCAGCGTGAGTCCGTCGAGAGAACAAAACCAGCCGTGAACGAATGGACCACTGTCTGCATTCCGGATACGGAGATTCCGTGCCCAGCAGTGTGCAACGCTCGGCGTGAATTCGATGGGATTGAACCCTACCTCATCCCAATGTCCAACGTAGGGGGTCGCGGGAAATTCGAATCCCAGCTCTTCGATCCCGACATCCGTGACACGAGGCGAAAACATTCGCACGAGTGGATTCCATGTGGATTTAACATCGAAGCGGAGCGCCCGGTCCAGCGAAATCTCATTGCCACTGACGGCGGTGATGCGGAATACCTGCTTAATGGCCTTTGAGAATTGTGGACTGATATCCACACCCTGCCCTCGATACAGATGAGCCAACAAGCTCTTCTCAGTGTCGTCTTTCAATGAAATTACGATCTCATCTCCCACCTTGAAATCGTGAGATTCCAGTGTCAGTTGAGAGGCCCCTCGCGTCGCCTCATCAGCCACCGCAATGCCGCCCCCAATCTCGGGCGAATCCCCGGTCACACTGATCAATCCTCCGCCCCATGAATACGGAGTCGTGTCTCGACCGTTCGCACCGAAGCCGCCCGTACGAGCCGTTTTTGGGTTAATCTCCTGCAAGGGACGGGTGAACAGCAGAACCGTCGCCTCCGGTCCCTCGCCGCGCAGCACGATGCGGGGCTCAGTGATTTCCAGAATATCGGAGAGAATATAGCGACCTTTCGGAATCAGGATCAACTTGTCTGGTCCAGCAGCGATGGCTTTCTTGAAGGCTTCCGTGTCATCTGTCTGTCCGTCACCTGTCGCTCCGAAGTCCTTGACAGAGATCACGTCGGTCGGAATTCGATAAAGTTCCTCTCCTCGACGATAGCCCGCTTGAGAAAAATCGGGAAGCCGGCTCTCAGGCGTCCACTTTTCTCCCTCCTTCCCCCAGAGTTCAGACGTCTGCTGGGCTACGACCTGCGACGGAATCAAACCAGCGATTCCCAGAGCAGCCAGTAGTGAAACCTGAAACGAATGAAATCTCGGCGAACGAACAGAAAAGCGGCTAGAATGGTTCATGAGAGTATGCATCGATTCATTTTCCTGATTCATACGAGTCGAGTCGGCAGGTGACAATCTCCGAGCAACTTTTCCGAGATCGAGAAGATGCTATCTGATCGTGTAAAATCAACAAGCTCGATCTCTCGTCAGCTTCATGAAAGTGCTCACGAAAGATCCGTCCTCATTTCAAAGGAATCCTAAAATCCCTCTTTGCGTTTCCGCTCAGGCGGGCCAAAATGCCGCACATGTCAGAAACCAACGAAACTGCCTCTGCCGATCAGAGCGACCGTAGAGGTTCGCCCGCGCCGGGATGCTGTATCCTTACCACGATCATCGGTGTGTTCGGAGGCTTGATCGCGCTCTATATCGGGATCGGCATTGTGCAGCTCCGGGCATTTGGGGGCTTTACGCAAGACGCGCCCGTTGAGGTGGATATCGCGCCCTCAGATGCGACTGAGATTTCGAAGGCTCAAGGCAAACTCCAACAGATCGCCGATGCGGTAAAGGCCGGAAAGGCAGAGCGAGTGCTCTTCACCGCAGAGGATCTAAATGCACTGATCGCGAGCCTCAACGAAGCAAAGGGATTCCGAGGAAACACCCGCATCGAAGAAATCACTGAGGACGGACTGACTGTCCGCATGTCTCAGGCGATGCGCAAAGGTCCGTTCCAAAAGGGTTTTCGTTATCTGAACGGAAATTTTACTCTCCAGCCTGAGTTGCGCGCCCGCACCATCGCTTTCAAGGTGATCGACATTCATCCCGATGTCGGAGAACTACCGTCGAATTTCATCACCGGATATGCGGCACTCGACCTATTCCGGCTCGATCCCGAGATCCCCGCACTACAGGCCAATGTCCCCTCTCTAGCCGCAGTGTACACCGAGAAAAGTCAGCTCGTAGTAGAGACAAAAACGAACGAAACTCCACCAGAATCGAAGGTAATCGCACCTTGACCGAGCTCGGAAGGTCGGTACCGTATCTCGGCCGGATCAAGCCGGTCTTTTCTATTTTACCTTAAATCTCCAACCCTCAATCGAATACGCTCATGGCTCTCTCAATTGGCTCCAAAGCCCCTGATTTTGAACTTCCCACCATTGGTGCAAACGGCCCGGAACTCGTCCGTCTGTCCGAGCAAATCGCAAACGGCCCCGTGGTCTTGCTCTTCGTCCCTATGGCCTTCACTGGTGTCTGTACCACCGAATTCTGCTCCGTCACGGGCGATCTCGAGGCCTATGAGAAGCTCAACGCTACAGTTCTCGGCATCAGTGGAGACAATCCTTTCGCCCAGCAAAACTGGAAGCAGAAGGACGGCATCGGCCTCACTTTACTGAGTGATTACGAGCACAAAGTGACGAAGGACTATGGCGTTGCCTACGATACCTTCCTCCCGGAAAAGAATCTGAAAATGGGTGGAGTGTCGAAGCGCTCCGCTTTCATCGTCGATCAGAATGGCGTGATCCAATACGCGGAGAGTCACGATGATCCGCACGATCTGCCGAATTTCGAGGCGATCAAAGCGAAACTCGCTGAACTCGCCTGAGCCTGCTCCGGCTCTTCAGTTGATCCTCTGAGCTTTCCTCGTGAGGATTCCTTCTATCCTTTTACCGATTCCCATCCTTGCCGCGATGGGAATCGTGCTTTACAGATAGAGTGCATTTCGGCGCTAGTTTCGTGTAATGCATCCGCCCGGCTCTCATGAGTCCGGCATTTTCACCAAGTTCACCATTTCTAACCGTCCCAGCTAAACACAGATGAGTTTCGATGTAATCCGAACCTTTCAGACCGGATCCGGATCTGAGGGAAAATATTATAGCTTGAATGCCCTCGAAGAAATCGGAGTGGCGAAGAATATCTCTCGCCTGCCGGTCAGCATTCGGATCGTGCTGGAGTCTGTATTACGGAATCTGGACGGACGCAAGGTTCGCGAGATGGACGTAACGAATCTGGCGAACTGGAATGCGAAGTCGCCCGGTGACTACGAGATCCCCTTTACTGTGGCTCGCATCATTCTGCAGGACTTCACTGGCGTCCCTCTACTGGCTGACATCGCCGCCATGCGAGATGCTGCGGTCGAGCGTGGAGCAGATGCAGCAAAGGTCGAGCCGCTGGTTCCGGTCGATCTCGTGGTGGACCACTCCGTGCAAGTCGATTTCGCCGGAACCCACACCGCTCTCGAGCGAAATATGGAGATCGAGTTCATCCGCAACCGCGAGCGCTACGAGTTCCTCAAGTGGGGACAACAGGCATTCAAGACCTTCTCCGTCGTGCCTCCCGGTATCGGAATCGTTCACCAGGTGAATCTGGAATATCTGGCGAAGTGCGTCTTTTCCAAAGGTGACTTGTATTATCCCGACACTCTCGTCGGAACGGACTCACACACGACCATGATCAACGGCTTGGGCGTCGTCGGTTGGGGCGTCGGTGGGATTGAGGCCGAGGCTGGAATGCTCGGGCAGCCGGTTACTTTCTTGGTGCCGGAAGTTGTGGGCGTACACATGCACGGAAAACTGCGTGAGGGTGTCACAGCGACAGACCTGACACTTTCAGTCACTGAGATGCTCCGCAAACACGGCGTCGTCGGGAAATTCGTAGAATTCTTTGGCGCTGGTGCCGCCGCTTTGGCACTGCCCGACCGAGCAACGATCGGAAACATGGCCCCGGAATACGGCGCGACGATCGGATTCTTCCCTGTCGATGGCGAGACCATGCGCTACCTGCGCGGAACGGGGCGCTCTGAAGAACTCTGTCAGACGATTGAAAATTACTACAGGGCACAGGGCCTCTACGGAATTCATGAGGCCGATGCCTGCGATTATACAGAGGTTCTAGAACTCGATCTGGCCTCGATCAGCCCCTCCGTCGCTGGACCGAGACGCCCGCAAGATCGCATCGAAGTGCCTGCGCTCAAGAGCACCTTTGACCGCCTTTTTACGACTCCCGTTTCCGCTGGGGGCTTCGGTCTATCCGCAGATCAGCGCAGTGCCGAAGTGGAAATCAAAATGGCCGAGCCCGCTGGATTCTCTGTCGGGTCTCTGCTCGAACCCATCGAACCAGGATCGGACATGGACAAGGTCGAAATGACGGGAAATCGCCCGACATCGATCCCCGTATTGGCGAAGGAGGCCTTCGATCCCATCAAGACCACTCTGAGCCACGCCGAAGTCGTAATCGCGGCGATTACTTCCTGCACGAATACTAGCAACCCCAGCGTGATGCTGGCCGCTGGACTGGTCGCGAAGAAGGCTAACGAGAAAGGATTGACAGTCCCACCCTTTGTAAAAACTTCGCTCGCTCCCGGATCGCGAGTAGTCACGGACTACCTCGAAGCAACTGGGCTGCAGAAGGAGTTGGACAAGATCGGCTTCGAAACCGTCGGCTATGGCTGCACCACCTGTATCGGAAACTCAGGTCCTCTGCATCCTGCGATTGAAGAAGCGATTAAGAGTGGAGATTTGGTCTGTGCCTCTGTACTTTCCGGGAACCGGAACTTTGAGGCCCGAATCCACGGTTCGGTACGAGCGAACTTTCTCATGTCGCCGCCGCTCGTCGTCGCTTACGCCCTAGCCGGACGAGTCGATATCGACCTGACGACCGAGGCCATCGGTACGGATCGAGACGGGAAACCGGTCTATCTCGCTGATCTCTGGCCTTCTCAGGCAGAAGTCCGCGCACAGATGGACGCAGCGCTCAAGCCCGAGGTCTATGCGAAACTCTACGGAAACATCGCCCATGCGAATCCCAAGTGGGGCGAAATTCACGGAGGTACTGGCGCAACTTATGCCTGGAACGAGAAATCGACTTACGTCCAGTCTCCTCCCTTCTTTGAAACGAAAACGGGGGGGAATACCGATATCGTCGGGGCTCGTCCGCTGGGAATTTTCGGCGATTCCGTAACGACCGACCACATTTCACCTGCTGGAGCAATCAAGCCCACCTCCCCGGCGGGACGTTACCTGCTGAAGAATGGAGTGGAGCGGGCGGCATTCAACTCCTACGGCTCGCGACGTGGAAATGACCGCGTGATGACGCGAGGAACTTTCGCCAACGTTCGCATCAAGAACCTGATGTGTCCCGGTATCGAAGGTGGCTACACCCAATACTTCGGCTCCAGAGACCTTCCCACTCCCGATCAGGAGATCACGCCGCTCGGCGAAGCGAAACCTGCGTTCATTTACGATGCTGCCATGGCCTATCAAGCGGATGGCGCGAATCTGATCGTAATCGCAGGAGTCGATTACGGCATGGGTTCCTCCCGTGACTGGGCCGCGAAAGGCACTCGCCTGCTCGGAGTCCAAGCTGTCGTGACCAAGTCCTATGAGCGCATTCACCGTTCCAATCTGATCGGAATGGGCGTTCTGCCTCTGGTCTTCGTCGATCCGTCCGACTATGAGAAGGTGAAAGATCAGCTCGATGCCACCTTTGACATCATAGGAATCGCCGGAGAGTTGAAACCGATGCAGTCCGCATCACTGGTGGTCCACAAGAGCGACGGAAGCTCGCTATCCATCCCGCTGAAGGTGCGACTCGATACTCCTGCAGAGGTAGACTACTACAATGCGGGGGGCATCCTGCCCTACGTGCTAAATCAACTGATCTCGGAATAATTCCTACCTTCGCTTCGGGCGATGGGGTAAGGGTATTATCATTCCGTCCTTCTCCGGTTCGACTCTCAATGAACTGGGAATGGGCAGTGATGTGACTTTTTTTAGCGTGCAAGTCAGCCACGCCGAAACAGTCAGGGTATGCGTATCCTTTTGACCTTGACCTGATTTTTAGGCAATCGTTTCTTATCAAAACGAATTTATCCTGATCTTCATGATTCGATCTGCAATCCTCGCTGCTGGCACTGCATTACTCTGTCATTTTTCGATTCTAGCCGCCGATGATCGACCGAATCTGATCTGGATCATGGCAGATGATCTGGGTTATGGAGAGATCGGTTGCTTCGGACAAAAGGTGATCCAGACTCCACGCATTGATGAGATGGCTCGCGAGGGTCTCCGATTGACGCATTTTTACGCGGGCGCGACTGTCTGCGCTCCTTCGCGATCCGTCTTGATGACGGGACTCCATCATGGACACACCCGCGTCCGAGGAAACTCTGGCCCGACCAATCCTGAAGCGCAAATGCTGCATCCAGGTGATACCACCATCGCCGATGTGCTGCACGAGGTCGGCTATCGCACCGCACTGTGCGGAAAGTGGGGACTGGGAGACTTCGGAGTCGCCGAACCCGGCCTGCCTTGGAAGCACGGATTCGATCTCTTTTTCGGCTATCTTAATCAGCGTCATGCACACAATCACTTCACTGATCATCTCTGGCGAAATGATCAGCGAGTAGAACTACCAAATGTGGTGGTTCCCGTGGGAGGAGACAATGCAGGCTACACCCCTGATCCG
>JBDHQE010000206.1:0-6506 GCA_039806885.1 Verrucomicrobiales bacterium
GAACCAGCATCGGGAGATAGAACAGGCGATCCGCCTGAGAAAATGCCGCAATTTGTGCGAAGAGGAGGAAGGCCGTGGCATTCGAAGGTCCGAGAATCGTATGGCGGGACCCTGCAAAGAATGGCGCAATCACAGCGGCGATCGCGCCTGAGACGATGCCATACTGCAGCGGAAGCTCGGCGATCGTGGCGACTGCCATTCCCTGTGCGAAAGAGAGTAGCGCGACATTGAGGCCCGCAGCAGCATCGGTTCGGAGATCTTGAAAGCGATATCCGTGGAATCCGTGGCGAAAGGGAAGTGGATCAATCGAATTTTCGCGGAGCAAATTGCCGATGCCGGTGAGGGTGCGCTTCAGGAACCAGTTGAATTTCCTCATTAAAAAAGAAGCGGGGGGGGCACTGGAAAGGAGGATTTTAGTTGATGGAACAGCGTTTTGAGCGGCGAGTGTGTAAATCGTAAGGGATTCAACACGAGTAAGCGATGATCCGCAGTATCCGATTTACGGTTGGATTGGTTCGACTTTTGGTGGTTCGATACTCATAATCTTATCGTGAATTTTGAGAATTTCTTTCGACTTACTAAAGAAATCCGCGACTTCGTCGGCAGATGCTTCACGTGCGTCTACAATGTGCTGCAGTTCGATCAAATACTGGTTCACGTCGAGTGAGATTTTCGCCATTTGCTGCTGAGCGCTCGCGTAGGCGGCAGAGGCAGATTTTCGGGCTTCGACCAGAGCATTACGTCGCGCTTGGTTCTCGATGTAGGCGTCTCGTTCAGCACGGAGTTCTTTACCTTTAAAGATTTTCCGTCCGAGCGATGCCGTCTCACGCGGATCTACTTGATTTGAGGGGAGGCTTGCGAGCTGTTGGGAGAAATAGCGATCCAGTTCCCGGAACTCGTTCAGAGGTTTGCTGTATTGCTGGTGGAGCAAGGCCAGTCCGTTGATCACTGCGGTTAGTTTCGCAGCGTCCGTGCGATCAATCTTCTCGCCCGAGCGCAAGCGCCCCTCGATCTGACCGATGTATTCTAGAGTAGAACGGCTATCGTAGATGATTTCGTTCATCTGCGCATAGGTGCGCTGGAGTTGATCCGCATGATCTTTTTTCAACTGCTCTACCTGCGCTGTCCATTCCTGCACGATTCGCTCTTTTTCCGCCTGTTTGTCTGCGAGTTGTGAGGACAGTTCGGCACTTTTATTTTCTAGGTCATTGACCAGGGATGTGAAGGTCTTCGTCTGCTGTTCTAGGTCGAGCACCTTGGCCTGCTCATCACTCCACAGCTTTCCGAGAACGACCGCTCCACCCAAGGCAACAAGCAGCAAGAGGGATAGGAGGACGATAGCGACTGTTTTTCCTGTGCTGGAGGAGCCATAGCCGTACGCTGCCAGTGGGTCCTCCTGATCATGATCGATACTCATTCCTAAGCGTACGATCTTTTTAGAAGAATGCCAAAGACGGAGTGAATCTTTATGTCTCGTCAGCAGAATCAGAGTTCTGCCGGAGGGATGATAAAAACTGAGGTTCTCGAGACTTTTGTGAAATTACGCTTCCGTGCATCGCACGCATGGAGCATCGCTTCACATCTACTTGCTTTCCTTCAATTCCTTTACCAGATCATCGATCACTTTCACGATTTTCGGTGATGAGTCCCCTGCGAGGTAGCTCCAGCGGGCTGGCCATGTTTCGTAACCTCCCATGGAGAACTGCTCAGGCGTAGGAATATAGCCGTGGAAAGAGTTCGCCAGAGAGATCACGGAGCAGTCGGGATGGAGCTTTTTGACTTCCAGCCCGATTTCGGCAAATACTTCGCCGGGAATCGCAGCGATCTGAATGTCTCCGATCCGAAAGGCTTGGATGGGGGCAGAGACTTCTTTCGGAAACTTGTCCAGCAGGGTCGCTTCGCGGGCATAGACCTGTTCCAGCGTTGTGAGTTGCGGCAGATCGCGAGATTCTGCCATGATCTTTTCGGCACGAGTCAGATCCTCGGCGGCTGGACGGCGCACGCTGAGCGTTAACTCGCGCTGGCGAGCACCGAGACTTGCCTGGTCGTGCCATTCAATCTTCGCGAGAGCCTTCGTGACTTCGTCTGCCAAGTCTGTGCCGACAATGGTCACCTGCTCGAATGGTTTTTGCTTTTCTCGCTTGTGGAAGACGTCGACGTTATTGATGTCTCCGCTCGTGCCATTCGCCATGATGGGGACAAAAGGGGGATCGCTTGGCTTCGGCGACAGTCGATCGGTGAGTGCTCGGGCGAAGGCTCCGTAGTAATCCGCTGAGATGAAGGTAGGGTCGAATCCACCGACATAGTGGAGCCCATAGCTGGCGTGGAGGGCAATCAGGCGGCCTTCCACGGAACGGACGGCGAGAAAGCGCACTTCTGGATCGGTGGGGCCGGCGGCTTTGATGACATTGGGATTTCCGACGCCTGGATTCATCTTGACCTGATCGGTAGTGACGCCGAGCGGCGTCGGTGGGATGGTGCCTTCTTTCATGAGATAGCGCCGATTGAAGACATGCTGCGGCACTCGTCCGATACCCCAGCCGATTTGAGCAGGTTCAAGATTATGCACGGCACAGCGGACAGCATCGACGATGCGGCTGACGACGAACTGCTGGTAATCAGGATCGGGTTCGCTTTGCCCCACGGGTTCCATGGTCCCGCAGTAGTGGGAGTGCGTCACAGACATCATTTGATTCGTCATCGGAATCGCGACAGTTTCTTCGATCTGCTTTTTCGCCTGATCGAACAATTTACGTCCGATCACGCAGCTATCGACGACGACGATGGCGAGCTTCGTCTGGCCATCGTCGAGGACGAGAGCGCGGACGTGTTGAGGATCGTGGATGAAGGTGGCGTGGCGATCCTGAAGGTATCCGTTCATGGACGAGCCCAGAGGAGGCGTCACGTCGCTGATAGCCGCTCCAGCGCGGAAGCTCGCTGCTGGCGGCGGATTTTCGGCCCAGGTGGGCGATATCAGGAAAATGCCAATGAGAAGAGCGAAAGAGATCTGCGTGAAAGTTCGGAGAGGATGGGCGGTAGCGTATGTAGTCATGATCGATGCTCAGGATCGGGATCACTCTGAATGATCCGGGAGGCTCGCGTCAAGCACGCGATTCGGGGAGGGGCCGATAGATTCCCTTAGACTTCGGTGCGACTCCTCACACTCTACAGCGGGACTTACCACGCAGCCTGATATACTTTCTCCAGTGCAGCGGCGTCTACAGGTATCGGATTAAATTGTGCTGTCCACTGCTTTGCAGCTTCGGCGGCGAGCAGGGGAATCTGGGATCTTTCCACACCTAATTCGCGCAAGGATTGGTCCATACCACAAAGCCGTAGATGCTCGCGGACTCGATCAGCGAGAGGGATGTGCGAGCTAAATAGACGATATGTTGCGCCTGCTGCAGCATCGGACTGATTAAATTCGATAACATGGGGGAGCATGACGCCGACAGCGAGTCCGTGGACGATATTGTAATGGGCGGTCAAGGGATTCGCACAGGAATGGGCGATTCCGATCATGGAATTCTCGATAGCCACCCCGGCGAATGCAGCGCCGATCTGCATGGCAGAGCGAGCTTCCAGATCGCTCGGCGATTCGTTGACAATCGGGAATCCGGAATCCAAGAGTCGCCATGCCGCGTAGGAATAGGCCAGGGAGATATCATTTCTCTTCGTACAGACGGCGGATTCCAGAGCGTGGGCGATGGCGTCGATACCAGTGTGTGCCGTCACTGAATGGGGCATGGTGATGGTCAGCTCTGGATCGAGGATTGTGGTCGCTGCGGCGCATTTCGGATCGCCACAGGCCATTTTGGCATGAGTTTTTGCATCGGAGATCAGGGCGAAGCTCTGACATTCGCTACCCGTTCCCGCAGTGGTGGGCACGGCGATGAAGGGCAGCATTCGGCGGGTCGCCTTTCCGATTCCCCAGTAATCCTGCATACGCCCGCCGTTCGTGAGGAGGAAGTTGCATCCTTTGGCCGTATCGAGACTAGAACCACCGCCGAGTCCGATGATGAGATCGATCCCTTCCGCTTCGGCGAACGCTGCGCATCGTTCCACGTCTTCCGTCGTAGGATTTTCCCTTACTTCTGCAAAGGTGGAACAGGCGATCCCATGCCGCCTGAGAGAATCGAAGGCTTTGTCAGCTAAGCCCGCATTGGCGATGCCCGGATCTGTTACCAGAAGAGCGTGGGTGCCTTCGAGGAGAGAGACTTCTAGTCCGAGATCAGCGAGTCTGCCCGGTCCAAAGATAACCTTGTCCCCTGCGCTGTCTCGAAAATCGAGAACCCAGTCAGGAAGATCGAGTCCTTGGCAGATGGTATGGACGGTGAGAGAATCAGATGACATCGAGGCTAGGAAAAGGAGGAATCACGCGCTCTGAGCGATCTGGAAGGAGCGGCGTGTGTAGAGGAACTCGAAGAGGTTCCCCTCGTGCGGTTGGTCCCATTTGATCCGATTCGTGGGAATGTTGCCGATGTTCAGTCTGTCGATCTCGGAGTTGTCGAAAAGCTGAGCGATCCAGTTTTGATCATTGGTGACAGCAGTCACGACCAGAGAATAACCGATTCGGTCGAGCATTTCCTCCTGTGGACATTCTACGACGCTGGCAAAGGGGAAGAGGAACTCTCGGATGGCTAGTTCCTGATCGAACGAATTCACTCGGACGAGTGTGGGCTGAAGGTAGTTCATGCCGTCGCGCTGTTGGAAGCGTTCGCCTGCGCGGAATTCGGCGGTAACATCGACAGCACCGCCGGCGGCGAGTCCCGCCTCAATCGCTTCATTGATCCATTCAGCGAATTTCGGATTGGCGAAACCGGAGAGCTTTGCCTCTGGATCATCCTGAGCTGAGGGACGGATTTGGGCGAGCTTTTCAGCCACGGCACGGGCGATTTCATCACCGTAACGCGGGACGACTACGGTGGATGTGCAGATGCAGCTTCGCCCAGAGTTCGCTGAGATCGATTCGACAATGGTATCGACGTATCGTGGCCAGTTGTCGATTTCATCCTCACCGATGAGAAACTTCGAATAACCGGTGCCGTGGACCTCCACGCGCTCATCGTTCGCATATTGCTTCACGGTAGAGTCGTCGCCGAAGAGCATCACTCGACCGGCTCGGCGGATGATGATACTGGAGCCGTCGTGTTGGGTGGGGTAGAGACTGAACGCTTCCGATGGACATCCCGCCTTCAGGAAGGCCTGAATGATGCGCCAAGGCGTCCATGGCTCCTCTCGCCCGGGTTTGAGCAGGACGGGGATTTTCATCGCAATCGCAGGTATCCAAAGGGCGTTCACGGCGGGGGAGTTGCTGGGCAGAATGACGGCCAGTTCGTTGGTAGTCGGAGAAAAGCTAACCGGGACTCCGTTTTGCTCTCCGTAGCCTCGGTCGAGAACTTCCCAGGCGAGTCCACGGCTGAGTCCGCGAAAAATGCTATCGATATCCGCGAAGACGGAGGCGAGTCGCTTCATGTTCATCTGGATCAGCGAGTGAGGCAATCCACTGGTCGCAGCGAGGGAGAGCACGTAATCGTCGGGAGTCTGCATCGCCCCGTCGATTCCGATGGGAAGTGTATCGTGCAGGAAAATCTCGCCCGCCTTCTTCGTTATTTCTGCCAGATCGGAGCAAGAAAATCGCTTCAGAGCGTCCCGTGCCTCACTCACATGGCGCATGTCATAGCGGATCATGTCAGCGCAGGCGAAACTGATCTCGGCGGCGGCTTCATCTGAGCCGAGGCGGTTCACTGTCTGGACGTCGAGAGAGCGATGAACACGGCCCTGGCGAAGGATGGGAATATGGGGAGTACTCATGGGAGATACGGCCTCAGTAAGAAAAGGTCTGAGGGAACCCAATCCGATTCGGCTTGGTTTTCAATCGAAATCTCGAATGATCGGCTCCGTATTGACGCGAGATGCGAAAAGCTAGCGAAGGCAATCAGAGTTGACTCTGAGATCGGATCTTGTTAGGTGACAGGATCAAATTTTCTTCTATCGCTGAATGAATCAGACTAAATGAAATCCTGGTTTTTGGCTGCCCGCCCCAAGACCTTGCCTGCGGGGATCGTCCCGGTGTGGGTGGGGTCTATGCCCCTGCTCGTGGACGGAAACCCAACGACAGGCTCGTGGATGCTGTTCGGCTTCACATTACTGGGCTGTATTCTGATCCAGATCGCGACGAATCT
Organism: Verrucomicrobiales bacterium; assembly: GCA_039806885.1. Lineage (GTDB taxonomy): Bacteria > Verrucomicrobiota > Verrucomicrobiia > Verrucomicrobiales > DEV007 > Arctic95D-9. The sequence continues at coordinate 6,186 of JBDHQE010000206.1, forward strand.
CTTCAATGATGCGATCGACCATGAGAAGGGCGCGGATACGTCGGAGCGATTGGGGCCGCGCCGCGCCACGGCCTCGGGATGGCTGCGTCCGCAGACGGTGATGATGGGGGCTTTCTTGACATCGATGCTCGCCGTGGTGGTGTCTATGCCGCTCGTGGTCGAGAGGGGATGGCCGATTGCGCTCATCGGTGTGGTGTCGCTCTTGTTCGCCTACGGATACACGGGCGGTCCTTGGCCGCTGGCTTATCGCGGGATGGGGGAACTGTTCGTGATCGTGTTTTTCGGCTTTGTCGCGGTTTCCGGGTCCTGGTTCGTCCAGTC
>JBDHQE010000207.1:0-6486 GCA_039806885.1 Verrucomicrobiales bacterium
CTAGCAGCAGTAGTCGTACCATTCCCTCCTCCATGCCCAATATGCACAGCACTGTAGTAATAGGGATTATCCATCGCACTCCCGACCGCCAGCTCTTCAGTCACCCCTAGAAGCCGACCGATATTCCGGTCAGAAACTGTCGTCCCCTCCCGAGGAAGCAAGTTGAAGCCCAACATGCGAACCGCACCCGTCTCGGCGATTACGGTGATATTCCCTGATCGCTGCTTATCGAGGATCCCTCTGCCATTGTTATTGTAATCTGATGAGTGACCGATCGCCGCGAAGGCTCCCGTGCCACCTCCTCCACGGAGCTGAATGCCCGCACCCGCTAGTCCTCGCCCGTCAGCGAGCGTGGTCGCTCCGTGCGCGATCACCGTAATATCGCCATGTCCGCTGAGAGAATTCCCATACCCCCCATGTCCTACGAGAGCATAGTGACCATCCGCCAAGTCGGCAGTGATCATGTCCATAAAGCCGGGCTCAAATCCACGCGCCGCTGCTATATAAATATCCCCGCCCGCCTCAATCGAAATCGGCGCGTTGATTCGTGCATCCTGCCCTAAATAGTTGGTGCGCCATGTCGAACTAAACGCATATCTGCTCTCATTGGGATTTAAGATAATCCCATCACGCGTAGTAAAGTTCACTTTATTACCGTCACCTGATGGCTCTGCGCTCATACTTCCTCCATGCCCAATCTGAACGTATCCTCGTGTGCGATTGTCCGCCCCTCTCATATCGAGACGGCCGCTCAATCCGATACTGATCGCTCCCGTCGCCCCAAATCCCGCTCCTTTAAACGCACGATCCCCCAGAGCACCCGTGTCTCCCGTCCCAAAATCCGCCGTGCCACCGAGCATCGCAATATAGTTTTTACTCTGAACGTTACCCGCTGCATTCCCCCACCACTCATTCCGCGTACCATCATGGGTCCACCCCAGCTCATACTCGACTCCCGTATCGTGAAATCCAACGACTGCCCATCGATCATTACCCGTCGTTCCAGCCATTAGGAGAAGATCTCTACCAGCGATTTTCGTATCGCCAAAGCGACTTCCCACCTCGACGAACTGATCCCCTCCCTGACTATTCACAAAAACACTCCCCCCCTGACCAAAGAGGCCAGTACCCAGACCCGCTGCATCATTCGCAGGATTGCCGTCGTTCATGGTCGCGAGAACGGCATTCATGTTAAACACACCCGTCGTCTGTGCCCCGGTAATCGGAGAAGAAAAACCCGTCGAGCCATCCCAGCCCGCGACCACGTTGATAGCGCCCGTCCCCGCACTGCGCACGGAGCGATTGAAAACGACATCACCCATCGCGAGGAGGGTTAAGCTCCCAGGTGTCGTCGATGCATTCTGTTGATACCATTCCACCCGATCGCTCACGACGATATTCCCAGCATCTGTAGCAGAGCCGAAATTCGTCGAGATAATGACATTCACTCCATTATCTAGCTGATCCGACAGAATCACGTTATTGATATTGTTCGTAGAAGGAGCAGCGGAACTGATCGTGACATTGGTGGGGTCGAGAAGGAGAGTCCCAGCGTCGCCCTCTGACGCGGTGAGATCGAGCTCCCCGTTCAAAGTAAGATTGCGCCGCCCCGATACCTCGGCAAATCCACCACCTGAGACGCCACGAACGGAAAGATCGCCCGCGAAAAGCGTATCTCCATCGGCCCAGAGGATGATGTTTCCTCCGCGCCCGCTACCCACGGCATTCGCTCGGATTTCAGCACCGTCATTGATGGTCAGCTTATCCGCATTACGAATCGAAGTATCGCGACCCTGGAAACCGCCACCGATCTGAACATTGCCGCCCCCCGTCTCACCCGAAGCATCAACAATCGCCGCAGCCGCTACCATAATATCGTCTCCTTCGACGACAATATCGCCCCCGCGGCCGACGCTACCCGTAGCATCGACAAGTCCAGGAGTCATTCCCGATGGATCTTCCGTCGCCGCTACCCGAGAACCAAGTTCCACCTGTCCGCCAGAAACACGAATTTGACCGCCGGAGCCATCGGCATTCCGTGCACTGAGTTCCCCAGTATTCACAATCCGCCCCTGCGGGCCGGCGCTCAGCGTGAGGCGTCCGCCCTTCATCTGATACCCGCTCGCACGCACGAGACCGGTATTCTGAATCGCCAAGGCGTACACATTGCCGTGCGCCTTCAGTTCAGCGGCCGCAGCATTGATCTCACCGCTGTTGACGATCCCTTTGTCACCGCCCTTTCCTCCAGCCATGACGGAAATTTTCGCCCCTCCCGCCTGATCGACGACGATGTCACCACCCGCTCCGAATGCGACCGTACCTTTGGGCGCATTGACGCTGCCTGCGTTCTGCAGGAAATTCCCCATCAGGACCACATCTCCGTCAGAACTGGTGATGGTGCCGTAGTTCCTCACCGCCGCAGCAGTCGATCCACGGAAACGCATGGAGCCACCCTTGAGAAACTCCTTATTCTGCACATCCAAGGTGGAAAGCGCCAGCATTCCGGCCACATCCACGCTCCCCCCTGAGTGAACGACGATTCCATTCGGATTGACGACAGCCACGCCTCCCTGAGCTGCCTTCAATTGCCCGTAAATATTCGTTGGATTCCCGGAAACGACACGGTTCAGGGTGAAGCCCTTGGCTCCCTGATTGATCGTCGTGACCTCCCCTTTATCGATAGAAAAATTCTGCCAATTGATGATGGCCCGACCATTGCCTCCGTTTGTGACGTTATTGATGTCGAGGCTCCTAGTCCCCATGCCCTGAAAATTGACGTTCCCGGCCACCACATTCGCACCGCTCGGATTGCCCATCACGGGATTGGTCCAAAGGACCAGGCCAGGCGTAAGCTGCACCAGCACAAGAAGTTGCAGGAATAGATTCCGGCGAATTTTAGGAGTGATCGGTTTCATGGAAGGGTTAAAGGTTGAAGGAGGAAGGAGGGGTAAAAAAAGGGGGGCAGAAGAGGGATATTGGGTATTTTCGGATATTCTCTATAGGGGTGACAGTATCGACGCAAATTGTAAATACAAATCTGCGAAAATTTCACAGTCCTTTGTCGTGGGGTAGATATGCGTGACACGAAAAAGTAATTTTTCTTGAAGATACAGGGGCAGCTTGTTGATCATCTTTACCGAAGAAAGGTTCCCCGCAGAGGCGCGGAGGCGCAGAGACAGAAATCACTGAAAATAACTGTCCCTTAGGATCCGAAATATCTTCCTGGCGGATGCCAGTTCTATTAAAAGCTGCCGACGAGGACGTCGGCGGTCCCAGGAATGGCTTCCACAGACAGGATTGTCTGCGCTACTCTCCAAGGCCTGCGACGCACCTGTACGGTAGACTCGACGCGAAGCGCTCCAATCTACAAGGACAGCTTGTTGATCATCTTTACCGGAGAAAGGTTCCCCGTAGAGACGCGGAGGCGCAGAGACAGAAATCACTGAAAATAACCGCCCTTTAGGATCCGAAATATCTTCCTGGCGGATGCCAGTTCTATTAAAAGCTGCCGACGAGGACGTCGGCGGTCCCAGGAATGGCTTCCACAGACAGGATTGTCTGCGCTACTCTTCCTTCACTAGCCAACGCCTCCTGCATTCTAAATTTAAACCAGCCTCTCCCTTAAGATCTGTTCAGTCGTATTAAATTTTTATCGTATCGTGTGAATTTTCCTTATGATTGAAGGCTTAGATCAGCAGGAAAGCGCGGTATAGACGCTGCTGATGCCGCCGCAGAGCGGTACCGCCTGAACCTGACGGAAGCCGCTGGCTTCGATCAGAGCACACATGGCCGCCCCAGCAGGGAAGCGCTCGATGGAGTCGCCGAGATAGACGTAGGCGTCGGGATGTCCGGTGAGAAATCCGGCAATCCGAGGAAGGACACGATGGAGATAGAAGCGATAGAGCGCACGAAAGTGCCGCTGACTCGGAAGGGAAAAATCAAGAACGACCAATTGCCCTCCCGGCTTGAGGACGCGAGAAAATTCTCTCAGGGCAGCGGACCAGTCGGCGACATTGCGCAGTCCGTAACCGATCGTGAGCGCATCAAAAGTGGCGTCGCGGAAAGGAAGGTGCAATGCATCGGCGACGAGAAGATCGGAAAGTCCGCGCTGCCGTGCGACGGCGATCATGGGCGCACAAAAATCGACTCCGATGATTCGGCTCTGAGGCAGTGCGGAGCGGAGCGCGAGAGCTAGGTCACCACTACCGGTCGCGACGTCGAGGATGAGTTCTGCATTGGCGGCCTGAACAATGCGGGCGACTCGGCGTCTCCACAGTAAATCGATACCGAGCGTGAGGACGTGATTGGTCAGCACGTATCGCCTAGCGATGGCAGAAAAGGCTCGATGAACAAAAACGGGATTCTGATCCTGTGCGGCGGACTCTGCCATGAAAAATTGAGACGATTTCGTAAAATCAATTTCGTAAAATCAATTTCGTGGCATCAGATTCTAAGGTCAGATTCTAAGGTCAGGTGCTCACGAGAGGACTCGAACCTCCACGGGTCTCCCCACTAGAACCTGAATCTAGCGCGTCTACCAATTCCGCCACGTGAGCGATGATGCCGAAGCGGATGGCAAGAAACACGCTTTTTTGAATCGGGCAAATGCTTTTCTTTGCGTGCGATCAGTTTCATCGCAAACTGCCAGATGAGAATGTCTCGGATACTGGGATGGCGCGACGTGAGAAAGCTGGATGCGGCGATGCAAATGGCTCTGGATGAGGCTGTGTTTCGCTATACCTTGGCCTCCGGAATGGCCTGCGCTCGATTCTATGGATGGGAAGAGACGGCGACGACGGTGGGCTATTTTCATCGCGTTCCCCTGCCGGAAGCGACGACCGTGCGGCGCTTTACGGGCGGTGGCCTGGTGGAGCACGGGGAAGATCTGACTTTCGTTCTGACCATCCCGGCAGGCAGCGATCTGGCGCGTGCCACGGCAGTGGATCGCTATCGCTGGATTCATGAAAAAATCGCGAAGTCGCTCAAGAATGCAGGCTACTCCGTACGATTGTCCGAGGGTGAGCCGCCGACGGAAATGGGGCCATGTTTTGTGCGTCCGGTTCCGTGGGATCTCCTAAACGAACCAACAGGGCGAAAGATCGGAGGCGGAGCACAGCGGCGCTCGCGAGGAGCAGTGATTCATCAGGGAAGTCTGCGACTGCCGAACTCGCTACGCTCGCCGAAGGCGGAATGGATCACAGAAATGCTCGGAGAACTGGCAGTAGCTCCGGAGGAAATGCCGGAACCAATGCAGGAAAAGCTGATGCAAGAGGCGGAACGGCTGGTGAGAGAGCGATACGGGAGGGAGGAATGGAATCTGGGGCGTGCAGGATCGTAGAGACAAAAGTGGGAGGAGCGTTACGCGGAAGCGCGAAGAGAGAGGTGCGATTTCGCTTGCAAGGGGGTAGAAACACGAGAGAAACTGAGTCGCTATGAGTGAAGAGTTTTTCCCCACGATCCCGAAAATCGCTTATGAAGGTCCGAAATCGCGAAATCCGCTCGCGTTCAAACACTATAATGCTGCGGAGCTAGTCGGAGGAAAAACGATGCGAGAGCACCTTCGCTTCGCCGGTGCATACTGGCACACGATGCGAAATGGGCTGGGCGATCCCTTCGGCGGTGCGACGGCGGAACGCCCATGGGATGACGGGAGCGATTCGGTCGGAAATGCAAAGCGTCGCGTCTGGGCGATGTTCGAATTTTTGCAAAAATGTGGACTAGATTATTACTGTTTCCACGACCGCGATGTCGCTCCGGAATTGAACGACCTAGCGGCGTCGAACGACGCGCTGGATGCGGTAGCAGAAGAGTTGAAGAAAGCGCAGCAGGCGACAGGAATACGTCTGCTGTGGGGAACCGCCTGCCTCTTCTCCCACAAGCGTTACAATCAAGGGGCAGCGACATCTCCCTACGCAGATGTGTTCGCCTATGCCGCAGCTCAGGTGAAGAAGGCGATGGAGATCACCCATAGCCTAGGAGGCGAGGGCTACGTGTTCTGGGGCGGTCGGGAAGGCTATGCGACTCTCTACAATACAGACATCAAGCGTGAGTTATCCCATCTGGCAGCCTTGCTACGGATGGCGGTGGCACACAAGAAGAAGATCGGTTTCACCGGCGCTCTCTACATTGAGCCAAAGCCGCGAGAGCCCTCGACGCATCAGTACGACTCCGACGCAGCGGCCTGTCTGAATTTCCTGCGGGAGCATGGATTGATGGACGAGCTAAAACTGAATATCGAGACGAATCACGCAACGCTGGCTGGGCATACGATGATGCACGAGCTAGAGGTGGCGATCGCAGCGAATGCGCTGGGATCGATCGATGCCAATCGGGGGGATGAATTGATCGGCTGGGATACGGATCAGTTCCCGACGGATCTCTACCTGACGACGCAGATCATGCTGTGCGTGCTACGCATGGGAGGCTTCTCGACAGGAGGACTGAACTTCGATGCGAAATGTCGGCGAGAGAGTTTCGAGCCGGAGG
>JBDHQE010000208.1:0-6449 GCA_039806885.1 Verrucomicrobiales bacterium
TATCGAGACCGGCCACCATCGGATCCCAGTATTTCTCGTAGGTAAATCCGGGAGATGCCGAAATCTCCCAGTCACTCGTCAGATCATCGAGCGATACACCGAGTAATCCGTTGAGAATGAAGGCGAGCGATCCAGCACGGTCAGCTCCGGCACTGCAATGAAAATCGACGGGGTAATTCGCCGTATCGAGGAAGACGCGGAAGTTTTTAACCATCGCATCCACCCCCGAGTCCTTGAAAATACTCGCGTAATTCGAAGACGAATGATGAACCAAGCGAACGGAGGCTCCCGCTGGAGACTCTTTCATCGAACCAACCTCCGGATCGCTCCGAAGATCCAGATCTACTTTCCAACCGAGCCCCTCTCTCGCGTATTCGCCCCCTTCTTTCGTGATTCGCGCCTCTCCGGGACGCTTTTTGGAAAACTCGACCTTCTCATCCCGTCGATCCGGGCTTGGCATATTCAGGCCGCTGGAGCGATAGATCATCCCTTGGCGCACCTTCCTCCCGTCGAGTCCCGTCCATCCCCCAAGATCGCGAACGTTTGGGACCCCTGAAAGATGAATCAGTCGCGGAGGAAATGAATCTGTCTGAAAACTGCTGACTTTTGACAGCACCTTTTTTCCCTGATGTATTCCCTCGACTCGCCAGTAATACGTGCGCCCCAGTAGAAAATTCGTATAGCTCGCCTGATGTTGTTCCTTTGACTCCTCTGATTCCTTTGATTCCACTTGGACTCCGGAAAAAGGCTTCGAAAAGTCCTGGTTTTCAGAAATTTGCACTGTGAATCCCCCCTCTTCACCATCCGTGCATTTCCAGGCGAATATCGTCGGCACAGGAGCACGGAGATAGCTTAGTTTCTTTCGATACGCCAGATCAGAGAACTTTTCTCGACGCGCCTCACCGGACAAAGTCAGGAAACTACGAAGCTCGGGATCGACAGAGGAAATCGTCTCACCCGCAGTTGGCAATGTGAGTAGGATCTCAGCACGTCCGACTCCAAGTGAAGAGACGAGGCCACAAAACAGCAAAGGATAAAATTTAGAGGTAAATCGAAAATGCATGGAATATCTAAAGCATAGGACTCAAGAAATTCCACCTTTCAGAGAAGCCTTGAGCAGTATTTCATCGCAAAGACTCAAGCCCGATTGATCGAGTCATCATCCGGCAGCGCATCAATTTCATTTCTTCTGCGACTGGAACAGCTTTCGCGGAAGTAGTCGACTCCCCACGTCCCCCTCTACTTTGCCCCACGGAAATCGGCGTTTTTCAGCAGCAGAAGGCTCAGCAGACTGTTCGTGCGATGTTGCCAACTCTTCCCGATTGAGTGGAGCGAAGAGCACCTGCCCTAACTGACCCAGCTTTTTGAGTCCCTCGATCGGGATGTTCGTCAGCTCAGAAATCAGCGTTGCCGGAACCTTGGCTAGAGCGGAAATATGTTTGGACCGCCATACAGGATTCCGCACTGTACCTGTGCACGAAAAGGTGAGCAGTTCGCTCAGAGGAGTCAGTACTGCCTGCGATAGTTCCTCTCGTGTGTTCACCACTGCCTCGAGATCGACTGACTGATCCACCAGAGAGATCGTCCCCGCAGCCTTGACACGAAAGACTTTGCTCAGTGCCTCCAGATTATCAGTAGACAGCACTCCCTTCTCGATGCGGTAAGTGGCTGCGGCTTCCGTAGCCACTGCCCCATTCTCGCCTTTGTTCGGAAGCAGTTTCGACAGAGGTCCCAGAATTGGGATGGAGAAAAGATGCCCTTTGGTGATCCGGATACCGCCCCCTCCTTCGAAGGTATTAACCTGCCCGAATCTTCCAGAAATCGCAATATCGGCATCGACATCCCCGTCAATATCTTCCCGTTCCCCATAATGATGCATCAACGCTGATAAGGGCAGATCACGCACCCGAGCCTCTAGAGAAAATGGACTGTCAGGATTTCGTGAATCTTTCGCCTGGTAATCCAGATTCAGCGCCCCTCCCAGAACCGATGCCTTCAGCGACTTCAGGTGAATCTGAGCTCCTTTAATAGTGATATCTCCCGTCGGATTCTCCAGAGTCAAAGTCTTCCCGAGAAAGTCGTAGCGAGCCGCTTCTCCGCCAGAAAAAGCGATCTGCACGTCAGTTCGCCTCACTTGATCTTTGATTTCCTCCTCCGTCCTCGCATCGAGAACTCCCGAAAAGTGAATCGTGGGAGGTTTTGAAAAGCGATATTTTTCCAGCAACGTCCCCACTTTAGGACTGAAAGCACCAACTCCAGCGACAGGATCGACCGATGAAACGACGCCCTTTAACTCCCAGAGCTTCTCTGCACGAGTATTCTTCGCCAATTCTATGGTGACTTTTCCCTCTTCCCGAATGAGAGTCGAATTCCGAAACCACTGAATACCCTCTTCTGATTCATAATCGGTCTCAAGCCTTTCAAACTCGACTCCATTCAGCCGAAAATTCCGCAAATCGATTACTCCTCGGTTCTTCCAAGTAGCGAAATCCCAATTCCCTCCCTGCCCGACTGCCGCGATGTAAATTGTCGAAGAATCTCCAAAATTCCATGGTTCCATCACCTTGCGCCCTCGATCGTTAAGAAAAGGACGAAAAACGAGAGGATCCATCCTGATCTCAGTCTGATAGCGAATGGTTTCATCCCCAGCCCCCGATTCGTATTTCAGATTGAGAAACGCAACGCCAGTCTTATGGTCGAGACGCACGTTCCGCAGGTAAAAACGCTCTCCCGCGATGCTAAAACCGCAACTACCTCCGGTGAAGACTTGGCCGCGAGTCCCAAATCGCTCTGCCCTGAACTCTCCGGATATCTCTCCGGGGAAGCCCTTGATCTCTCTCTGCCGCAACAGCGTCAGATCGATGAATCCCGATGCCTCCAGAGTGGGGGGATTGAAAAATACAATTTCGCCTAGCCGATTATCGTTGCGAAACAGAGAGGCCATCCCGACGAGGTCAGCCGTAGAGGAGACTGAGAATCCAAACTGATTCTTCTCTTTCCTCCATTCTCCCGAGAGATTAAAAACCCCTTTTTCATCTCTAATTTTCAACGCTTCCAATGTAACGCGATCCTCCTGTCCCACGAAGCTTCCTTTTGCCTCCAGTGACTCAATTCGATACGGCAGGCCCTTTTTCATAAACGCCGGAATCGAGACTTCACCCTTTGCTGAAATCGTCGAGAAATCGTCCCAATCTCCCCGGAACTCGATCTCCGCATGCGGGTGGCCTTTGACGATCTCAAAATTCGCCAATTCCAGCAGAAAATCAGCGACGAGCGTCATTCTGCGCTGGGTCATCTGCTGATCGATTTTTTTCTTCTTCGACGAATTCTCTACATCCGGGCGGCCCAATGATCCTTTTAACGAAATGCTTACTGGTCCGACAGAAGCCTCCGCCCGGATCACTTCAATCACGCTCTCTGTGACTACGATCTTCCCCGATACGCCCGTGATGCGGAGATTGTGTGTCTTGGTGGGATCGATGGGCAGGTTTAGCTGCGCATTCTGAATCTCCATCGAGTTAATTAAAATCTGCTTTTTTAAAATGTGACTAAGATCAACATCTAGAAATACTGCATCGACGTAGGCGATCTCTTGCTGTCGGGAAGCATCCAGAAAAAATCGAACATCCTCCGCCACCAATCCGCGAAACGCCCCCAGCGTGAGTTTCCCGATATCCACATGATAGCCGCGTGCAGCGAATTCACGTTCGATCGCGTTTCTCCAGCTACTACTGAATCCTTCCTGACGTGCATGAATCGCCGCCCACACCACTCCACAGGCGGCGAGGATGCAAGTCAGCAGAAACAGACGGCGAATTAATCGCATAACATTGGAATTTCGACATCAGCACGAGATCGAGACTCTCCCAATCTCATCTGTCACGATGAAAGGGTAAAGGCGGAAGATTGGGAAATTCACACGTACGTTTTTCTGATGGAAACGATTGGAGGGCGCTTTCTCTTTGAACTAATATCATCTTTCTCTTCCCCTATTTATGCGAATCATAGCCGGTCAATCAGGCAGCATCCCGCTGCTGGTTCCTCGCTCCCTTACTCGTCCGACAACTGACCGAGTAAGAGAGGCTCTCTTCGCTGCTCTCGGCGATCTGATCCCCGGTGCTCGCGTTCTCGACCTGTTCGCCGGAAGTGGGTCGCTGGGGATAGAGTCGCTGAGTCGTGGTGCCAGCTCTGCTGATTTCGTGGAATCGGATTCGGACGCATGCCGCATTATTGGGAAGAACCTAGCGAAGACCAGACTCTCACCGGGGAAAGTCTTTCATCGCGACGTGATGGCCTTCCTCACTACACTTCGCCCGGAGTCCTACGATCTAATTTTCGCAGATCCGCCGTACGGACGCGATGAGTCGTCGAGAGATAGGATCACAAAACTCCTCCGCGCACCCTCTCTCGCACAGGCGCTAGCCCCCGATGGAATTTTTTTACTTGAGACTCTGGCGAGTGAGCCCTTTCCTGAGAATCATCTCTGGAACGAAAATGAATCTCGCATCTACGGTGCGACGCGAATCTCATTCCTCAAACCTCTGAGATAGAATTTTAGGCATCGCCCTGCTTTACGTTTCACGATGCGAGTATTCGTCTACATTTTATACAATCTTCTCCTCCCTCTACTTCTGCTTTTGGGCTTACCTTCCTTTTTGATCAAAGGATTCCGCCGAGGAGGTCTACGCCGCGGTTTCCTGCAGCGTCTTGGATTCCTGTCTGCCGAGGCCCTAGCACCGCTCGTAAAGGAACGACCGCTCTGGATTCATGCAGTGAGTGTGGGCGAAGTCTTGATCGCGCTCAAACTGATCGAATCTTTGGAACGGAGTGCTCCAAGACTCCCGATTCTGCTGACGACTACGACCACGACAGGCTATCGACTCGCATCAGAGAAGACTCGCTCTGGATTCGTCGTTTTACACAATCCGGTTGATCTCCCGTGGATCGCTTGGCTCTTTATCCGACGCATTGATCCTCTCGCGCTTATATTGATTGAATCAGAGCTCTGGCCCAACCTGATCGGGCTGCTTCGCTTGCGTAGCGTGCCGGTATTTCTTATCAATGCCCGCTTATCGCCGAGGTCTGAGGCTAGATACCGCCGTTATCGGAGCCTTGTAAAACCTCTCGTGAGCCTGCTGGATGGAGTCACTGTTCCCTTCTCAGAAGATATCGCACGGTGGGAGGCCATTGGAGTCGAGCAACAAAAAATTCACCTGACGGGGAGCATTAAGTTTGACCTCAACGGAAGTTCGCAGCTTGATGAGGTCTTGTTGACTGAACTAGCGGCTTGGCTGGCCGATACGGGCCTTCCCGCTGGATCGCAGATCCTACTGGGCAGTAGCACGCATGAGGGAGAGGAAGTTCTGCTGGCGCGAGCCTTTCGCACTCTGCGAGAGGAATTTCCTGATCTCGCACTGGTTCTGGTTCCCCGCCACGCCGAGCGCGGCCCGGAAATTGCAACGCAGCTTCTGACGAATAGATTTTCTCCCGTGCTAAGAAGCGGGCGAGCAGGCTTTGGTGCCGAATCAGTTGAAAAGGTTGAGGCGAAAGAAAATCGTATCTGGATCGCGGATACGACGGGTGAACTCCGCACATGGTATCATCTAGCGGAACTCGTGGTGGTGGGAAAGAGCTTTCGCGGCGGAGGTGGTCAAAATCCGGTGGAACCGATCCTCGCGCATCGCCCCGTAATCGTTGGCCCCCTGATGCAAAATTTCGCCGATCCCGTCGCAGAGCTGCTACGAGTCGACGGCATTCGTCAGGTCGATACTGACGAAGCATTGATTCCTGCCATTCGAGAATTTCTTCGCGTTCCCGCTCTCGGCAAAGAAATGGCTCGACGCGGAGTCGCTGCCATGACGATACACGCGGGTGCTGCAGATCGCAATACCGCATGGATTCTGGATCACTTACCCTACTCAGACGCGATTCGGGATCAGGATTCTGAAAAGCTCTAGCTGGACAGATTTCTCACGACCCTCCAAGATCGAGCACTATCCCGTTTCTTTACCTCTCATGTCAGACTCCCTTTCTTCACTCTCGCAATACTGGCCTATCCTCCTCGCCTATCTCGCGGGGGCCACTCCTTTCGGATACATCGCAGGGCGAATGCGGGGAATCGATCTGCGACAGCATGGCAGCGGTAACATCGGAGCGACGAATGCCATCCGCGTACTTGGGAAGCCGATTGGCATCGCCGTTTTCCTCTGTGATGCAATCAAGGGCTGCGTGCCCGTTTACATCGCTCTGAGGGTGTCAGATTCTTCTTTTATTCATATCGCCACGGCGATGGCTGCCATTCTCGGTCACACATACACTTTCTGGCTGGGGTTCAAAGGCGGAAAAGGCGTCGCCACCACCACTGGTGCCCTGCTGCCGATTCTCCCTTGGACGCTGCTGGCCGCTCTGATCACCTGGATCGTCACAGTGCGCATCACTCGCTATGTATC
>JBDHQE010000209.1:0-6426 GCA_039806885.1 Verrucomicrobiales bacterium
CGTCTGGGAACAGAGGAAGAATTCCAGTCTCGACCAGAGTTCACCGATCCAGAGATTCGGCGTTCCAATCTCTCTGGTGTGGTGCTGCAAATGGAGCACTTGGGACTGGGTGATCCGCTCGAATTCCCTTTCGTCGATCCTCCCTCGCCGAAGCGAGTGGCTCAGGCTTATCGTGAGCTGGAGGAGATCGGGGCGCTGACCAAACAGGGTCGAGCCGTTCACATGACAGGGTGTGGTCACAGTCTGGCGCGTCTGCCGGTCGATCCTAGGGTGGGTCGGATTCTCATCGCTGCGGAAAGCGAGGGATGTCTGGCGGAGGGGCTTGTTCTGGCCAGTGCCCTAGCCGTACAGGATCCACGTGAGCGTCCCCGTGACCGACAGCAGGCAGCGGACGAGGCACATGCGAAGTTTCGAGACAGGCGCTCTGATTTCACCATGTGGCTGCGCCTATGGTATGCGGCGGATACGGCACAGCGCGGATCGGGAAATCGCTTTCGTCGCTTTTGTCGGGACCATTTTCTAAATCATCGCCGAATGCAGGAGTGGTTCCGACTTTACGGAGAGTTGCGCGATACCTTGCGTGAGATGAAATGGAAACTGCCGCCGGGGAAACAGATCGACGATCTCGCTGACAGCTATTCTGAGCCACTGCATCGAGCCGTACTGGCAGCGATCCCGAGCCGAATCGGGCTGTCGCGTGGGAAGGGAAAGGGCTATAAGGGCGCGGGAGATTCGACCTTTTGGATTTTTCCCGGTTCGGGTCTCTTCAGTACTGCAGCGTCGTGGGTGATGGCGTTTGAGCTCGTGGAGACAGCCAAGCTGTACGCGCGAAATATTGCTGGATTCGATCCCGGCTGGTTTGAAAAGGTGGCTCCGCATCTATGTCGATACCGCTATTCCAATCCTCAATGGTCGAAGGAGCAAGGCGCGGTTTATGGCGAGGAGAGGGTACTCGCTTATGGACTGCCGGTGGTGGATAAAAGGCGGATTCACTACGCTCGTGTCGATCAGCGAATCGCCCGAGAAATTTTCATTACAGAAGCCTTGGTCAATGGGAATACCCGCGCCCCTCTTCTCGCGCTGCAACAGAATCGCGAGACCATGACAGCGGCGGAACGGCTAGAGCACAAGCTACGACGGATCGGAGGACTGCTTTACTTGCCGCAGATCGCCGCTTTTTACGAAGATCGCCTCCCTGATACGATCTGCACACAGAAGGATTTCGAGCGATGGGCATCGAAGCAGGCACCAGGGGCACTCGATTTCACTATAGAGGACTGTATCGTTTCCTATGGAGAACCGATTCGATTCGAGGATTATCCAGATGTTCTGGAAGTCGCGGATGGAAACGGAGGATCGCTACGGCTCGATCTTCGCTACCTACACTCACCGACTGATCCAGAGGATGGAATCACGGTCGTTATTCCGCTGGTTGAATTGCTGCATTTGCCACAATGGATAGGAGAGCATCTGGTGCCGGGCTGGGTAGGGGAAAAGGTGTCCGCATTGCTGCGATGTCTACACAAGGATCTCCGTGTGATGCTGCCATCAAATCGAGAAGTGACGGAGAATTTTCTCTCGGAGATGCCGGAAGGAAGGCCTGACTGTGGGCTGGTGGAAGAGTTGTCAGCGTTTCTTCAGGAAGAGTATGGAATCCGAGTCGCGAAGGACTTGTTCGATCTGAAAAGACTCTCGCCACATCTGCGCATGCATTTTGAAGTCGTAGATGATCACGGGAAAGTGATCGGATACGGAGATGATCTGGAAGCGCTGCAGACGAGGCTCGCGCCACGTGTAAAAGACCGATTTGCCTACGTATCGAAGGGACGCTATACCCGACGTGATCTTCGAAAATGGGATTTCGGAGATCTGCCTCGCAGTGTTTCGCTCGACTCGCGGACAGAGGGCTATCCGGCGCTATACGAGGAGGGAAGAAACGGACTCGCCTTACGTCTCTGGCCCTCGGCTGAGTGTGCGGCGCGTCATCACCGCTTGGGACTCGCGAGACTTTTTCGTATCGAATATCCAGAGTCTGCTCGGCGATTTGAAACTCTGTTGTTTTCTGCTCAAAACACTGAGCCGACTCCTCGTCCAGTTCATTCGACTCAGAGGCAAAAAGATACGGAAAATCGATCATCGGGTACTTTTCACTCCCTCGGGAACGCCTTCGAGGCACTGGAGCGAGTTCCGACACCCAGAGCTGTTTCATCTGTATCGCCGCGCTCTGCAAATCAGTTCTGTGCGACGAATGAACATCGCTTTCTCACCGCCGCTGAGGAAGCGATACTCTCGCGAATCGGAGCTGCTCCAGCTGAGCAAAAGAGTGATCTGGCACGCGGGATTCTCGCACGGGTGTTAGGGACACCTCGTGCGCCACAGGATTGGGAAAAGGCGGTGATTCGCTGTCAGGAACGACTTCTAGACGAGGCTGCTGTCTCATGCACGCAGGTGAGTCGCATTCTTCGTTGTGTCGCTGCGATTGATCAGCAGTTACGGAACGCCCCACCCGCTTATGCTGAGTCGGTCGAGGATGCACGCGCTCATCTGGGGCATCTGATGGCACCCGGCTGGCTGCTGACGAACGATTTACTGAAGATGCTACCTCACTTTGAAGGGCTGGAACTCCGCCTGACGAGAATGTTCGGAGCGCCTCCTGCGAAGGATCTGCAAAAGCTGGAACGCTATACAGAAGAATTCGCCTCTCTGGGGCTGGAGATGCGCGGATGTGAATGTGGACAGTGCCCTCTGGCTGCGCAATATGAGAAAGAACTGGCCATCGAATTTGATCTGCGTCTAAAATACTTTGCGCCCGAGCTGAGAGCACGTCTGAAGTGAAGCGTTCATTAGTGCGGAAATGCTCGCAGTGAGAGACCGTGTCTCTGTCCTGCTCAAATTTCGGTTTTCTCCTTGCAGAAACAGAACAGAATGGAATATCAGGGATGTAATTACACCTGCGTGAGCCTTTTTACCGATGACAGTATCCATTTCGGGCGTTCTGCCCGTGTTCCAGACTCCGTATCGAGAAGATGAAACGATTGATGAAGAGGTGCTCGAGCATGAAATCAACTGGCTCTTTGAATGCGGAGCAGATGGATTGACTCTGGCGATGGTATCAGAGGTACTGCGGCTTTCTGATCGCGAGCGTGACGATCTGGCCGCCACCGTCTGTCGTCTCGCCCAAGGAAGGGGATCGGTAATCATCAGCGTCGGGGCCGAGAGCAGTCGTCTGGCTGAGGAACGAGCGCACCGTGCGGAGCAGGCAGGAGCTTCGGCACTGATGGCGATTCCGCCGGTATCGGTAGCCGTGGGTGAGGAGGAGTTGCGCGGATACTTCACTCGCATTCTCCGTTGCGTGAGTATTCCTCTGGTCGTGCAGGATGCTTCGGGGTACGTCGGACGGCCCATGAGCATCGCCTTTCAGGCCGGACTGCTTGAGGAATTTGGTCCTGAACGAGTCTTTTTCAAGCCGGAAGCTAGCCCCATCGGCCCACGCCTCTCAGCACTGCGTGATGCGACGGGGGGCAAAGCCCGAATCTTCGAGGGCACGGGCGGAATCGCCCTCGTCGACTCCTTTCAACGAGGGATCGTCGGAACAATGCCTGGAGCGGATCTGATCACCGCCCTTGTCCCTTTGTGGCGAGCGCTACAGGCGGGAGAGATGGAGAAGGCCTGTCGGATCCATGAACCACTCAGTGCTTTGATTTCTCTGCAGACCAGTCTCGACGGCTTCCTAGCAGTCGAGAAACATCTCCTCTGTCGACAAGGAATTTTCCGCAATGAGATCGTTCGCGGTCCTCGTGCTTTCGTCCTCGATCCCGAGACTAGGCACGAAGTGGATCGGCTATTCGATCGGATTCAAGAAGCCGTTTTACTTCCATGATTATCGACGTTCACAGCCACGCATGGCCTTTCCCGGAGGCTTTTAGTGAGGATTTCATTCGCCAGGCATCGGGAGCGAAGGCGAATACGACCATCGATATATCGGTACGCTATGAGGACTATCGAGCGACGGCTCCGGACGATACCGTGACCATCGTCTTCGGTGGGAAAGCGAAGCTCGCTGGGATTTGGGTCGATGACTCATACGTAGCGAATTACGTGAGCCAGGATCGCGAACGACTGATCGGTTTCCTCTCAGTCGATCCTACGCAGCCAGGTTGGCAGGATGAGTTACGGTATGGCAGCGAAGAACTGAACCTGAGAGGAGTGAAGCTGCTGCCGATGTACGCAGGTTTTCCCGTCAGCGATCCCTCGCTGGAGCCACTTTGGGAATATTGCGAAAGCAGAGACCTTCCAGTGCTATTGCATACAGGGACCACCTTTGTACGTCAGGCACCGCTCGACTGCACCTTTCCTCGCCTAATCGAACCAGTCGCGATTCGACATCCGGAAATCCGTTTTATCCTCGCGCACCTAGGGCATCCCTGGGAAGGGGAATGTGTCGTGACGATACGGAAGCATCCGAATGTTTATGCGGATCTCAGTGCTTTGCACTATCGTCCCTATCAGCTCTATCACAGTCTGATGCTAGTGCAGGAATACGGAGTATGGGACAAAGTGCTGTTCGGGACCGATTATCCCTTCACGACAGTAAACTCGACTCTGGAGGGTCTGCGGGGATTGAATCGTATGGTGGAGGGAACAGGGCTGCCTCGCTTGAATGTCGAAAAAATCGAAGAACTAATTTATCGGGACACGCTACCGCTGCTGGGACTGAAGTGAGTGCTGGGGTTTACTGAGCCCCTGGCTTTTCAGTAGAGCCTGCCTGCTTTTTAGCCCGGAATTCTCGAGCCGTGATGCTCTGCGGCTCGAATCCCATGGGGGCATCTTCGGGAAAGGATTTTAGGATGGATTCGAGTTGCCTGCGCGCTGTGCTTACATCGTTTTCTGACGATGAGATGAGATTGCGAGTCTCCTGAGGGTCGTTTTTCAAATCGAAGAACCTATCCGGAGTCCCCGCGCTTGCATAGAGTTTGAAGCGCTCGTCCCGAATCACTCGCTCATCCTGAAATGCGGTGTGAATCCAGGTGCGCGGGGGCTTCGCATCATTCCCCCTGAGCCAGGCAGCGAAAGACTGCCCGTCGATGGGATGTTCGGTCATCAGGGAGATTCCAGCGAGTTCAGTCATTGTTGGAAGTAAATCGCTGTAGTCGGCCAAGCTACCGCTGCGCCCGCCTGGAATCAGTCGAGGGCAATTCACGATTAGGGGCATATTAATACTTTGCTCAGCCATCGTGTAGATCTTGCCTGACACAAGACCCGATTGAGTGCGAGCGCTGATGTTGTCCTCATTACCATTGTCAGAAGTGACGAAAAGGATGGTATTGTCCCTCAAGCCGAGCTCATCGAGCGACTTCGCGACTTTGCCTACCAGTCGGTCGGCGTATTCGACAGAGTTGGCGAACAATTCCTGAGGAGATGCATTCGGATTCGTGTGATCAGGAGTCGGGGTGAAGGGCTTGTGCGCCAAGGTCAGAGGTAGATAGAGGACAAAAGCTTGCTCGCGATGATGCTTCATGAATTCGATGGCGAAATTGACGAAGACATCAGGTGCATACGCTCCTTTGCGCAGACTGCTGACTCCGTTCTCGTTCAGCATGGGATCCCAGTATTTCGAATCTTGTCTCCCGCCGGGTGTGATGAGGAATTCATCGAATCCGTGCTCTCGAAGACTTTTTTCCTGCCCTGGATCGTTAAAGTTACTGATCTGCCACTTGCCAGAGATTCCTGTGGCATAGCCGTGATCTCGCAGAATGCGGGCGAAGGTCTGTTCGCGAGTCCAGTCAAAATTGCCTCCGCCGTAGATTCCGGCGTCGTGATGAAAGGTCCAACCCGTACGAAATGGGTAGCGTCCTGTGAGCAGTAAAACGCGACTAACGCTGCAAATCGGACTGGCATAACAGTTCTCAAAGCGCACGCCCTCGCGCGCGAGTTGATCGATGTGCGGAGTGCGATTCTCCAGACTGCCATCACTGCCAAACCACTCTTTGCCAATATTATCGAGCAGGATGACGACGAAGTTCGGTTTCTCAGGAGAACTCCCAGAAGATGAAATATTCCAGGCGAGGCAGGTGAAAAGGATCAGAAGACGAAAAAGTGTACTCATCGCAGTAGCTCTCATTGTACCAACGGACATTGGGAGCACCATGTTTATTTTTGGCGTGAATTTTCTATTGGCTTGAAAAGGATGTGGATCGACTTAGGAATAATGAATCGTTAACGCATTCTGAAGTTATGGAAATTGATTGTTCCGAAACGAAGCCTTCCGAAACGAAGCCTGAAGGCTTCTACCCTTCCACTTTTCAGCGAAGAATGCTCTGGGCGGCCATCACTGCCCTATCTCTGGCAGTCATCGCGGTGTTGGGTGTAAAGCTGGTGGCGATCACGGGACAAGTTCTGGGATATCTCCAGCCGATTTTAGTTCCG
>JBDHQE010000210.1:0-6395 GCA_039806885.1 Verrucomicrobiales bacterium
CAAAGCAGCAGATGAATCGCACGCAAGCGCCTAGAGGCCTTTTTGTCGGGACTGCAATCAATGGCTGTCTCCAACTCGCTTAAGGAGCAGTTTTCTGGATTTGGGAGCTGTCGTTTCCTGTCGATTTGAGAGGCTAAACCAGTACAAAAATCGTACAAATTAAAATTGTTCCTTTCACGAAACTACTTTTGAGAAACGGTCTAATTTACATTGATGAAAGCCAATTCGGTGCCAAAATGGAACCATGAACATCACACTGAAGAATGTTCCAGAATCCTTACACAAAAGGCTTCGGGAAGCTGCCGATGAGAACGGGCGCAGTCTTAATAAACTCATTCTCCTCACATTAGAGCAGACATTCTGTGCTCACAAATCAGACAGAGACGCACTCCTGCAGCGGATTCGACTCCGTCGCAATGCAATGAATGTGTGGATTGACGACCAGAGCATTGAAGCCGCGATTGAAGAAGGGCGCTCATGATCGTCGTCGACACGAACATCATCGTATATTTGCTCATTCCGGGAGTTAGATCAGAGTCCTCAGAGCGTCTCCTGCACACTGACCCTGATTGGGTAGCGCCCCATTTATGGCTAGATGAATTTTTGAATGTGCTTTGCACATACGAACGCAAGGGACTATTCACTCCCCAAGAAGTCTCGGACATCCTAGCAGATGCATTATCACTCATGGACACTAGGTCATACGACGTTCCACCGATTCGAGTTCTTTCAGTGGCGCGTCGCACCGGGTGCAGTGGATACGACAGCCAATATATCGCCTTGGCCGAAGAGCTTAACGTGCCTCTTTACACGAATGATAAGAAGGTTTTGGCAGCATGTCCGGGCTTGGCACTCCTGCCGTCCTAATGCGGAAAGGAGTGTGGACATTCTTGTCTGTGTAAGCCATCCCTGGGACCGCCGGAAGGAAAGGATGAATTATGAATGCAGAAGTGCTGGGCTAGTGAAGAAAATTACTGGCTGTCGCCGCAGCACTGCACACCCAATTACGAACCACAAAAGACACAGAAATCACAGATTATAAGGGACAGGCTGTTTTGCTATTGAACCCTGCCCTGTCGTGTCAGCAAGGTCTTACGCTGGCCGTTGCCTGATTCTTGACATTAGATTTTCCGATGAACTCAAAAGCACTCGAAGCATTCAATCACGCGATTCAGGACGCCACCGATCTCGCGAATCACTTTGACACTCTCAATACTCAGCCTCCACCACCCAACATTGAAGTCCTGAAGCGTGCCAGTGTAGTGATGGCTCTCGCCGCGCTGGAAACCTACTTTGAAGATCGAATTGTCGAGGCGGTGAATGCGATCTGCACAAGAAACAATGCATCTAACCAAATAAAAAACTTCTACCGTAATTCGCTAGAACGTGACCTCAAGACATTCAACAGTCCAAGCACTGACAGAGTTCGCCAAATATTTCGAAAGTATCTCTCGCTCGACGTTTCGTATGCATGGAGCTGGAATCACTGCAAACCAGCTGAGGCCAAGGAGAAGTTAAACGAGCTAGTAAAAAAACGGGGAGACATTGCACACCGCTCTTTGAGGCCGATGAATGGCGAAGGCCAGAGCAAGCAACACGCGGTGACTCGTGATGAGCTACGCAGATGCATTTATTTCGTCACGAAGATTGCTGAAACTACCGATAAATTTCTGGGGGAAAAAATCTAATAAGTCATTCAGAATCATACGGAGCAGGCGTTCTTAAGGTCAGAATGCAGCATGCAGAAGTGTGGCGCAGGCAATCCTGTCTGTGTATTCCATCCCTGGGATCGCCGACGTCCTCGTCGGCAATCCAAACTACCGCTGGCACCCGCTAGGACGATATTTCGAATAATCTTGAACGGTGCCGACCCCGCTCCGTTTCAGAAATCGGGCTTGTTTTCTCCAAGAGCGCAGCCTTAAAGTTCATGGAATCGTTCGATATGCGCAAACAATATCATTTTTGTGAAAGCAAAGACGGCTTGCTCGCCTGGGATGTCCATCGCTTGATCTGCCTTACGAAAGGAATACAGCCTTGTCTCGTCGATCTTACCACCATCCGGGAGCTTGACGAGCCCTATTGGTACAGCTCTGAGGCTCCAGCCCCTACTTGTCGTGATTTGATTGATCATATGCGACTTGTCGAGGCTGCTGAGCTCATGTATCCCATCATTCTTTCACCAGATGGTCGAGTTATGGATGGGATGCATCGTGTGGCGAAAGCCCTGTTGCTGAGTCAGTCGCAGATCTTGGCCATACGCCTTCACACCATGCCCGAGCCGGATTACATTGGCATTGATCCGGATGAACTTCCGTATGATGACGCCGAATCGGGTCTCCACGAACAGGAGTTTTTAAAGGATGAATGATGAATGATGATGTGCTGGGCTAGTGGGGGAAATTGCGGACCACGAACCTGATAGGCTCCGAGTTTTTAACCACGAACC
This sequence comes from Verrucomicrobiales bacterium, assembly GCA_039806885.1. Taxonomy (GTDB): domain Bacteria; phylum Verrucomicrobiota; class Verrucomicrobiia; order Verrucomicrobiales; family DEV007; genus Arctic95D-9. The sequence goes on from JBDHQE010000210.1 coordinate 2,447, forward strand.
ACGCGAACGGCACGAACCTGATAGGCTCTGCGGTTTTTAAAGGGTGAATGATGGAGTGTCGCGCTAGCGAAAGAAGAAAGGAGCGTGGACATTCCTGTCGCCGGTTTTTAATGGAACTGGCGACGGCCAGGAAGATATTTCGGATTGTAAGAGACAAGTTATTTTCGATTTAGAATTAATGATGAAAGATCAGCTCGATCTCAAAAGTACTTATTTTTGGTGGCAGGAATTCACCCGTGAACAAGTTGAAAAGGTTAATCGTGTCGATAGACGGCGTCACACTCTGGATCCAAATTTGGCCAATGAGGCACGTTTTTGTCAACGACAACTGGGAAAGTCAGAGGCAAAGACGGTAAATTTTTGGGGATCTTGGGAAGGTGGGCCGGAGGAAACAATTTGGCTGAATTTGATCCCTCTTATGGATGCGTATGCCGAATGTCTTTATGGCAATGCTCTACGTGCCTTGAGGAAGCGAATGCCGCATTTTGATGAACACATATGCGTGGATGGGGATCGCCTCGGAGAGCGGCGATTGATATTTCCCAGACAGGAGGAAGAGTTGGCATCCGCTTGGCTGAGCACTCGCATGTGGAAGCTGGCTGAAAATCCGGAATTAACCGTTGGAGAATCTGTCCGCACTTTCCACAGGAAGGTTTCGTGGTCGAGCAAGCCAGAGCGAGTGGTGCACGTTATGATTCACTGCGAAGAGGTGACGCGTGAACATGCGGAAGATGCGAAGCAGAGGGTCATCGACGGTTTGTCGCCACTGGAATCCCCGGCAGTGAGGAAAAGATTTCCGTGGGAGCAGGTACGCGAAACACTTTCTGATTTGTCGCATCCGGAGCTGGTATTACTGAATTGGGAGGAGCTACGCAAGCCGGAAGGACCACTTGAAGTCGCCTTGTGGGAGGCAATAAATAAACCGGATATTGACGGGATTCGTAAGGCCTTGAAATCAGGAGCAAACCTGAACCACCTAGACCGCTTTGGCCACACGCCCTTGGCTTCCTTAATTATGGATTATGGGAATCTCTGGCACAATGCTGACCATCTAGATGAGAGACGCGATATAAGTCATTACCCATCTCTTGAGCAACTCCTCGAGCTAGCGCATCTCTTCCTTGCGCACGGTGCCGATGTGAATCTGGCCGGGCCGGAAGAAGATTCTGCTTTCAGGATTGCCTGTCTCGTTGCCGACGTACGACTGGTCGAACTATTACTAGATCATGGTGGTCGCCAGGACTTCCGTTGGGCGAGTGGGTATCCCGGTGAGCTTTCGGTATGGGATGCCGCTTGGAGGCGCTGTGATGGGATGAACGAGACTAGTCATGATGAGTCAGTAGAAAAACTGCTCGAAAGCCGCTTTGGTACGCCTTATGCCGATGTGATACCGTCGGATCACTCGATCGAGGACTGGTGAGGAGATTTGGTTTAGCCCACGTGAAAATGAACGCTAATCGCGCTACTCCTTTCCAAAAGATCGCTCTATTTTTATCAAAAGCACAGCCATAAAGCCTCAAATAACAAATCTCCTTTCATTATGTCTAAGGATATAGATATAGCCATCGCCTTTAAGCATCTGTTTAAAGAACAGCGCAAGGCCGTAGGCAAGGAGCTTCACAAGGAGCAAGAAAGCTCTGATGATGGGGTGAATTGGGTAGTTCGCACGATTCAGCACCACCCGCTCGTCACCATGGGAAGCATCTCCGTTTTCTCTGTTGTTTTGGTAGTAGCCGGTCTCTCGCTTTTAAGTGAGTATCCCTTATGGGGGCGAGGCCTCTTTATCACGGCACTGATCTTCTACCTAGTAGGAATGATCGCCGTTCAGGTGCTTCCGAGACGGATTTCTGCCACCTTGCGCTGGCAAAGGATCGCCAAAAGGATGATAGCGGAGTGGGAAAAGCGTGATACTCCCTATTCATTGCTTGCTGCAGGAAAACTACATGTTTTCCACCTCGAAACGACACAGGTTTATTGGGCTGGTCTGTCAGCGTTCATTGCATCCCTTTTTGCTCTCGTGAAGGACTTTTCTGACAGCAATACGACGACTCTGTCCACGCTGTTTGAATTTGTCAGAAATGAAGATTCGTTTGTTCTCGCGATTATCATCGCTTTTCTCATACTGTCAGCTCTTTACTTCTTTCTTTGCTATCTTCCTCTTCAGTCGGGAAAGCAGATTCTGTTGTGTATAGAGAATGAAGAAGAATGCGAACCACGAACCTGATAGGCTTCGATTTTTTACCACGAACCACGCGAACGACAAGAACCGGATAGGCTCTGCGGTTTTTAAAGGTTGAATTATGAATGTTGAAGTGCCGCGCTGGCGAAAGAAAGAAAGGAGCGCGGACATTCTTGTCGGCGGTTTTTAACGGAACTGGCATCCGCCAAGAAGATATTTCGGATAGTCTCGGATGATGACAACACGAAAGGTGGGAGGAGCTAGCGGCTACCGCTGTAACAGTGCAAAGGCCAACGAAGACCTTGGCGGTCTCAGGCTGGACTCGGGAAAGAAAGTGGCGGGAGCTTCCAGCTCGCGTGCATTTGTAAGGAGCACTCGGTTCAGGCATTCGGGTGTACTGGTGAAAAACTGATCTGCTCGGAACTTTGATCTGATTTGCTGATGGCAAAGTCGGGAATCATCGGATAGTCTACCGCATGACCGTGATGAATCGTTTTCCCTTGTACTGTATTCTGTTATCGATCGCCATTTGTTCGAGCATCGCAAGTCATGCTTCGCCAGCGTCCGCGATCGAGTCCGTCCTGAACTCGTGCGCTGCGCATACGAGACTGGTCAATGACAAGCAGATGTCGGCAGCTAATGCTGCGAAGTATCTCTCGGGCGAAATGCAGAAAATGGACACGAGGGCCTGTCCTCCGGAGTTTCGTCTAGCATTCCAGCAGCACATCAATGCCTGGCGTGATGGCTCGACGCTCTTCGCCCGTGACAAGACGCTGAGAAGCTTTTTGGAAGGCCTGGCGGCGGGATACTTTCGCGATGCGTCCCTCTTCGGTCAAGCCCATCGCAAAGCCAAGGCTGCGGTGGAGCAGATCAATCAGACCTATAATCAACTGTCTTCCATCGCCGCCGCCTACGGAGCAAGAGTGCCCGAATCGACGGTGTACGCGAAGTAAGGGAAGGAAATCGCGAACCACGAACCTGATGGGCTCCGATTTTTTTACCACGAACCACGCGAACGACACGAACCTGATCGGCTCTGCAGTTTTTAAAGGATGAATGATGGAGTGTTGCGCTAGCGAAAGAAGAAAGGAGCGTGGACATTCTTGTCGACGGATTTTAATGGAACTGGCACCCGCCAGAAAGATATTCCGAATGGTCTCGGATGGTAGGTGGCTGGAGCTAGTAGCTGTCGCCGCAGTAGGGAAAAGGCCAACGAGGACGTAGGCGGACCCGAAACATGATCATTTGAGCCTCCTAGTAGATTTCCGAGTCCAATAAATCACCTCTCCTCGATTTCCCAAACTCTCACCCTCTCACTTCTCCCGTCCCGCGTGCGCCATGAAATACAGGACGGGGACTGCCATGCGACTGATGAAGAGACTGGCGACTTCTCCTGCCATCAGGGCGATGGCTAGCCCCTGAAAGATGGGATCGGCTAGGATCACTGCAGCTCCGGCGATCAGGGCCATGGCGGTCAGTAACATGGGGCGAAAGCGCACGGCTCCGGCATCGATCACGGCTTCGCTCAGAGGCATGCCTTCGCGCAAGCGCAATTCGATGAAATCGACGAGAATGATGGAGTTTCGCACCACGATTCCACCACCCGCCATGAAACCTATCATGCTGGTGGCGGTGAAAAAGGCATCGAGCAGGCCGTGAGCAGGCAGAATCCCCACCAGCGAAAAAGGAATCGCCGCCATGACAACCAAAGGTGTGAGAAAACTCCGGAACCAGCCGACCATGAGCATGTAGATCAGCACCAGACAAGCA
>JBDHQE010000211.1:0-6395 GCA_039806885.1 Verrucomicrobiales bacterium
CGGGCCGATTATCAGAACTATTACGACGAAATCACTCGTCTCGACCGCCACGTAGGGGAAATTCTGAAGGAGCTGGAGGTTCAGGGCGTGGCGGAGAACACCATAGTCCTTTTTCTGAGCGACAACGGTCGTCCTTTCCCTCGTGATAAAACGACTCTCTACGACAGTGGAATTCGCACGCCTCTCATCATTCGCTGGCCGGGACATATCTCGGCCAATACAGTGTGCGAGCGGCTCGTCAGCACTGTCGATATCGCCAAGACGCTCCTCGCTCTGGCCAAAGTCGAAAAACCCGGGGTCACCTTCGAGGGAATCGATTTCTCTCCACTCTTCACCGCTCCGGAAAATCCCCTACGTGACTATATCTATGCGGAAAAAAACTGGCATGACTACGAGGATCGCGCCCGAACTGTGAGGAACGAGCGTTACAAATATATCCGCAACGAGTACCCCGATCTCCCGATGACTCCACCAGCCGACGTGGTGCGTAGTCCCACCTGGGTGGAGCTGCTGCGCTTGCGGGAAAAAGGCGAATTGGATACGGCTCAAAGCTCACTTTTCCCGGAGAAGCGCCCGACGGAGGAACTCTACGATGTAAAACTCGATCCGTATGAGCTAAAGAATCTCGTGACGGATGCTCGTTACGCACCTCTACTGGAGGCAATGCGAGCAGCCCTGGACGACTGGATAGCGAAGACTGAAGATCGAGCACCAGCTCAGCGCACGCCAGATGAATTCGACCGTCTAACAGGCCAACCCACGCCGGCACGCATTCGACCGCGCCCTTCGAAAAAGCAGATGGCTGTGGCGACGGAATCTGTTGCTTCCGACGCATCTGCTGCTACGACGGATCAAAAGCCAGCACCCTGATTTCTTCCTGTCTGCTCCCGATGCCACTTGATCTGATTCGAACGACTTGTCTGTTCCTAGTTCCCATTGCCATCCTCCCTCCCCTGCACGCCGACTTTCTGTGGACCGATAGTCCCGGGAAATACCTGGAACTGAGCAATGACGGAAAGCCTGTCGCCCGATACGTCTATGAACCGCTCGATGCCAGCACGCCCGAGCGCCGGGACGAAACATCCAAGCCCTATTGCCAAGTCTACTTTTTTCAATGGAATCACTACGGTGAACTCCTCACGAAGGGGTCCGAAGGCGATTTCCCTCAGCAGCGTGGCATTTTTTACGGATTCAATCGCATCTCCTATCAGGACGCTGCCGGAAAACAGCACAACTATGTCGATACTTGGCATTGTAGGAATGCTGCAGAAGTTCACCGTCGCTTCACCGACCAGCAGGCAGGAAAGGATGATGCCTCCTTCACCTCTGAAATCGACTGGATCGGGGATGACGATCTACCCTTCGCCACAGAGTCGCGGACCATGCGTTTCTCCTTCGTCGGCGCGGACACACTCATCGATTTCGACTCCGTTCTGACCCCGCGCTTCGATGAACTCCTGCTCGACGGAGATCCTCACATGGCCGGCTTTCAGTTCCGCGCTCACCGCGACGTCGGGGAAAAATACGCCAATGCCACCTACTTCATCCGTCCTGTCACAGGAATCGGACGACCAGGCACGGCGATTAACTGGAGTCCGAAGAACGATACTGCCCAAACTCGTGATCTCCCGTGGAAAGCCATGTGCATCACTCTACGGGATACTCAGATCACGATCAGCTATCTCGATCACCCGGAGAATCCCAAACCCGTCCGAGCCAGCGAGCGTCCGTATGGTCGCTTCGGAACCTGCTTCACCACTAGCGTAAAAAAAAGCAGCCCCCTCAGAGTGCGCTATCGCCTAGTCATTCATCCCGGCGAGTATGAAACCGGTGATGAAATCGCAGCCCTCTTCAAAGCCTGGCTTGCGAAAAGCCCGGCGAAGGATCAGAGTCAAAAGCCCTGATGAAAACACGCAAAGCTCCATCACAGGATCAGGAGGGATCAAACATCGTCGAGATTCTTCGCAAAGTGCGCCGGATCGAACTGCGCACGCGCGGACTCGTCCGTGAGAGCTTTGGCGGTGAATACCACAGCAGCTTCAAGGGTGAAGGAATCGATTTCGAGGACTTTCGTGAATATCAGCCAGGGGACGAAGTACGTGCCATCGACTGGAACGTCACCGCACGCCTCGGAGCACCTTATGTGAAGAAATTCACTGAAGAGCGTGAAATGACTGTTCTTCTCTGTGTCGATATCAGTGCTTCCGGTGATTATGGTAGCTTGGGACCGAGCAAGCGCGAGTTCATGGCAGAAGTCGCTGCTCTCTTTGCCTTCAGCGCTCTGCAGAATAAGGATAAAGTCGGGCTCGTCCTGTTTACTGATACAGTGGAACTTTATGTCCCTCCGAAAAAGGGCGTTGCGCATACCTTGCGTCTCGTGCGGGAGGTGTTGCAGCACGCACCCTCTGGACACTCTACCTCGTTGAAACACCTCGTCGATCTGCTGAAAAACACCTTGCGACGACGTGCTCTCGTCTTTCTGATCTCTGATTTTCTCTTTCCGGAGCAGCTCGGGAATGATCTGCGTATCGTCAATCGCAAACACGATCTCGTCGCTGTTCAGGTCAGCGATCCGGCGGAGCTCGCGCTCCCCAATGTCGGGAGGGTTTGCCTCGAAGATCCGGAAACAGGCCGACAGGTCGAGATTAATACCTCTCGCGCTCGCGTCCGTGCCGCCTATGTCGCAGCGGCACGTCGTTGGCAGGAGGAGATCGACGCCCAGTTCAGCCAGCTCGCCGTAGATAAGATCACCCTACGCACCGATCAAGAATATCATCCAGTAATCCACGGCTTTTTTAGGCGTCGTCAGCGGCGAAAGGTTGGGTAATCAGCTCTTTTTCACCTATTCATGATGACCGTCCTCTCTCTCCTGTTCGCTCAGATGCCTCCGGCATCGAACGCGCCGTCTTCCGGCGAGACGGAGGCCGCTCAGATCTACGATATCGAATTACCGACTCAGCCTTTTTCTTACGGCCCCTGGATCATGGGAGGCCTTCTCGCCCTCCTTCTGATCGTAGCCCTAGGTGCTGCGCTTTACTTTGCCCTCCGCAAGAAAACACCTCGCTCTCTTTCGCCTTCTCAGCGTATCCGGCGCTCGCTTTCGAGGCTCGAGCGGCAGATGGAACAGCTCCCGCCGAACCGCTTCGCACTCGACCTCTCGGACGCTCTCAAAGATTACTTCTCAGGTCGATATCAAGATCGCGTTCGCTATGAAACGACCGAAGAATTCCTCACCCGCCTCTCCCGAGACGACCTCACCTTCCCCACTCAGGCACAGCAGGGGCTTGTTCGTTTTCTCTCCGATGCTGAGATGCTGAAATTTGGCCGTCCTGCCGATGCTGAACAGCGAAAGCGTCCCCTCCTTGATCAGGCTTACCAACTGATCGATCTATGTGAAACGATCAACGGTGCATCTCCAGCAATCTCTCGCTAACTAGGCGCTATTCCGTCTCTTGTGTCTTCGCCGATTCGCGTGTTTCGTTCGTCCGTTATGAAGTCACTCGTTCTTCTTATCCTCTGCTGCTCGCTAGTCCTGCTTCTCACCGGATGTGGCCCCTTTGAACGACAGTGGAAACAAGCTGTCTCTGCCTATCAAGCGGGACAAACCTCCTCCCCCATCGGCCCCTGGGAAGGCACTTGGAAGACCGTAACCAATGGTCACACGGGCAAACTGCGCGCCATCGTCACAGCGCCTGAGAATTCAACAGACGACTACCGATTCCGGTACCACGCCACTTTTAAGAAAAATCTCTCTGCAGGCTATACCGCTCATTTCCCGGTGACGCGTAGTGGCAGCACCTATCGCGTAGATGGGCAGCAGAAACTCCCACTCTATGGCACATTCCGCCACCAAGCGACCATTACCCGAGATCGCTTCAATGCCACCTATTCCAGCAAAAAAGGAGAAATCGGTTCCTTTGAAATGAAGCGTCCCTAGAGTAGACCTCGTTAATCTCGTTAATTATTTAACTATGAACCACCTTTCACGCTCTCGTTCCACTCTATTTTCCGTCCTTGCGGCTCTCGCCTTTCTGGGAGCGGTACAAGCAACGGACATCACAGACGATTTCTCTCAAGGTGGCTGGGAATTGTATTCGCACACTCCGGGTAGATTCGAAGTGAAACAAAGCAGCCTCTCTTTGGGAGTCACCACTACGGTTCGCAATTGGGTCGCCGCCAGTCGAGAGTTCGAAGTAAATCTCGATCAGACGCCTATCTTTCTTGTCGATGTCGCCGAAGGCTCCTCTAGGGGAGTAGTCAAGCTGATTCGTAAGGACACCCGTGACAAAAAAGATGCCCTGAACATCGAAGGTCCCGGTCTCTATGCTATCGATCTGAGAAGTCAGTTCAAGTGGAAAGGTACAGCAAAAATTGAAGTCGGCCTCTATGCCTTCGGTCAGGGGAAGAGTGTCACATATCGACAGATTCGCTTTTCTCAAGAGCTGACAGATCAGGATAAAGCCCGCATCGCAGACCAAACACCGCCGACAGACATCACGATGAAGGAGCTTCCGCCCTTCCACGTCGAGCCCTTGTTCAACACTTGCTCCGTCTATTACACCTACTCTAAAGAATTATCGAAAACACCGATCACTCGCTTTCGAGAAAAGGAGGGGACTTGGCAGGCCGCATTCCCGCTGATTCATTTTCCGAAATCCAGCATGTATCGCGGTAGTATCGTCAATCTGAAGGAGAATACCGAGTATGATCTGGAGTTACTAGACGCAGATGGGAAAATACTACAGCAGACGACGTTTCGCACATGGAACAGTGAGCTGCCCATTGCCCGAACCATCACGCTGAGCCAGAAGGATTTCGTTAACGGGCAGCTCTTCATTCAGGAATCCGGTAAGCCCGACGGCTGGATTCGTTATACAGCTCCCGATGGAGTCGTGCTCAAAGGCGGCTCCCGAAGCCCGATGATCAACTTGCAGAACAAGAAATATATCCTGCTCGAAGGATTGACGCTGCGAGGAAGCGAGGGCATGCAAAGCGTGATCGTCCTCGATCAGTGCGAGCATGTCCGCATCGTCAATTGCGACATCGCTCACTGGGGACGACTCGGCACCCAGCGATTCGACCTCGATGGAAAATTCTATTTGGACAAGAACAGAGCCATCAACTGGGACGCGGCCATCCGTATTGGCAAGAGCATCGGGACAGTCGTCGAGCGCTGCTGGATTCACGATGCGATCTCTACAGCCAATTCTTGGTATTACTCTCATCCTGCTGGTCCAGAGGCAGTCGGAATCGATAAACCTCGCTCCACCGTTCTTCGCTATAACGACTTCGTCGGCAGTGATAAGCATCGCTGGAATGACGCTGTCGAGGGAACCGGAAATTATCATAGTGACGGCGGTTTTAACCGTGATGCGGACATCTACGGTAGCTTCCATTGCTTCGCTAACGATGACGCCATCGAGATCGACGGGGGGCAGAATAACGTTCGAGTCTTCCGCAATCGCTTCGAAGGCTACCTCTGTGGAGTGAGCATTCAGGGCTGCATGACCAGCCCGTCTTATGTCTTCCAGAACCTGTTCTACAACTGGGGAGACGAGCGAGAATATCCCGGATATAACATCAAAACTTCCTCCCACGACAATGGACCGAATGCGGTCTCCTTCCTTTTCAATAATACCGTCTATCCTCCCAATCCGGCACGGCGAGGTCGCGATCTCTCTCATGTGGAAGACGTCGGGATCACCGTTCTGAATAATATCTTTTCCACTCCGGGAGCAATCTCTGGAGTCGCTAAATCTCCCCGATCCCGTAACGACTACAATCTAGTCTCTGCTGCGGATGCAGTGCCTGAAGTACACGGGATCGTCGGACTCCCTGACTACGTAGATCCAGAGGCGGGTCTGTTCCAGCTACGTGCCGGATCGAAAGGTCTGAAACACGGTACCCCGATTCCCAACTTTACGGACGGCATCCAAGCAGTGGATATAGGAGCCTACCAGAGCGGTTCAGACCTCGTCCTACCAGAGCGCCCGATTCCAGTCTTTTTAGACCGCTATCAGCTTCACTTTTCACCAAATGAGGTCAATGCCGCAGCAGAAAAAACCGTAGAAGTATCAGCAACCGGCAATGGCTTTGCCAGCGCCTGGCGGATCGCTCAGAACGACGATTTCGACTGGTTTACAGTCAGCCCAGATCAGGGAATGATGAAATCGAACGACAAGTTTAACGTCACCGTGAAACTGATTCCCGAGAAGATGAAAGAACGCTCTCTTTATTCCGGAGCCTTCCTCGTTCGCCTAGCGAACGGATTCTCTCGTCCGGTGACAATCTATGCCAGAACTGATTACGTCCAGCCGATCAAACCGGATACCGAAGCCTTCGTCGCATGGATCGAGGCCGAAACACCCTCAGGAGGCTCATCCCCCAAGGTAGTC
>JBDHQE010000212.1:0-6361 GCA_039806885.1 Verrucomicrobiales bacterium
CGACCTCCGCCGACCCAGCTGAGGACTCCCGCCGCATCGACCGCGGTTTTTACTCCATCCCAGTCGAGATCTCGTCCAGCCTTGAGTTTTCCTCTTAGATTTTTGATGAGCTTACGCTTTGCGAAGAAACGACCGAATGCCCCGGTAGCTTCTGCCTCACGGACGGCGCTGACCCATTCCACATATTGCGGTGCCGCCAGCTCGTCATACCAGAGATCTTCATACCTGCTCCGCGCCTGATCGCGCTCCAATGCCGCTCGTGCGATCTCCCCGCCTCGCAGAGCAGCTTCCTCTGATTGCAACAGTGAAATCGGCACTGAATGATCGCTCAGGGAAAGCCACCTCAAAACCTCCTGAAAGGCGCGAACGGAGTGGCCATTCATCACATCCGGCGTCAAATCGAAGCCGCGAAGAGCCTCAGCCAGAGTGACTTTTAGCGATTCGAGGGATTGACTCAGACGATTCAGAGCCTCTCCTGCCTCGCGCTCTCGCGTCCGAGTTGGCGTATCAAAACGACAATCCATCAGTGGATGAACCATGGGATCGCCCACCAACTGCCAGGCGGAGCGCGTTTCTTCCAAGATACGATACCAACCCTGAAGTCTGTCCTCACTCACGCCGCTCATCTCCCCTGGACCAAGCGGGACCAGCGGGACAGAGGATAATTCGATCAGTCGATTCAGCCCCTCCCAGAGACTCATCCCGGAGGGACGCTTTCGATGCAACGTCTCAACGTACTGATTTAGTTCTCTTCGGCGCTGCATCAGCGACTCTGCGATCTGTTCCCATTCTCGTGAATCGATATCAAATCGAGCATTGAACGCATTACCTAATTGCTTTAAAACATCGCCTTTGCTCGCCTTATTGGAATGGAGCTCTAGCATGAAATCCCCTAGCCCAGCTTGAGTCAGGCGTCGATGAACTACCTCCAAGGCCACCCGTTTCTCTGCGACGAACAGTACCGTCAGCCCCTTCCCGAGAGCGTGAACGATAAGATTGGCGATGGTCTGACTTTTTCCCGTCCCCGGCGGCCCCTCGAGAACAAAGGTCGAACCCTCCACTGCGGAAAAAATGGCTGCCAACTGGGTGGAATCCGCACTGAGAGGGGCGTAGACTTCAGAAGGAGGATATTTCTCATCGATTTCCTCGGGAGAAATCAAGGTCTCGGAGCGAACAAAATTAGGGACCGTTCCATCATTACGAACTAGGTGATCCACCAGTGGATTTGCCCGCAGATCGTCTCCACGACTCTGCAAATCTTTCCAAATCAGGAATTTTGAGAACGAAAACAATCCGATTTCCGCAGCTTCGACGACTGTCCACCCAGAAAAATCGGCGATAGCCTGACGCACACGCTTCAAGATCAGAGCAATATCGTAACCTGATTCGTCTTCAGGCAAAGGGTCCAGCCCAGGAATCTCCAAGCCGAACTCGACCCGCATGAGTTCCAGCAAGCTGGTGTTGAACATTACCTCATCACCATTGCGACTCAATCGATAGCCATCCTTCACCGACTTGCGTTCTAGAGTCAGAGGGATCAGAATCAAGGGCGCTTCGTTGACGCGAGCGTCGCTCTCTTTCCGTCGCCAGCGCAGAAAGCCCAGCGCCAAGAAGAGCGTATTGCTCCCGCTTTCCTCAATCGAGAGGCGAGCACTTCGATAGATTTCCGTCAGGCGACGATACAGTTGTGCCTCATTATGTGGAGCATAGAGGACACCACGTGCGAGATCTTTCCCCAGTCCCTCTGATTCCTCGGCGGAAAGCGTCGCTAGATCAAAACGTGCGCCTTCCTCTGTGGGCCGGAACTCGCTCGGGAGTATCGTGAGCACCATTCCACTCGCCAGAGCATCCTCCAGAGCTGCCAGACGATGAGGCAGTACTGTCATCGTCTTCTGCGTGCTTCGGAAGTTGAGCAGTCGATTATTCAGAGTCAGATCTAGGAGATTGCGCTTCCACCGAGCCAATCTTTCCTCTCCACGCTCACGCGGTTCACCACTGCTGGAATCTACGGGGAGAACAGCCTCTTCGATCTCAACCGTCGGCCCGCAGATCTGAGCAGCTTGCGCTCGCTCCTGACGCAGACGCATCGCTTCCTCATCGATGCTCCCATCATCCAAGAAAGGGAGAGGACGAATCCCTATCGTTCGGCATCGGGAGACATCGATCACACACAGAAATTGAGATTCGTCATCGAGATTTCGGCGTCCAGCCTCGACCGCAGCGGAAAAAGGCACCTTCGCATCGCAGAGGAGAGTCGTCTCCACTGGCAAAATGGCATGAAGATCGACTCGGTTTTTCAGACGAGAATGCACGTCCTGCATTGACTCAGGGAATGACTCATCCTCCAGCCAGATTCCGCAAAAAGCATGACCCTTTTGCATCACCACCAGAGGATGCAGCCCTACCTGCTCGGCGACAGCGCAGAACAGGAGCGTGGTATCGAGACAGGTCGCCAGCCCTGATTCGAGAATATGAGCGGGCAGACGAACTCTCTGGCCCGTTTTCTCAAAGCTCGCCGCTGGATTCGCATAATGAATCCCCCGAGCCTGAATCGCGCCGAAGATGCTCTCGACTTGGAGCGCGATACTCTGCCGACCCTTCGACTGATAGCCATTCAGTGCTTGCCCCCGGGGAATCAGTCGCTCCGCAGCTTCCGCCAGAATGCTTTCGACCGCCCGATTGTTTGGCAAAACGAAAGCTGCGGTCAGTTCCGCCAAACTGCGTAAGCCATTCCAGTGATCGCTGGGTAACAATTCCACTTCATAGCGCTGCTTGAGGATACAACGCCCAGTCGTCAGCACGGATACCTCGAAATAATTGACCAGAGCCTCCTTCAACGAGGCAAGAAAGTCGAGATTGAGCATGAGTTTCGGATCGTTCCAGTCCCGTTGCTCGCCAGATCCCAAATCTCCGCCACTCAATCGCAGTGTTTCGGCAAAGCCTTGTCCCGCTTCGATGCGCACCTCCAAATTGGATAAGTTCTGATCGGACACACTTTGTACCCTTACCCGTTTAATGACCGGAATACGATTCTGCTGAAGCGCCAGATTGATCGTCTGATCAGCCACGAACTCCAGTGTCACCAGAGGATGACTCGAGACATCTACGCTTGTCGAATCGACTGAACAATCAGCGGTATTCGGGGGAGTCTCCGGAGAAATCTCCTGTTCATTCAACGGCTCACTCACGATTCGAGATCATAGAAGAAGGATGAAAAAAGCGCAACCACTCGTCCGAGGAAACTTTTTCGAAACGACTCACTCATTGTCCCTCATCCCCGCCGCAGGCAGCAAGGATTCCCGCCGCTTTGTGCAGAGTCTCCTCCCATTCCTTCTCCGGGATCGAGTCGGCGACGATTCCAGCCCCCACATGAAAATGCAGCAGCCCACGCTCGGCGATCAGAGTACGGATCGCGATGCTAAAGCGACTCTCGCGATTGAAGCCAAATCCACCGATGGCACCAGTGTAGAGTCCACGTTCGCACGGTTCCAGAGTCGCGATCATCTCTCGTGCCATCCGCTTGGGCGCTCCCGAGATACTGCCGCCGGGGAAGCAGGCTCGCAATGCCTCAGCGTGGCTAGTCCCTCTCCGCAGAATCCCTTCGACGGTCGAGACGAGATGAAACACCTGGGCGTGGCGCTCTAGCTTTAGCATCTCCGGTGCCGTGACACTCCCATATTCACAGACTTGACCGAGATCATTGCGCTCCAGATCTGTGATCATCGTCAGCTCCGCCAGCTCTTTCGCCGACTGGACCAACTCACTGGCCGAGGACTCATCGCACTCCGGATTCTGAAAGCGCGGTCGCGTGCCTTTGATCGGTCGTGTGCGAATGATGCGATCACTGATGCGAAGAAATTCCTCGGGCGAGGACGATAGTACCGTGCGCTCTCCTAGTCCACAATAGGCGGCATAAGGTGCCGGAGACACAGATCTCAGTCTCAGATAGAGAGCAAAGAGCGCCCGACGATCCAACTCCATCTTGGGAGCAATCAGACGGTGAGAAAGATTCACCTGATAGATTTCACCAGCGGCGATCGCCTGGAGTGCCCCCTCCACCATTGAGCAGAATTTTTCCTGCGTAATCTCCGATGCGAACGAAATCTTTTTATCTGGCTGAGCAGGGAAAGGCCGTCTGCACGAGGAGAGCGATCCCACCTCCAGCCAAGACTCCTGAGAGTGATCATACCGAAGAAACTCCCGATATTCCCCAAAGACAAAACGACCGTCATAATCGATCGTGCCATAGAGTCCTGCACCGAGAAAGCGGCTCGTTTCCGACCTTGTAAACTCGGTAGATTGCTCGTTCTCTTCGCAATCGAGCCGCTGTGAGAGCATCTGAAAGTCAGACTCGCAGAACAGATTCCCCTCGATCATCGATACGGGATTTGCGAAAATGATCGAAAAGTGCCCGGAAGATTTCGCCAGATCGCCCATCGCTGTCGCTGCCGAGTCTAAAAAGATCATGCCCGGCAGATGACTTAGTTCCGCAGCCACTTGCTCCGGAGAAATGCCGGACAAGCACTCAACCGGATGGATGGATTCAACGACTATGGACATACTTCAGCGAAAGAGACGGTTCTTTCATAGAATACTTTTCATAGAAAACTCAACTTTTCCCACTTGTCGCCTCCGATTCCCACGATCACAGCACTTTTATCTAGGAACTCTAGGAATTCATTAGATGTCCTTGAATTCTTGGATCGGTTTAGCAAGCGGTGATCATACCTCTTTGAGTCGTTACCCGCTCCATTGACGACTCGACAGCTTTGACGCTCGTGTGTGTGTATACACGACGGCATCCTCGAAGGCGCTCCACAACGGCTCTTGTTCGCAGAAGCGGATCTCGCAGACCTGCTCGCACCGATCACGTGAAGAGCGAGATCTTCACGGCTCTGGCGTTTGCAGATCGATGATCTTCGGATCGGGCACTCCATTGATTCCCTCGATGGAGTTGAGTTCGATCGCGACCTTGCGCCCCGGCTCATCCACCCGGAAGGCCACAGACGGAGCTGTAGAGAGATTCACGGGATACCAGAAGTAGGCATGATTTCGACGAAACACGACGGCATCACTGTGATTGGCAGATCGATAGGCAGTGGCGGCATCGCGCACTACATTGAATTCGACGATGGTCCCTGTAATCGAGGCAGCACTGTCGCCAGCGCCGGATTCCGTCTTACCTATCGCTTTGCGACTGGAGAGGATGACACCCTCTGTGCGGCTCCGGAGAAAGGAATTGTGTCGCAGAACATTCCCGAGAGCACGCGGAAATTCAATGGGGAGACCTACTCCGTCACCACTAGTAATCAAGGCCCCGGCACTGCATTCATCGGCGCGATTGCCCTCGGCGATATTCCAGAAGAGTGGGCTAATTCCTCGATTCCAAGTACGCGGCATGGATGAGGCGAGGGTCGTGGCATTGGCATAGAAAAACAGGCCTGGCTTACGCTGGCGGGCGATCGTATTCCCGGCGACCACGTTCTCGATGCAGGAAATCCAGAGCTGAATCCCCGTCATCCCATCCTGACAGGAATTGCCCGTGATCAGATTGCGGTAAAAGCTCACACCGACCGTCACGAGCGATCCGGCCTCGGGAGCGACTCGCCAAGGGCGGTCGAGAATCAAGCGCTCGCCTTCGCGACGAAGGACGCGACGACTCTGCCCCTGACCGCGCCCAGACATCACACTGACGTAATACTCGCCGATCGGAGGCTCGGGCGATCCGTCGTCGGCATCCGGCGGCCAGTATGGCGTCTCGTTTCCCTGATCGTCGTGTGCCAATTGCTCTCGTTTGACACTGCCCAGCCGCTCGTCCGGGGTCGGCGGCAGAGTTTTAGGCAAAGTAACACTTTTCTCATCAGCTCCGACCAGCGCACCGAAGAACATCGTGCGATGGTTCCCTTCGAACAGGATCATCTCACCCACATTCTGATCCGTCCCGGCAACACCACCGAACTGAGGTCCCCCTGCCTGCTCCGCATCCCCTCCCGATTGATTCCCAGCGATCCAGTTATGAGTGATCGAGCCGTGACCGGTGGAAAGCCAGATTAGCCGCCGTGCCGTAGGGCCACCTGCTTCAGCGCCGGGAGGTGAAACGACGCGGTTGTTTTCGATCACGCATTCCTCGATCGTCTCGGTACGTCCCTGGATGGCGGCTTCCGCATTGCCTCCGAACCGAGTCACTGAGGTGAGATGATTGGCCCGGATTATGCTCCGCCGGATTCCGGAGAGAAAGATCGGAGAGCGCCCCCATAGTTCGCTATCAGCGACTCGCGCGTGATCCGCATAGCGCAGGAGAACTCCGCAGTTTTCTCGATGTTTTCCATCACATTCGGAAACTAGAACGCGATCAATCTTG
>JBDHQE010000213.1:0-6320 GCA_039806885.1 Verrucomicrobiales bacterium
TATCATAGCTTAAGTTAGCCATGTATCTGGCCAGAGTCTTGGGACCGGCTCAGATCGTGAGCTGAGCATCATCGTCGAGTCCAAATTGCGGGTTAGAACGACCGACCCCTAAGGCACGGACGGTGTAAACTTCATTTTTGTGCGGCAGAGCACGATAGAGATCGTACACCCACGGAGCGAATTGATCATCGATGCAAACGACGCGCTGACCTTGATGGAACATGATGTTTTCATGTAGCACGAGTCACTAAAAATTGCCAATACACGAATCGGTGAATTCTGGATTCACGATCACGTCAGATTTTTCGTTGCGATCTTTTATAACCCTCTGCTAGCCTCATGCATGGCCCGTTTTTCTTGGCTAGATTATTCTGTATTTGGCATCTACCTCATTCTTTCCGTGGGGATTGGTCTGCTTTCGGCTAGGAAAAAATTGAGTAGCTTGGGAGACTACTTTCTGGCAGGACACGGCGTCGGAAGTTTTTTAGTCGGTGTTTCTCTGCTCGCTGCATTGTTTTCCGGGATTAGCTATCTGGCAGTCCCTGCAGAGGTGTATAAAAACGGTCTCGCCTGGTTCTACACAGTCCTCATTTATTTCGTCGCTACTCCGATTACGGTTCGCTGGTTTTTGCCGTGGTTTTATCAATCGCGCTATTTTACAGCGTATGAGTTTCTGGAAGAGCGCTTTTCTCTATCGATCCGCCTCTTGTCTTCGGGACTCTTCATCTTGCGCGTTTCGCTCTGGCTAGCCGCCGCGACCTATGCGCCCGCTCTGGCTTTGGAGAAGGTAACGGGGATCCCTCTCTGGATTACGATTCTCGGGACAGGGACTCTCACTACGCTCTACACTGCTCTGGGCGGAATGCGTGCCGTGATCTGGACGGATGCATTACAGCTTTTCGTTCTCGTCCTTGGACAGTTGCTGATCGTGTTCGTCGCGATCAGCAAAATCCCTGACGGTTTCGCTGGGGTGTGGGACGCGTCGATCACGGATGGTCGTCTGAGTATCCCCTTGTCATTTTCACTTTCGGATCATGTCAATCTTGGGTCTCTGCTGATCGCTACGGTCTTTCTTCACTTAGTGCAACTCGCCACGGATCAGGTATCCGTCCAGCGCTATCTCAGCGCCAAATCGTTGAAGGAATCTCAGAAATCTCTCTGGATCAAGCTATGGCTACTTCTTCCGGTGAATGTGCTCTTCTATGCGACGGGATTGATTCTCTATGCTTTCTATAAGGTCAACGGAGATCCGCTCGCTGCTGGTCTCATCGAAAAGGAGGATCAGATTCTGCCTTTCTTCGTGGTGACTCAATTACCGTTCGGTCTACCAGGGCTTTTGATTGCTGCAATCTATGCCGCGAGTATGTCCACGATCTCCGCTGGGCTCAATTCACTGAGTTCCGCTACAGTGATCGATTTTCGCCAGCGACTCACTCGATCTCCTCTGCCTCCCGCTGAGCAACAGCTCACCCGAGCGAAATGGATCACTGTGGGCTACGGAGTGCTGGTGATGGCTCTCGCTTTCGCCGTTTCCCAGATGAAGGGAAATCTAGTGGAGTCGGTGAATACGATCATCGGGCTGATCGGTGGTCCTCTGCTGGGACTTTTCGTTCTGGGGATGTTTACCAAGAGAGCTGACACGCGGAGCGCTCTCATCGGAGGGCTTTGCGGTTTCCTAGCGCTTCTGAGTCTGTATTTGTATCAGGCGGGATTGTTCACCGCTACGAAGCCGGAGACGAAGGTCGCCTTCCTGTGGTACAGCTTCTTCGGTTGCGTGCTCACTGTCGCGATCGGCCTTTTGATTCCGCCTAAAAAAATTCCTTTGAGTTCCCTACTTGCAGAGGGGGAATAAAATCTCTGGATTATTTTGTGTCTATCCCTCAGCATCTTCAGTTCTATGACTTCAGCTTACTGGCCCTTCGTCGTTCTCGCACTCAGCGTCGTGTTTATCGTCGTGAGCATCGGCAAGCTCCGTCTGCATGCCTTTTTTTCACTGATTCTCGCCGCCTTGTTCGCGGGCATTTTGACGGGGAAAGCGAGTTGGGAAATCGTGCAGAAGGATGGCTCGATCAAGCTCTTTACCGGTCTTGTCGGCGTCGTGGAGATGGTGACGAAGGGCTTCGGTGATACGGCTCGGGATGTGGCTTTGCCCATCGCGCTGGCTGCGATCATCGGGATGGCGGTGATGAGCAGTGGCAGCGCGGATAAGGTAGTCCGACGTTTTCTCGGTGTCTTTGGAGAGAAACGGGCTGGATGGGCCTTGTTGTGCAGCACTTTTCTCCTCAGCTCACCCATTTTCTTCGATACCATGATCATGCTCATGGCACCTCTGGCGATGACCCTGGCGCTGAGAACAGGAAAAAATTATGTGCTCTATATCTTGGCGGTGTGTGTGGCCGGTTCGGTCACGCACTCGATGACGGTACCGCACCCAGGTCCCATCGCAGTGGTGGAAGATCTGAAAATTAGCGTAGGGCACTCTCTCGTCTGGGGCCTGTCGGTGGGAGCAGTAGTTGCCTATTTCGGTTTCTTGATCAGTCACTGGCTGAATGGACGTGTAGTCGTTCCGGTGAGAGGATCGGGTATGGTGCCTCTGGAGAGCCTCAAGGGACTGGGGGATAAACCAGATGAGGAGTTGCCCTCCTTTCTTTGGAGTATTGCTCCCGTGGTCTTGCCAATTCTGCTGATCAGTCTAACGACTGTCTTTGAACTGGCGGAATCGGGAAAGGAGACGGGTGCGGGTTGGGCGACGAGTTTTATCGGATTGTTCGGTGGGGATGATCAGTTCGATACCATCCGAGCTTGGGTGAACTTTATCGGAAACAAAAATATCGCTCTTTTCATCGGTGCCTTCATCGCAATGGCGGTCCTCGCTCGCCAGTGTCGGCTCGGCTTAGGGAAACTGGAGGAGCTATCAGGACCGCCCTTGGAGACTGCGGGGATCATCATCTTGATCACGAGCGCGGGTGGGGCCTTCGGTGCGGCCTTGCGTAGTGCAGGGGTAGGTGATGCGGTAAAAACTCTCGCAGAGGGAAATTCCCTGAACTTAGTCCTATTGGGCTGGCTGGTCGCCATGGTCGTGCGCGTTGCTCAGGGATCGGCGACCGTAGCGATGCTCACGGCTTCGTCCATCATGGCACCAATGGCTGCGGGAGAGCAACTGGGGTGTGATCCAGTCTATCTTTTCATGAGTATCGGATTCGGAGCCATGTTCTGCTCCTGGATGAATGACAGTGGGTTCTGGGCAGTTTCTAAACTCTCCGGGATGACCGAGCGAGAGACTTTGCGCACTTTTACGGTGCAGATTACGGCGAACTCCCTAATCGGCCTCGCCGTCGTATTCACGCTGAGCAAGCTTTTTCCGATGGTCTGAAGCTGGCGGTGGAATCGGAAACTCGAAAGAGATGATTGGCAAGAGTGCTTCGGAAGCCGTAACTTCCGGCTTCTGTAATCGAATCCTCTTCCCGTGCCTCGCCCTTCTTTTCCTCACTTTCCCCGTGTTGCTGTCCTCAATGTCGTCGGTCTGACGCCGCGTCTGATCGGACCGAGAACTCCCTTTATCCGTCGATTCATCGAGCGTGAGGGGATTCAACTGCTCCCCATTACTCCGCAGATTCCTGCGGTGACTTCCACGATGCAGGCGAGCTTCCTCACGGGCAGAAATCCGAGTGGACACGGCATCGTGGGAAACATGTGGTATGATCGCGATTATGCGGAGCATCGATGCTGGAAGCAGTCGAATCATCTAGTTCAAGGACGCAAGCTCTGGGAAATTCTCCGGGATGAGAAGCCGGACTACACCTGTGCCAAGGTCTTCTGGTGGAACAATATGTATTCCACCGCTGATTGGCAGATTACTCCACGCCCCATCTATCGCAGCGATGGGAAAAAGATCTTCGATATCCAGACTTGGCCGATGAATCTGCGTGATAAGATGCGAAAGAAGCTTGGGTGCTTTCCCTTTCCCGCCTTTTGGGGACCTAGTGCAGGAATCGAATCGAGCCGTTGGATCGCACGTGCGGCACGGTGGTTTGAAGATCGCTTCTCTCCCGATCTCAATCTGGTTTATCTGCCGCATTTGGACTATAATCTCCAGCGCTTGGGACCGGAAGACCCTCGTATCGAATTGGATCTGCTCGAGATTGATCAGGTGGTCGAGGACTTGGTGACACACCTCGAATCGCGCGGAGTGGAGGTCGTCATCCTCAGTGAATACGGCATCACGCAGGTGAATCGTCCGATTCATATCAATCGCATCTTTCGAGAGAAGGGATGGATCGTATGGCGGGACGAACTGAAAACTGAGATGATCGATCTCGGGAATTGCCGTGCTTTCGCGATCCCTGATCATCAGATCGCCCATATTTACGTGAACGATCCTGCGCTATTGAGGGAAGTCGCTGAGACTGTCCGTGCGATCCCTGGCGTTGCCTCCGTTCATGATCGCGAGTCTCAGGCGGAGCTGGGCATTGCACATGAGCGCTCAGGCGATCTGGTTGCCATCTCGGATGAGCATAGCTGGTTCACTTATTACTGGTGGAAAAGAGATCGTCGTGCTCCTGACTTTGCCCGTTGTGTCGATATTCATCGCAAGCCCGGCTATGATCCTGTTGAGCTTTTTCTCGATCCGAAGATCCGTTTTCCAAGACTTGCGGTCGGGCGGCGACTGCTGAAAAAGATGTTGGGATTTCGGATGAAAATGGATGTGATTCCGCTCGACGCGACTCTGGTGAAAGGCTCTCACGGCTGTATTCCTGCGAGTCAGGATGATCATCCGATCCTAATCGGCCGATTTCCTGAGGAATCGAACGGAAGCGCCCTCTCGCCCGAAGATGTCCATGCACATTTGCTCCGCTTATGTCGAAAACAATTTCAATAAGACATACTTATTGAAATTAAAAAATATTTCAATTTAGAAGTTTCCCTAATTGGAAATTGAGCGTAATACTTTCTGAGCCGCTCCTGCTTTTTTGGAGTGGACAAGCAGAAATGACTGCATTGCAGAATCCAACTCAATCCAACATGAAACTCCATCGGAATCGAAAAATCCGTATTACCGCACTACTCGCACTTCTGGGAACTAGTGCGTTTTTCGCATCATGCGAGCGCCACTCGGCTTCTGGAACCCAGTCCTTGGACGAACTCGCCGAAGAGGTCGCTGCGAAAGTAGCGAAGCTTCAGTCACATCAGCCGCCAGGTGTTCCGTTTCGCAGTGATGCTGCCGTCGAGGAAGATGAGCCACTGCAGGGAGAGGAAATCGCAGTTCTCACTGATCCGCCCCACGTTCCACCGGCAATTACTCGTAAGCATCCGACTCGGGTCAAGGTGCGCCTAGAGGTGATCGAAGTCGAAAAGCCGATGGTGAATGGTACCAGCTATACTTACTGGACCTTCGGTGGTCATGTTCCTGGAAAGTTTATCCGCGTTCGACAGAACGACGAAGTGGAGTTCACTCTGGCGAATCATCCGACGAGCAAGATGCCGCACAATATCGATCTTCATGCCGTGACAGGACCTGGGGGCGGCGCTGCCTCATCCATGACCGCTCCTGGACATGAATCAGTTTTCAGCTTCAAGGCGCTGAACCCTGGTTTGTTCATTTACCACTGCGCTACTGCACCGGTCGGAATGCACGTGGCTAACGGGATGTATGGACTGATCTACGTCGAGCCAAAGGCAGGACTGCCTCCGGTGGATCGTGAGTATTACGTCTGTCAGGGCGACTTCTACACCAAGGGGAAATATGGGATGCCAGGCCTCCAGCCCTTTGACATGGAGAAAGCTCTGAATGAGCATCCTGATTACGTAGTCTTCAACGGATCAGTCGGGGCGATTGCCGGAGATAATGCTCTGACGGCAAAAGTGGGAGAGCGTGTTCGCCTGTTCGTGGGCAACGGTGGTCCGAACCTGTCTAGTGCCTTCCATGTGATCGGTGAAATCTTTGACAATCTCCACGCAGAAGGTGGGAGTGCCGTAACGCATAATGTGCAAACGACCATGATTCCACCAGGAGCTGCGGCGATCGCAGAATTTCGCCTAGATGTGCCAGGTACCTACATCCTCGTGGATCACGCTCTGCTGAGAGCTTTCAACAAGGGGGCTCTCGGCATGCTAAAAGTCTCGGGGGAAGAAGACAAGGTCATCTACTCGGGTAAGTTGAGCGATCTAGTGTATCAGCCGGAAGGCAGCGACATTCAGAAGATGCCTCAGGAAGCTGCTCCATCTGCTCCTGTCGCGAAGAACAAGGATGAGAGAATTGCCTTCGGCAAGTCCATTTATGCTCGTGTCTGTTTGGCCTGCCACCAAGCGGAAGGACAGGG
>JBDHQE010000214.1:0-6313 GCA_039806885.1 Verrucomicrobiales bacterium
GATTTCCAGCACCGCTCGATAGCGTGCTGCGGCTTGCTCCCGAGAGACAGCCTGCCCTTTCGGAATTCCGGCGGGTGGGGCGGCGATTCGCAGTCCGCCAAGGCGGGCCGTGATGTCCATGTCGTGTTTCACTTCTTCCAGGCCTTTGGCTCGCTCTTCCGGATCATCCACTAGCCATTTAGGAAATCCGATCACGTTTTCCACGGTCATTCCCCAGTCCATGATTCGCTTCCGCAGCTCCTCGATTTTTCCACCGGAGGCGACGAACTCGTTGAGCTTGTTCATCCAGGGTTCGATCGCATCATATCCGGCCTTCCCCGCCACATCGATCTCTTCGGTGATGCTCAGGTTCTGTCCTCGGATTGTGGACATGTTCAGACAGTAGCGGAATGAGTCCGACTTCTTGGCAGAGATCGCAGCAGCAGAGGACTTAGAGTCGGAACCGAAAGCGGCAGATCCGAGCAAAGCGCCTCCACTGAGGAGAAAGAAGCGTCGGTTTGTACGAAGATCGGCAGATGTCGAGTGAACAAGAGAGGGCTGGCGACGAGTCATCTTGCAGATTAGAGCCTTTTTATCCCGCGGTGCAAGCGATTCGGATCAAACATTTCGAGAAGATTTTTTCTAAGGAAAAAGATTCATTTTGCGTTTTAGATGAAAGTTGGAAAGCATTGCTTCGTCAAAGTCCAAAGAATCCTCTCGACGTGCATTCTCTCGATATGCAAATCCGCCTTGTTATGAAAACCGCCAGAAAGCCCCTCATCAGAACGACCCTCATGAGTGTTAGTTCTCTCTTTTGCGCTACGGTAGCGATTTTAACTGTAGTCACTACGCAGGGGCTCCGAGCTGACGAAAGAAATGGATTACTCTCCATTTTGCCAAAGTCTCTGGAAGATGCCTCCGGAAAGAGAGTGGATGCAAATTTGCTCGAGGGAAAGATCGTGGGGCTTTACTTTTCTGCGCACTGGTGTCCACCATGTCGCGCCTTCACTCCGAAGTTGGTCGAGTTCCGCGATAAATACGCAGAACAGGGCTTTGAGATTGTTTTTGTGAGCTTGGATAACTCGGATCGGGAGAAAAAGGAGTACATCAAAGGAGAACAGATGAAGTGGCTCACGGTATCAGGAGCGAGATCCCGAGAGGTAGAGAAGCTGTCGAAGCGATTTCAAGTCAGTGGGATTCCGTCTTTGATCATTCTCAGTCCAGATGGGAAGACGATCACCGAAAACGGTCGAAGTGATGTGTCTGTAAATCCAGACTCCGCACTTGAAACATGGAAGAAGAGCATCTCGCCCTCACAGTAATGCGTGGTCCTGACAGTGGAGCGGGACTCCCGCAGTCGTCCCTATGCCCGAAAGATTCTGTCGAATCTGATCTGCTTCAGGCGGCGGAAGAGGAGAGCGCAGGGTCATTGCGCAAACCCGATCCGGATGCCCATCTGGTGAAGCGATCTCTGGAAGGAGACACGCATGCCTTTGACGAACTCGTGGAGAAGTATACGCCGCGTCTCTACGGACTCGTTTATCACATGACATCGAATCGCGAGGATACCAACGACGTTCTCCAAGAGGTCTTCGCCAAGGCCTATCGATCACTCAGACGATTTCGCGGGAAATCGAGCTTCTACACGTGGATTTACTCCATCGCGACTAATATGACGCTCAATTTCCTGAAAAAGAGAAATCGGCGGCGCACGATGAGTCTAGACGATATTGATCTCGCCATCGAGCATGATCGCGATTTTATCGAAATCACAGCCAAAAGCGACCCAGTGCGAGAAGCCGGTCTATCGGAACTTCAACTTAGATTGAACGAAGCAATGCAGAAGCTGTCTGATAACCATCGAGCGGTGGTCACGATGTTCGACATCCAAGCCATGCCACATGCCGAGATTGCTAAAATTTTAAAAGTCTCGGAAGGCACGGTTCGATCAAGACTCTTCTACGCCCACCAACAGTTGCAGGCATGGCTCGGGGATCTCCGGACGCCGTGATCTCGTAACAGGTAGATAAGATTAGTTTTCTGGTTTCTTTAATTTAGATTCTATGTTCTTATATTCCGATCATTGATTCGGAAATTTCTTAATTGTGAAGATGGATAGCTCTGATGACATCGAACGACTTGTGCGACTCAAGAGATATGAGAGTCCGGATAAGGAGTATTTTGACAGATTCAAGGCGGAATTCCGAGAGCGTCAGAGAATGGGCATTTGTAACATTTCCGCGAGGCAGTTGCTGCTGGAGCGAGTGACGGTTTGGTTTTCACAGTGTACGTTGGCCAAGTGCACAATTCCGGTGGCTGTGATGTCTGTCATCACCTTGACAGCGGGTTGGTTTTTCGTTTCAAGTTCTCACTCCGTGAGAACTCCGGAGATTGCAATGGATCAGACGCAGCAGAGCTCACAGGATCCTGAGAACTCGGCTGACCGAGCACAAGATTTCGAGCTACAGCTTCCTCAGATTTCTTCTCGTATCCCTGGAATTCCGGGACAGCCATCGAATCCGACTTCCAGCCAAGCCTCAAATCAAGCCTCGAATCAAGCCTCAAATGGTACGAAGATTCTTCCGACAGGGATTCGACTGGGATTACGTGAACTGTGACAGAGGATGAGAGCGGCACTTGTCTTTGGAATCTCGACTCTTCTGCTCGGGCAGGTGATTGAAGCATCAGCGATACCAGGTGCTGGTATCGTGGTGCGTTGGGGAGAGAACATGGAGAGTCCGGCGGTGTGCGTCGAGAAGTCCTCGTGGTTTGCGTCGATTGTTCCAGCGACCTATGAGATAGCTCCGGGAAATCACTCTCAACATATCTTTCTTCAGGGACCACAGGGCCGAATAGAGGCTCGCATTCTCCACTTCGATACGGAAGAGAGGCTCTGTTTGCTCGAAGCGACTGCTCCCCTGCTAGGGTTTGATGATATGGTCCCTCTTACGATTGCGCCTTGTCCGAAAGCGGGAGCGACGGTGAATTGTCTTTCTGTTTCGAATTGCCACTGCACGATCGTAGGGAAAGACTGGTCATATCAGGGACAGCACTTCGCATTGCCTTTATTTCGATTGAGGATGGCCACTCCGTCTGACAGATGTCGTCCTGGAACTCCGCTGATCAATCGAGAGGGATTTCTGATCGCGATTCTTACCGAGACCGAAGTTCATCCGGAGCGGGAGTTTTACGCTATTCCCGCCGTACGGGTGCATAAAATCGTGGAGGACGTGAAGCGATATGGTCGATCTGGTACCGCTTGGATGGGATTCATGGTGCACGAGGATTCTTCGATTCCGGAAGTTCTGGAGGTGCGCAAAGGTTCTCCCGCAGAGGCAGCAGGGATGAGGCCCGGTGACATTATCTTGGCGATTAATCAGCGCGATGTCGATTCTTTCCATGATCTCATCGAAGTGATTCACACGCTGCCCGTAGGGGAAGAGACAAAGATTCGTCTGCTGCGAGGATTGGACACTCAGAGTATCGTGGTCGTGCCTCGCTTTGCTGATTTGGTGGCTGCTAAGTAGTGATTCAGTGCGTGGTAAACTGGGGTACGCATTTTTCCGAACTACGTTCATTGCGAAAGTTGCTCTTCTGCGCCACCTTCGCGCAATATGGCATACAAAATCAACGGCGTACTCGTAGAGGACGAAGCCTTCGAGGAAGAATTCGAATCCGTAAAACAGCATTTTCTGCGACTCGGCGAAACCGTGTGCTGTGATCGGGACCTTGAGATTCGGAAGATCGCCCGTGAAAATGTGATCCATCGCACACTGTTGGAGCAGGAATCAATTCGCCGATTTGGCCCACTTGAGGATCATGAGGTCGAGCAGGCGTACTCGCAAATGGTGGAAGATTTCGGGGGGCTGGAGGACTTTCTCCAAAAAACCGGCTATGAAGAGGCGGATCAGCCTGTGATCATCGCTCGGCTGAGGGATAGGCTTTCCATTGATCGTCTTTTGGATGCGGAAGTGCAGCTACCTGAGAAGGCTTCAGACGAAGCATTAGAGGAGTATTATCAGGCTCACATCGAGCGCTTTCTCGCAGAAGAAGAAATTTGCGTCAGTCAAATCCTGATCGAGCCTCGCAGTCACTCCGTTGCACGCGAGACGTATGATCTAATGCGAGGAATTCGGCACCAATTGCTCGCAGGAGGTGACTTTGAGGCATTGGCCGCCGAGCAAGGAGCTGATCAGGGACGTTCCATCGAACTCGGATGGATGAAACCCGGCGAGACTTCTCCTGAGATCGAATCCATCTTGTTCTCCCTGCAGGTCGGCGAGATCAGCCCCGTCGTTGCCTCGCACCATGGCTTCCACCTATTCATGGTTACGAGAAAGAAAGAACGCGAACCGATCCCGAGAGAGAAAATCGAAGATCTCGAGGCTCAGTATTTCACCGAGACTCGCGCCGACGTGATCGAAGCCCTGCTAGATCGACTCAAAAGCACGAGCGAAATCGAAGAAATTTCGAGCGATACAGATCCATCGGTGACGGACTCTGTCGAAATTGCAGAGCAATGAGGCCACTGATTCAGATTTCCCTGGATCTGATCGAGATCGATGAGGCACTCGAAACCGCCGCCCTCGCTCTGCGAGCGGGTGTGGACTGGCTGGAGGCGGGGACACCCTTCATCCTCGCCGAGGGGCTACACGGAGTCAGAGCCCTGAGAGAGGCGTTTCCTCAAGTGCCTATCGTCGCCGACCTCAAAACGATGGATGGTGGGTATCTCGAAGCAGAAATGATGGCTAATGCTGGCGCGACCCACGTCGTCGTCATGGCTCGAGCTCATCCGGAGACCATTCGCTGCGTCGTTCGGGCGGGAGCTGACTTTGGCTGTGCAGTGATGGGTGATAACCTAGCCTGCTCCGATCCTGTCGAGGGGGCAAAGATGCTGGAGGATCTCGGCTGCGATTTTATCGTCCATCATGTCGGCTATGATGAACGCAGAGGCATCGCCCAGCGCGGCGAGCGACCTCCCAACCCACTCGATTCCCTGAAACAGATCGTCCAATCCGTGCGGATTCCTGTGCAGGCAGTGGGCGGGTTGTCGCTTGAGCAAGCCGTCTCCTGCCCACAGTATGGGGCGAAAATCGTCGTCCTCGGCGCTCCTCTGACCATTGATGCTGACTCCTTCCGCACTGCGGATGGAGATCTCGAGAACTCTTTGCGTCAGATTTGTGAAGCCATCCACTCTCAGACTATCCTTTCTCCTGTGTCATGAAATCTGCCGCTGTCGTCAATTACGCTCCCGAGAGGGATTCCGTAGAAATCCGTGAAGTAGAGAGACCGCAGATCGGAGCGTCCGATGTCCTGATTGAAGTTGCCAGCGTGGGGGTTTGTGGAAGCGACCTGCATCAGTGGACCGCCGATCATTCGTGGCCGGTCAATTACCCCGTCATCCTCGGACACGAATTCGGTGGGCACATTGTCGAATTGGGTTCCGAGGTTCAGGGCTGGAGCGAAGGCGACCGAGTTGTATCCGAGACAGCCGCCGTTATCTCGGCAGATAACCCCATGACGCGACGAGGTTTATACAATCTCGATCCTACTCGTAAAGGCTTCGGCTACGGAGTCGATGGTGCCATGACGAAGCACGTTCGCGTTCCCGCCCGTCTGCTCCATCATATCCCTGATCACTTGCCCTTCGAGCAGGCCTGCCTGACTGAACCGAGTTGCGTCGCTTACAATGCTACCGTTAAAAACGCCCGCATCGAACCCGGTGACCGCATTCTTGTTCTGGGTCCGGGTACCATTGGAATTCTATGCGCCGCCATGGCCCAACTCTGCGGAGCTGAGGTCGCCCTCGTCGGACTCGACCAGGACGCCGCACGACTCGTCATCGCTGGACGATACGGTTGTGAGACCATCGTCGGTGATGCCCGACCATGGGCCTTGGAGCGCGATGGGCTGGGCTGCGATGGTGTGATCGATGCCGCTGGAGCCAGCGCGACGCTCAGGATAGCGCTTGATCTCGTTCGGCCAGGGGGCTGGGTCAGCAAAGTCGGGTGGGGGCCGCAGCCTCTCGGCTTCAGTCTCGATCCTCTTGTGCAAAAAAATATCACTCTGCAGGGCAGTTTTAGTCATAATTGGCCGGTCTGGGAGCGAGTCATCGCCCTGCTGGCGAGTGGCCATCTCGACGTCCGCCCCATCATCGGTGGCGTCTGGCCGCTCGATCAGTGGCGAGATGCTTTCGAGTCTATGCACAGCGGTCGAGTCGTAAAAAGCATCCTCTATCCCGCCTGATCTGCTCCTCCGGGCCATCAGTCAGCCCGGTCAGGTGTGGTGCACGGACATTACTTACGTGCCAATGGAGCGAGGTCACGGCTATCTG
>JBDHQE010000215.1:0-6312 GCA_039806885.1 Verrucomicrobiales bacterium
AATCCTCCTCCAGCCAGCACAGCGGAATCGGGATGAGATCCGAGAACACTGCGGACGAGAGCAGCTGCCACCAGATGCGGCAGGTGACTGATTCCACCGACCAGAGTATCATGACGATCAGGAGATAGTACAGAAACCGCAGCTCCGAGTCCCTGCCAAAGGTCACGTAGTCGGGCGAACTCAGGCCGCTCCTCATCCGCCGAATTTTTCGGAGTGAGTATGACGGCGGCTTTCTGAAAAAGTGTAGCATCGGCGTATTCGATTCCCTTCTTCTCTGAGCCAGCCATGGGGTGGGAACCCAGAAAAACGCCTCCCTTATCCGCGACCAGAGGCGCGAGGTCACGAACGACGGGGCCTTTCACGCTGCCAACATCCGTGACTACGACAGGCTCTCCGACTGCCGTCTGGGGAAGATCGCCAAACCTCTCCACGATAGAGCGCATGGATCCGATGGGCATACCCAGCACGATGCAGTCAGCCCCGTGAATCGCATGTGCGAGATCGTCCGTCGCGAGATCGACTAGCTCGGGACGGGATCGCAAGGCAGCGACGCTCTCCGAACGACGTGTCCACGCCACACGTTCGATTGTGGGAGCAAAGCGGCGCAATGCCAGCAACAAGGACCCACCGATCAGGCCGGGACCGAGGACTGCGACACGCCTGAAGGGAGCTTCTCTGTCAGTGCTCAGGGTACCTTGAAGTAGATTTTCTTCCCGGGATTATTCGGATCGGGAATCTGTACCTGCGTACCTCGTTTCAGCGGCTCGCCAGTCGGTTTGCCCGCAGAATCGTATTTTTCAATCGAGATCGGCCCAAGCGAAGAGTTCGCTCCTGGGAGAGTGACAGCCAAGGGATTCCCTGCAACAGGATTTGCATAAGGCATATCCGACGAGGATGGAATCGATGCTGCAGGAGGCGTCGGTTTGTTCTCGACTGGGGGCTTCGGTGAAGTGGGAGTCGTCGGAGCCGTGGGGGTCGTCGGAGCAATATCACGCACGTCGCGCAGTCCTGGGGCCGGTGCCGATGGGGTCGCTCCGGGAGCTGTGGGGGCCGTATTGTTGTATCCAAAGCGTCCACCCGATGCGTCTGGTGCGCCGGGTGCGCCAGACGCTCCGGGTACCGCTGCATTGGGATCACCATATTGGGCCGGGGGAATTGGTGCTGGGGGCACGGGCTGATCGGTTCCCTTGGTCTTGCAGCCAACCAATAAGGCCGCAAAGCTAATCAAAGCAGAAAGGGAGATGAGGTGCTTGTCGTTCATTGCAGAAAGCGATTCTCGGACGATATAAGGAAAGAATAAGAAGAATTGGAAATTTGTAAAAACTTTTAAACTTCTCAAGGAAGAAAATAGCCTGTAATTGAATATAAGACGAATGCAAATCTCAAAATTTTACAGAATAAATTATTTATTCTCAAAATTTAGATGATTTAGATTTTCTATTCCGTTTTCAAAATGCGGAATTCCCCTCCCGTCCGGCGAATAATGCGCTTCCATTCGTCAGCATCGTCAGCTCGCGGCGTGAAGGCCAGAAAATTCAGGGGAATCTTCCTTCGATTTTCCTCTTCTAGTCGATCCACTGCCTTTTTCAGATCGGGATAAGGAATATTCGAAAACCCTCCGTCCTCCCCTGGACGCCACTGAAAGCTGGCATCTGACAACAGGAACACGATCTCCGGACGCATTCGTGCCGCCCGCTCGAGAACCCCGACGAGTCCCAGTCGATTTGAAATCACGCCTTTTTTCGAAGCCGCCATCGTTCCAGATGTCACCCACTGAGCCTGAATCCACTCTTTGGCGATCACTTTATTCCCGGGAGTCGCGGCGACCAGTTCTTCGGAAAATGGTAGATAATTCCCTGTGAATTGAATCAGAGAAAACTGTGCAGCGATGGGCAGTCCATCAATTAGCGCGAGAGTCTCCGTCTGAATTCGTTCGAGGGGAATTCCAGAGGCTTTCGCTTTATTAACCACACTCGCAGATACGTCGAAGAGCAGCAGGATACGCTGACCATCCGCCTGAATTCCGAAAAAGCTCGCTCCACCCCCCTTTCCTCCGCCCCCCAATCCACTGCCAAAATCTCGTCCCAAACCAGCGGATCCTACCAGAGAAGCGACCTGATCTGCGACCAATGCAGAAGGATCGGGAGTCAGTACCTGATCCATCGCTACCAGAGGTAAATTCGGGAGTGCGAAGGGAGTCGGACGAATACTGGCCAAGGTATCGCGGAGAGCTGGTCGAGCCGCCATCGCCTCGTGTCGTGCGACGTTCATGCGATGTTCTGGCTTCTGCGGCGGAATGGTGACCGTCTTTTTGACTTCGAACCGAGCCTCTGGGCGCTGAAAGCGTTTCGCCACGGTCCAAATTCCGAGAGCAATCAGCCCGACCAAGTGAATGACTAGGCTCGCGACGAGGATCGAACTGATCAGTGCGCGGCGCTCACTACGGCTCCGGCTTTCTCCGTCTCGATTTGATCGAAGACGACGAGACCGTGCCGGAGCGGGGCCATCGGGCGGAGCTGGCTGAACTGTCGATTCAGAATCACTCATCGGAGGTAGCAGCGAGGGAAACAGAGCCGATCCCAGCCTCGGCGCAGGCGTTGAGCACATCGACCAGTCGCTGGTGCGGCACTTCGTCGTGCGGAGCGAGTGTGACCAAGGCTTCTGTGCGAGCGTTTTCCGCCGACTGGCGATAGCGGATCAGCAGAGCGCGGAGTTCAGGCAAGGCTGAGCCGCTCGGCTGATCGATCCGACGCTCGTTCAGGACCACCTGTCCATTGGCTTCGATCACGATGCGCGTCTCGTCAGGCATATTGATCGCTTCCTCCTGAGCTACCTGTCCCGGCAGCCCCATGGGGATATCGCGTTCTGGTTGAACCGGTTTGGCCGACACCATGAAGAAGACCAGTAGCAGAAAAACCATGTCGATCATGGGTGTCATCTGCATCTCTACGGCCTGATGTTGGCGAGTTTTGCGGCGTCGCATGAAGTTCTGGAGTGGTTAAATGATGGTGTGAAATTCAGTCTTCCTGCACGCCGAAGATCAGGTCGATGGCTCCGGCGTCTGAAGCCATTTCTACGAATTCACGAATTTTCTTCGCGGGCGTGTTACGGTCGGCTCGAAGATAGATCTGGAGTGGGGGAAAGTCGCGAAATCGGGCGCGTAAGTGGCTGCGCAGCTCGTCTTCACTGAGGGACTGATCGCCGATGTAATAGCGCCCCTCACCATCGAGATGAACGATATCGCGGTCGATTTTACCCGGAGTCGCCGCTGATAGAGCGGTGGGGAGCCGAATGGGCACGCTTAGTTCCTGCTCCGTGATCTTCTGGGTGACCATGAAGAAAATCAGCAGGAGAAATGTCATATCGATCATGGGGGTGAGCTGGAAGCTGACCTCATCCTGCGATCTGGGACGTCGACGGACCATTAATCAAGGAATCCAAGAGGGTTCAATCGGGCATTGAAGAGGGTTCATTACTACTCGAATCTGGCATTGTGCTCCCCTGAAGACGTATTTCTCCAGAGAGGATGTCGATGGCGAAACTGACGTGCTTTTGCACCGTGACCATCACTCCCTGCATGCGATCACGGAAGAAGAAGTAAAAGAACATCGCTGGAATCCCGACGATCAGACCTCCTGCAGTGGTGATCATGGCGACCTTAATTCCGGAGGCGAGTCCTTTGGCGTCGCCACTCTGTGAAGCCAGTGCATCAAAGGCTTCGATCATGCCCCATACAGTGCCGAGCAGGCCGATCATGGGGGCGAGGGTGGCGAAGATATTGAGGTAATTTACCCAGACCATCTGGCGATGTTCTTCTTCGTCCAGAGCTTCTGCGGCGGCGTCCATCATACTGGCTTTGTTGGCGAGATCGCGATCAAAATTGACCTTCAACAAAGCGGATGACATCACCCGTGCATAGCTGCTGGGGTGAGCCTGACATGCACTGTAGGCCGAGCCGACATCACGGACTGCCATCCACGAGTTCGTACGATTCACGAGGTCAAGCGGTGCCATTTTCTTCTGGGAGATCTGAACGAAACAGTAGGCCACAGCCGTGATCGTTCCGATCGAGCAAAGCAGCAGGACGTGCATGAATCCGCCACCTTGCTTATAGAGATCGAGTGCCGAGACGTTCTCGGAGGCGACTGGCTGAGGTGCTTCCGTTTGCGCCATCACAGGAGGTGCGACAATGATGAACCAGAGGACAAAGGTGATGAGTGCGTTACGGATGATCATGGATTGGGTGAAAGAGGGCGGTCGGATGAGGGGGCATCGGGCGACGCAAGGGTGGCGATGCGCTCTCGCGAGGAAATCGCTTGTGGTGCGTCAGGATAGAGAGTGATCAGGTCAGTCCATCGAGCGCGGGCCTCTTCGACCTCGCCGATATGAAGGTAGAGCTCCGCTGCAGAAAATAGTCCACGCGCAGCCTCGGTCTGGTGGTCCGGATGAAACAGATGAGCTTGTAGAAAGAAGTCTAGCGCTCTTTGCCAGAGGAGTTCCCGCTGTGGACGGACATCGTCATCATCTGGCCATCGCGGATTTTCTTCCTCCAATTTTTTCAAGGCAGCGAAGTCAGCTAATGCCTGTTGATAACTGACTGCTATCATCGGACCAGAATCGCCAGTGCTTGTCGCGTAGTCCCGAGCCTCCTGAATCGCTGTCTCCAACTCTCCTCGAACGACTAGGGTCTGAATTCGCACCCGCTTCGCCGCAGACACGTCCTCGGGCGACCAAGCACGCGCGATGATGCGGTCCAGCATCGTTAGGGCAATTCCGAGACCATTCGCTGTTTTTTCTTGGAGCAGAGCCGAGGCGTAAGCGATCCCCCAAGCAGCAGTGCGAGAGCGGGGGCGATGCAAATGGGCGAAATGGTAATCCCACCAAGTTTTGAGTGTGGCGGCAGGCATCTCACCTCGACGAGCAAAGGCCTCTTTCTCGCCTTCAACGAAACCGAAATCGACCCGCTCGATTTGGGCGACGGAGATCGTCTGGCGTCCCGCTGCTACTTGCGGGCTTTTGGATTCCATCATTACTTCAGCGATCTGGTCGGTGAGTGCTTGGATTCGACAGGAAACAGATTCACCGTTCTTCAGCCAGATAATATCTTGTGCGGCGAGCGAGGATCCTGTAAAAATCGGCACCAACAGGGCGATTCGGAGACAAATGCTCGCCCAACTCATCCCGACCCCTCCTTTCCGGGAGACTCTGCCGGAGATTCTTGGGGCAGTTCACGTTTCAGAATATCGATTCGCCTTTGAGCCTCTTCATACTGAGGAAACTCATTTAATTCCGTACGAGCAACGAATTCCCCGTAGGTTTCGACGGCTTCAGGCAGACGATGAAGTTTCTCTAGAGCTTGCCCCCTTTCCCAGTAGGCCTTCGCATTGATTTCACCCAATCCACCGTATGCTACGTAGATCCGCTCGTAATAAAAGCTCGCCTTCTCCTGTTTTCCCTGTTTCGCATAGGATCGCCCGAGATGAAGCAGGGCATCTGCCTTGACCGTTGCGGTCGTCGCGGAATCTGCGAGCGCTTTTTCGAGAGTTTCCCGCGCCTCCTCCACTCGACCGAGTGATTCCAGTAGCTCGCTCATTCGCAAGCGAGCGACTCCGAGGCGCGTCGAAGCTGTCGTTTCTCGCTCGAATCGGCGATAATACCCCAGCGCCCGCTCGGTATCGCCTTCCTCAGCTACTATCTCACCCAGAGCGCCGTAGATGCGGTCGCGCTCGACAGCACGCGGATGCCAGCGACGGATTTCGATGAGCAAATTTTTCGCTACCAGACGATTCCCGGAGGCGAGCTGAGCTTCCGCGACAGCCACAGAGATCGCTGGCTCGTGACGTTTCGGATCGAGCCACTTCGTAATATCGAGTAATTCCGTTCTCGCACGCTCGGGAGACACCGCCAGTGAGAGTGCCCATCCCGCGCGCAGAGCGAGTGTCTTGCGGTCAGACACCCCTGCCCGACTGCGCAGGAGACGCAGCTTCGTCACGAGTTCGCTTTTGCCCTCGGCTCCGCCCGGCGCATATACACGCGGGAGCCCGGCCAGTAGATCGGTCATGCTGCGTCGCGTGGGGTCATCGCCCATCTTTTCGATGGTATCCCAGTAGATGTCTCGCGCTCGCTCAATCTCACCCTCCTGCTGCCAAGCCCAACCGATCCAGTAGATCGCTTCAGGCAGCCGACCGCTTTCGGGATATTCGGCCACAAATTTCTCAAAGTGCTCTCTCATCTGGCCCACCTCGTCCAGCAAGCGCAGAGCCTTACCTTTTTTAAACCACGCATCTTCGAAGTAGCGAACGGAATGAGGAC
>JBDHQE010000216.1:0-6294 GCA_039806885.1 Verrucomicrobiales bacterium
AGGAACAAACCAAAGCCAAGGTGAAGATTTTCGTTCGGAATAAGGTTTATTTCAACTTGCCCTCGCCGCCCTTTAGTGATGAAGACAAAGAGAAACTGACCAACCAAGTGTATCAGCACATCTGGCAAAAGAGCCTGTCCGCTATGCGTGCGAGTGCGTGAGGGAAAGTCAGAATGCTGAGTGCAGAATGCAGTAGTGTTCGGCTAGTGGTGGAGGAACCACAAAAGGCACAGAATCGGAAGGTTTTTTCGAAGTTTTGCCGCGGCTCGAATCTCTTATAGGCTTGTCACCCTCACTTCCGGCTGGCAGGGTTGACTGACTCTTAATCTGATCTGTAAAAATGACCTTTTCCGCCTGTTGCCGCCGAATAGAAAATGCTTATGCTTCGATAGGGCATTCATTGGGATGGCGCTTTCTGTATTCTCCACGACGCACGTACAGAAAGGATGTCGATTTGTTGCTTCTTGGAACCAACCCTGGAGGCCGTGTTTTTGAAGACTCAATTCCGAGTGTTGAGACCGGAAATGCTTATAGAACTGAACCTTGGGACTGCGGGAGATTGAACAGATTACAGAGACAGGTGTGCTACTTGTTCGAACAAATGAGTCCTATATGTTCGCTATCTGCGGATCAGCTGATGGATGACACATTGACGGCAAATTTTTGTCCCTTTCGATCAT
Source organism: Verrucomicrobiales bacterium (assembly GCA_039806885.1). Classification (GTDB taxonomy): domain Bacteria; phylum Verrucomicrobiota; class Verrucomicrobiia; order Verrucomicrobiales; family DEV007; genus Arctic95D-9. The sequence goes on from JBDHQE010000216.1 coordinate 681, forward strand.
CTTCGTGGTCTTCGTTGCACGCACGGGAAGATTCATTGATTTTTTCTCGTGACCTTTGGAGAGGCATTATGACATTTACTCGTCCCAAGATCATTATTTCTATTGGCCATTTACCATACCATGAAACGTATTCGCTTTTTCGTGGGATGTCGTTCGATGAAAGTTCGAATGAACGAATACCTACTGGATGGGGATCAATAATGATACATTCTGCTGTACTGACTCGTGAAGAATCGTCGGTATTATTGTTAGGTCTTCCACATTTGTCGCGTTTTTCGATATTCGGACGTGATGACTCCTCTATATTCGCAAACCCTTTGGGACAAATGATAAAAAAACAGCTTGTAGCAGAGCCGTAGCAAAGCTGGAGCTTTGACTGCTCCCCTTGTTGAGCGAGTTCGAGAGGGCGAGGCTGGTGTGATCAAGAGGTGAGGCAAGGCGGTCTCTTGAAGAAGAGTTGCTGCCTGTATCAACCTGCTGTCGTGTTTCTGTGCAATATATCTGCAGGGCTAGTGAAAGGAACCAAAAAAAGGCACAGAAAACACAAAGCAGCGGGAGCTTCCAGCTCTCGAATCGTTCGCTTGAAAATGCAATGTGAGGTGGAGGCCCTAGAGTTGGAAGCTCCAGCCACCTTGCACAAATTATTAGGGAAAGATTATTTTTGGGTAGACGAAGCTTCCATACGAGCTGGTGGCTGCGCTCTCCATGAGGATGGTCCGGTAGCGCTTGCCGAAGAGGTGCTACCAGTGGCGGCAAAGGGGAGTTGAGCTCCCGGGTGAATATCTTATGGAACCAGTATATCCCAGTGACGAGAGTTGGCTCGGGCGTCCTCTTACTGAACTCGAGGAATGGGATGGCATGCCGAAGAGTCGGATCTGCGGGCACGATTGAAAAGAAATGTTGCATGATCCCGAACACTGAAAGGACGCACGTTAGACGAAGGAGGTCTCGCTTGCTTTGGGTGTTTTTGAACTTTCACCACGGAGTAAATCAGCTTATTGTCAGCATTTAGGGTTCGATTAGGCAACCGACGGCGCGAACCCTAGTGACGGAAGGTTTGCGACTCGCCAGCAGTGCATCGAGAGTTTCTCGCAGATAAGATGAGTTTGCTTTTTGACGTTTTGCTCCCAATCGCGGATTGCGATCATCAATCGCACCGAGATAGACTAATTCTCCTGCAGCGTTGTAGACGGCCACTTCTGGAGTAGTAGTAGCCGATGCTCGCCTCACAAGACTGTGATCTCTGTCGATGATGAATGGTAGAGTCAATTGATAATCGATAAGATGGGCTCGCACTTCTTCCTCACTCAGATCGCTATCCGGATAGACCAGTCGCAAACAAACGCCTCGATCACGGTAGTGTTGATAAATGCGCTCGATTTCTGGCGCATAGGAGTTTGCAATCGGACAATCAGTGGCTACGAATAAATCCACTGAAGCCACTTCATGAATATCTAGGGTGTCCTTGTGCACTCTCGTGCTTACCTCACCGGCCACACACGAAATCTCATCCCATACAAAAAGGCATACTCCAACGAGAGAAAGAATAGGTAGCCAGTGATGTCTCATCGCTTACCTCTCCCTTTCTGCGAGAGCATCCATTCCCGTATTGTGTGGAGTTCTTGCTGATCAAGTTCTCCATTCCCATCGTTATCGAATTTCGATAGTAAGGCAGAGCGCAGAGGAGCTGGGATTTCACTTTCCTGGAGGCGGGCGTCTTTGTTGGTATCGAGTTCTTGAAAGACGGATTTTGGATTGCGTAACACAGAATTGATAATTTGCTCAATACGGGGATGGGATGACAAGGACTGTTCTTCTGAGAATAGTGCGGGGATATCTGCGGCAGTTGTCATGGTGGCAGTGCTTCCTTCCTCTTTGGTTTCAGGGCGACTCGCTTTTGTCAGAGACAGGATCACGCTACCCATCTCATCCGTAGACTCGCGTCCCCACTTAACACGGATCGGTGGATTATTCGGATTTTTAGGATTCTCTGCCGAGTTGTCATAGTGAATTCTCGCGTGGAGCACCGTTCCTCTCGGTAGAAAAATAGGCTTCGAAAAGTAGTAGGTGTCTTGCCAGTTGATATCCCAATCAGGTATTTCGAGGAGGATCTTTCTCTCGCCTGAGGGCAGCGTAGCTACCATGCTCATGTTCTTGCAAAGATAATGCGCATGTCCAGTGATGAAATGAGCATCAGCATCATCCGGCAGAGTATAGGAGGCTTCGACCAGGTAATGGCTCTCCCCGGCAGGAATATCAATACCGGCTTTTGCGCCAAAGGCTGGAGGCACTTGCAGATCGCGCAGTTTGTGTTGAGGGGCCTTATCGGTGAAATAGATCCCTATTTGAGATTTTTCCAATTCGGCTTTTCCCGAGGGATGAAAATGAGTGGATAGGATGACATCTGCTCCTTTGGGTAGGAGGCGAGCTAAGTCCCCTGGCAGCAATCGCGGCGTAGCTCCGGGCACATAGTTTCCCAAGAAGCCACCTCCTTTGCCAAGGACCATACCGCTATAGCCTGGCTTCCCGTCCTGTCCGTCCAGCTTCCGTGCAGCCCCCGTAGTGTCAAAGAAAAAGAGGGAATGATGCACCACTTTCCTAGCAGATGGCCGAAGTTCGATCGCTTTCACCCATTTGAGATCATCGAGTGCCAAGGGGAGGACAAAGTTACGGTAGATATCTGGTCCCTCTGCAGGGACGGGAAACGCCTCTCCCATGGTTAAGATTAGGTCAGGCTCGCCTAGTTGCCACCCATCTGTGAACGGGGGGAGAGGTGGATCATCCTTTACGTTTCCTTCAATTTTCCCACCAGCGATCCAGCGATCAATCAAGTCGATCTGCGAGTCGTCGAGACGACGTACATTCAGGAAGTCAGTTACTTCGGAATTGGCATGCCATGGTGGCATATAGCGATCATGAACAACTTTGTTGATCGTCCGTGCTCGACGAGATACTTCGTGAAAATTGGTGAGCGGAAATGGTGTCGCTTCCCCTGCACGATGACAACTGACACAATTTTCGTAAACGATGGGAGCGATATCGCGATAAAAGGTCACTTCGTCATCGGCTCGGACAGGGAATCCTAGGAACAGAAAGAAAAGCAAAGAGAGAAAAAGGGGATGCCAACGAGAAAGGGAGCGGAAAGTTGTCTTTTGGCTAACGAATGGCATTGATGTGGGCATCAAGGATGGATTTTGCCCCCAGAGAGTCCGTTCGGATGTATGACCGTTGATCGGTGAGCTTTTAATCGACATGAGGTTCGTCTGGATCGGGTCACGATAGCCATGATACGGGAGATTTCAACATTGGGATGTAGACTGGCTGTGCGAAGTCGTAGGGCCAGATAACTTTCGGTTGGTTGATTCGCAGAGTTCAACGAATTTCTCTTTCTGGGGCTTTTTGAATCGATATCATTCTGCGGAGAACTATAGACTCGGTGTGTGGCTTGATACGACTTCTCCGAAAGTTACTAAAAGCGGAGATACAGCGAGGAGGACAAATCCCGCTGAAGCAACTGATTCGATTGCGGGTATGATCCTTCATTGATGGTGGCGTGCTGGGGTGCCCGGCTTTTCTTGGTCGAGTGGTCGAGTGGTCGAGTGGTATCGAAAGGAATTCAAGATTAGAAGGATAAATGAGGGCGTGGCGCATGCGAAATGTGGAATCGGTCGGGCTGTGTGTGTTTCGGAATCTCAGGCAGAATTAGGCTTGCGATCCAAGATTCGAAATTGGCAATTTAAGCTAGACTGCGCGGGTGAGATGAGAGGAGGATATGCTTTGACCTTCAGGCGATCCGACCGCCACCCCTGTGAGTTGTCGAAGTCTCATCGAAGCATCAGGGATATCGTATAAAAAATAGTTGACCGTACGTCTCTTTCATGGAACTTCCTCGTGTGGGTCGAACGAGCAATGCGAGGGAACGCCTCCTAGAGGCGATGAGGGAACTGATCTGGACGGAGAGTTATGGTAGCACTTCCGTCGATCAGATCTGTCTGCGTGCCGAGGTAAAAAAGGGTAGCTTTTATCATTTCTTCGAATCGAAGTCCGCCCTCGCACTGGCCGCGATTGATTTTGGCTGGTCGGAATATCGAGTGAAACTGGACGCTCTGATAAATTCGGAGATGTCTCCTCTGGAGCGCCTTCTTGCGGGCTTTCGGGATCAGCGGATTCAACAGCACACAATGCAGGAGCGCCACGGTCGTGTGCTGGGCTGTCCCATTCATTCATTCGGGTCCGAGGTGGCGACGACTGATTCAGTACTGTGTGATCGTCTCCAAGAAATTCTGGCCGATATCCTCCATTATTACGAGACGACGATTCGCGAAGGCCAGGAGGAAGGTCTGATCGTGAGAGGTGACGCGGCCCAACTTGCTCGTCTGGTTCTCGCTTTTGCACAGGGCCTCCTGCTCCGTGCTCGGATTACGAACGATCTCAGTGCTCTCGACGATTTGGAAGCCGGAGCTATTCTGCTGCTTTCCCCTGAGAATTCGTCCTCCGCTCATTTTCATGATTCCAGCTTGGCGACTGCGGCTTGCTGAACGATGATCTCGCCCCTTTCCGGAATGAAGTATTTTTCCTTCGCTTTTCTCCCACTGATTTTATTCGTCGCCTGTGGACAACAGACTGACGCGCCTCAGGGCAATGGTGCAATGCCTCCAGCTCAGGTGACGCTGGGCGTTGTGGAGAAGAAGAGTATCGTCGAATGGGAAGATTTCACTGGTCGAGTGGATGCTGTAGAGTCGGTGGAATTGCGGCCACGCGTGTCTGGATACATCACTAAGGTACATTTTCAGGCAGGAGTGGAGGTGAAAAAGGGCGAGGTTCTTTTTACCATCGATCCAAGCACCTTTCTGACGGATGTACGGGCGGCGAAGGCTGAACTGGTGCGAGCGGAGGCAGCGGAGAAATTGGCTAAGCAGGAATTTGACCGAGTGGATGCTCTATTGGCGGCTCGGGCGATTGCGCATGAGCAGGCAGAAAATCGCGAAAGTGTCTGGAAACAGAGTCAGGCGTCCTTTGAAGCGGCGAAAGCCGCGCTAGCGCGAGCGGAAATCGAACTTGAACGAACGGAGGTGAAAGCGCCTATTGCCGGGCGGATCAGTCGTGCGTTTTTGACCGAAGGAAATTACGTAACAGCGGGGACAAGCCTGCTGACGACCATCGTCTCGATGGATCCAGTCTATGTATATGCGGACATTGACGAGAACAATCTGCTGCGACTCCAGAAGTTAGCGCAGGAGGGGAAGCTTCATACAGATCAGACTGGGCGCGTTCCGGTGCAGGTGCAACTCGCGGATGAGACGGATTTTCCACATGAGGGGCATATCGAGTCCTTTGACAATCGCCTAGAGGCCTCGACCGGGAGCATGATCGTGCGCTGTGAGCTGCCCAACCCAGATCGACGGCTTACCCCAGGACTGTTCACTCGTGTGCGTATCCCAGTAACCTCGCAGTATGCTGCTCTATTGATCGACCCAGAAGCGGTGTTGACGGATCAGGCCAATAAATACGTACTGGGCGTAACTCCGGAGAATCTTACCGTCTATCGGCCTGTGGTGATCGGTTCTATCGTCGATGGAAAGAGAGTGGTGCGGAGTGGATTGGAGGCGGGGGA
>JBDHQE010000217.1:0-6204 GCA_039806885.1 Verrucomicrobiales bacterium
GATGACATTGTGCTCCTCCTCGATAATACCTTCCGTAAAGTGGCAGCGGAGAAAGCGGTCGGCACCCAGAGAGATCGCGCTGCCGTCAACCAGAGGCGCTGAGCCTTTCACCGGTTGGCCCTCCACGATGATCATTCTCTCACTCTCCAGTACCTCTAACGTGCCGGTTTTCGTGGCAGTATCACAGCGAATTCGCAGGAGGACGTGTCCCGGGACCCCAGGAGAAAGCAGGATGTCTCCCGGTGAGAGTTCATCAGGGTCATTCGAGACGAGATACACTGTACGATTGGGCGACATGCTGTAGCGCCCGCCGAGGTCTCGAGCTTTTCGCCGCAGGTCGTCAAAGGTAATCTCGCTATGGTCGCGAAAATCAATTTTCTCACGAGAGCTCACCTCGATGCGATCCCCTTTCTTCAGTTCACGGCTTCCAATCGCAGCATCACAGTTTTGGAGAACCTCCACTATGATTTTCAAGCCAAAGGAAATTCGTAGGTAGCTGTATTTCGTCCGTGTTTTTTCGATGAAATGATTTCCATCACCGTCGATTGCTAAGTAGAGCTGAACGGAAGACAGGCTTTTCTTGGCATTGAAGTAAAAGAAGAGATCATCGAAGGTCACGACCTCTTCTGCGAGGATGATCTGTTGTCCGGCGTAGAGACGACAAAACTCGCCGGTGTTCACCTGCCGTCCGCTCGCCAGAATCGGCGTGGGTCCGAGATTCTTTATCAATAGGAGATTTCGGAAGCGAAAGGCTACCGTGGAGATTTCTTCATCCCCGTTCAACACGACGACGACATCAGCGGTCTTCTTCGTAGAAAAAACCAGAGATTCCAGTCGATGGCCATCCGCAGCATCGATCTCTCCGGCTGCTCTGAATCCTTCACTTTCGATCTGGGAAAGTTCGTTCGTATTGAGCTGATAGACGATATTGATCGCCTCTGCCGCCACGCCGAGCGTGGTCATGAACTGGTAGAAGGAAATCAAATTCTCCTTCGGTAGGCCGGCGCGGCTGATTAAAACGTAGAGCTGAACCCCCAACAGCACTTTGTCCTCCTGTGGGAGGGAGCTAGAGAGCTTGACGGCGATCTCTTCCAAGTCCTGGCGACGGCGCAAGGAGCGGATGAAGAGCTGTCTCAATTCCGCATAGACCGCTTCCGGGAAATCATAGCGTAGAAAGCCGAGGATGGAGTCGATCTCTGCCTCAGTGGCTAGGCCATCCAATTTGATAAATCCAGCGAATACCTCGATTAGCATCGGCAGCATTGATTGCTCCGTGCGCGGTGCTTCGCCTTTGAACAGGCTCCGATGAAGACGATTCCAGAGGCTGCCGCGACGGCGTGAATTCCCGCGCTCCTGTCGCGTGCGCCTGCTGATCGCTCCGGCATCAGCAGATGATTCACGTATCGTATCGGGGATGTTCGTCATAAGAAACGGGACTGGCGTCGATGTTTCCGGTGGATGGATCGAGATTTTCCCCACGGAGACGCTTTCGAATAATCGTCCAGCCGGGGTCGGAAAGGTTCCTTCCGGTGAGCGGGGGCGTCAAGTCAGGAGAACGTCGATTCGGGGAATGCGGGACCTCGTCACCTCGTATCTGTCTCCGTCCGGAAATCGGTAGGAATCACCGATTGCGAATTCCGGGAATTCACGATACCTCTTGACGATGCGCATCTTTCTTATTGCTCTGTTCGTTACTGCTTCCTGTTTTGCAGCAGATACTCCGTCAGTTACCCCTCCCGATGAAGTTCGGGCCGATACGTTCGGATTTGACGATCAGGACGCGACTCAGGCCCTTCAAGCAGCGATTAATTCGGGAGCGAAAAAAGTCATCGTCGGGGATCTTGGCAAGCCGTGGATCGTGACACCGATCAAGCTACGCAGTGATCTCGAACTAATCTTTGAGAAGGGTGCTGTCGTGCAAGCAAAGCGGGGTGAGTTCCAGCGTGCGGGCGACAGCCTATTTTCAGCGCTCGGCGCTCACAACATCGTAATACGTGGCGAGGGTAACGTCCTCCGCATGTGGAAGAGCGACTATCAGAATCCGCCCTATACGAAGAGTGAATGGCGAAATAGTCTGACTTTCCGTGGATGCAGCGACGTCGAGGTTTCTGGACTGGTGCTGGAGGAGAGCGGGGGAGACGGAATCTACGTGGGTTCCTATAAGGAAAAGAGCTGCGAACGGATGACGATACGCAACATACAAAGCCTGCGTCATCATCGGCAGGGAATCAGCGTCATCAGTGCGAAAGATCTACTGATCGAGCATTGCGTTTTTAACGATACAGACGGCACGGCTCCGATGGCTGGAATCGACTTCGAACCGAATGATCCGACCGAACAGCTCGTGAACTGCGTGGTAAAACACTGCGTTTTCGAGAAGAACTCTCATGCAGGAGTCCTCTTCGCGCTGGGGCGTCTCGATGCTACTAGCGAACCGATGTCTGTGACCCTAGAGGATTGCGTCATCCGTGGAAATGGTGCGGCGATGCGGATCGTTCCGCGCAATCCCAACGGGGTTCGCGGGAACATAGAGTTCCGCCGTTGCGTGTTCGCTGATTCTCCGAAGGCGGGTATCACGATCGAGAGAAAGTCCCTCGCGGCGGCGCGAGTCATCTTTGACAACTGTCGCTTCTCCAATTTAGCGACAGATCAGAAGGATGCTGCCCCTCTCGGGATCTTGGGGCGCTCGGTTCAGGGCGATCCAGTCGGTGGAGTCGAGTTCCATGACTGCACGGTGGAGGATCCACTCGAGCGCCGTCCGCTCTCCTATGATGATTTGAACGGCATGCGTCTCACAGACGTGACCGGGACTCTCCATGTGAAACACGGTGAGACGACCGAGACACTGCACCTCACTCAGGAATTGCTTGATCAATGGTTCCCGTGGAGTGCTGATCTGCGAGATTATCCGCGCATTTCCTTGGAGGGAGTAACGCTGGTCCCGATGGAAAAGAATGCGTCGCCACCGTTTGCGGCATTTCCTGGATGGTTGCGCGGGCACTCAGTCTTCGCTACGTCTGTCGCGACGGCGGGCGATGTGATCCAGTTCCAGATCACCTCGCGCCTGATCGGAAAGCCGACTGAGATTCCACCCATAGTGGTGGAGATCGTGTCCCCCTCCGGAAAGAGTGAGACTCTCGAATCAGCCATTGTCGGCAAGCCTGCCGACTATCGTTACACGAGCACAGAGTCGGGTACGCACCACATCCGGATCAACGGTGGCTCGCACGCGATCGCTTGCAGCAGTGGGACGAATCCTGTGAATGCAATCTCTCTGACGCGAGGCTTTCACCTGATCGGAGCCTCAGGAGCGATTGCGATTCCCGTGCCCGCCGGGACGAAGGCCTTCTCGATCCGTGTATCTGGGGCCGGTGGGAGCGAGCGCGTTCACGCCATCGTCAGAGACCCAAGCGGACGCATCGCGGGCGATGTGGACAATATAGAGACACCTGGCCATCAATTCCTGCTGAAGAACGATGATGTTTCGAAAGCAGTCGCTTGGACGATAGAACTGGCTCGACCGAGCGAAGGAGTGATCGAAGACATCTACCTGATGCTCGACGGTCTTCCCCCTATCCTTGCTCCAGACGCCCATTCTCTGCTTCTTCCAGAAAAGTAAAGTTTGGGAGAGAGCGGGAATCGGTGAGTCGTGTATATCGCTTCAGGCATCTCGCCTGATGATCGAAGCCTGGCACGTCAGGCAAAGCGAGCGTCTCCGTTTACTCCAGCGACTCCACCACTACTTTTCCCAAATGCCGCCCGCTCTTGATTCGCTCGTAAGCGGTGGCGGCATCGCCAAAGCTGTATCGACTGTCAATTACGGGCCGAATGGAGTGCTCGGTGAGGAAGTGGTTCATCCTCTCGAACATGGCTCGGCTTCCCACGTAAATACCGTGCATTTCAGCGTTTTTAGAAACGAGGGGGAAAAGACTCCCTTCCGGTTGACCGAAGCCGGTGAGCACTCCGATCAGCGCGATGCTCCCGCCAGCCGCGACGCTAGCGAGCGAACGGGGTAGTGTGCCCGGACCACCGACTTCGATGACGATGTCTGCTCCACGCTTTTCCGTGATGCGCCAGACTTCACGGTCCCACTCGGGATGGGTGTGATAGTTGATCAGAGTATCAGCTCCGAGCGCTCGTGCACGCTCCAGTTTTTCATCAGAACTGCTCGTAATGATGACATGCGCTCCCGCTGCTTTCGCAATCTGCAGAGCGAAGATCGAGACGCCTCCCGTGCCGAGGCAGAGCACGGTCCTACCTGGCCCCGTCGGCTCCGTTCGCTCCATGAGCGCGTGCCAAGCGGTGAGCGCAGCGCAGGGTAGTGTAGCTGCCTCGCTATAGCTCATACCCATGGGGATACTGACAAGACTGTGGGCAGGTGCGATCACCGCTTCCGCGAGCATCCCGTGACAGGATCCACCGCGAGCCGCGCTGTGATAACGATTCTCGAAGGGTCCGTCAATCCAGTCCCGAAAGAAGGTCCCCGCGACTCTGTCTCCTACAGTCCAGTCTGTCACGCCTTCGCCCACAGCATCGATCTCCCCGGCTCCGTCTGAAAGTGGAATCACGTTCTCGAGTCCACCGCTCGCCGAGCCTCCGGACAGCATGATTAAGTCGCGGTAATTGAGCGAAGCGGCACGGACTCGAATGCGCACCTCATTCCGTGCGGGAATCGGCATCGGAGCGTCGCGCTGAACGAGAAGAGAAGGCGCACTTTTGTCAGACGGGGCTTCGAGACGATATTCTTTCATGATGAACCGATCACTTTTTCCCACCATCGAGGGCGGAAATGGGAAATACTTCGGATGAGACATGCTCGCGCTTCATGATGGCTTCAATTTCCTTCACGATTTCGGGATGTTCCGCAGCGACATTGGTGCTCTCTCCTGGATCCTTTTCAATGTCGTAAAGTTGTGTCGTCAGATTTTTGGAGGTTGATTTGGCTCGATTCAGATCGGTGCGAATCCCCTTCCACTGGTGATTCAGCCACACCGCCTGCTGCCCTCCATTTCCGGGAATCTCACGGTAGAGGAAGGGGCGTGGAGCTTGCTCCTTTCCGAGCAATGTTGGGGCGAAGCTCACCCCATCAATATCTGTCGGAGTCTTACCACCGATTAGTTCCATCAGCGTTGGCGCCCAGTCCTCGAATCCCGTTACGTGATCCGTGGTAGAGTCAGGAGCAATTTTCCCGAGCCAGCGGACAATTTGGGGAACGCGGATCCCGCCCTCGAACAGATCTCCCTTCAGACCCTTGAAAGTCGCGGAACTCTGGAAAAAGTCGTGATCGACCTCGGGGATATTCGTCGGTCCGTTATCCGAAGTGAAGACTACGATGGTATTTTCGGCAAGACCTTGTTCCCGAAGAAAATCAAGGACCTCACCTACATACTTGTCCAGCTTCGTGATCATCGCAGCGTAGGCAGCACGTGGAGTGAACTGTGGGGTGTAGCCCTTCTGCCTGCCGTCGAAGGGAGGATCGTTCCACTTCAGTGCCCGATAGGGGGCCATTTCTTCCTCGGGAATCTGTAAGGCCACATGAGGGAGCGTCGTGGGAAAGAAGAAAAAGAAAGGCTTCTTCGCGTTTTCACGGAGGAAGGCCATCGCCGCTTCTTGGATACGATCCGCTGAATAGTCCTGCCCCACGAACTGCTTGTAGCTGGCCGGATCGTTCGGATCGGCACCGGGCGCTAGATTCGCATGACCGGGAATCGGTGGATTGTTCTTCAGAGGGAAGAGATCGTTATTACTCCAGAGAGATTCAGGATAATAGCTGTGTGCGAGTGTCTGACAGTTGTATCCAAAGAAGCGATCAAAGCCTTGTTTCGTCGGATTCCCCTCGGACCAGACGTTCCCGAGCCCCCATTTTCCGAAGGCTCCACAGACGTAGCCCTCTGATTTCAGTCGCTCGGCAAGGGTGATTTCGTCCGCACCGATGGGATATTGCCCCTCTGGTTCCATACGCTTGTTGCTCCGGATGGTAGCATGGCCGGGATGCTTCGAGGTCATCAATACGCACCGAGAGGGAGCGCAGACTGCATTGCCGGAATAGGCGCGAGTGAATCGCATTCCTTCCGCAGCGATGGAATCGATCCGGGGAGTTTTGATCTTCTCCTGTCCGTAGCATCCCAGCTCGCCGTATCCTAGATCGTCTGCGAGGAAGAAAACGATGTTCGGCTTGTCAGCAGCGAAGCCGTAAGATGAGAA
>JBDHQE010000218.1:0-6158 GCA_039806885.1 Verrucomicrobiales bacterium
AGTTCCGACCTGCACGAATCGTGCAACGAGTTGATCGCTGTCTCAACCAGGAGCTCAGTGAAGTTGTAGTGCCGGTGAAGATGCCGGCTACCCGCAGAAGGACGGAAAGACCCTATGAACCTTAACTGTAAGCTGTCACTGGTTTTTCGGTTTTGATGCTCAGTGTAAGTGGGAGACGTTGAAGCGGCCCTTTAGGGGGTTGCAGAGTCATCAATGAGACACCACCCTTTACAACTGGAAAATCTAACATCCTGCCCTGAATCGGGCGGAAGGACAATGGCAGCCGGTCAGTTTTACTGGGGCGGTATCCTCCCAAAATGTAACGGAGGAGCGCGAAGTTCGGCTCAGCGTGGTTGGCAACCACGTTTCGAGTGCATAGGCATAAGCCGGACTAACTGTGAGACAAACAAGTCGAACAGATACGAAAGTAGGCCTAAGTGATCCGGTAGTTGAATGTGGAATTGCTATCGCTCAACGGATAAAAGGTACTCTAGGGATAACAGGCTGATCGCGCCCAAGAGTTCATATCGACGGCGCGGTTTGGCACCTCGATGTCGGCTCGTCGCATCCTGGGGCTGAAGAAGGTCCCAAGGGTCTGGCTGTTCGCCAGTTAAAGCGGCACGCGAGCTGGGTTCAGAACGTCGCGAGACAGTTCGGTCCTCTATCCTCTGTGGGCGTAGGAGAATTGAGGGGTTCAGATCCTAGTACGAGAGGACCGGATCTGACGCACCTCTGGTGTGCCAGTTGTCCCGTCAGGGGCACGGCTGGGTAGCTATGTGCGGAATGGATAATCGCTGAAAGCATCTAAGCGACAAGCCACTCCCAAGATGAATTCTCCCTGAAGGATCGTGGAAGACTACCACGTTGATAGGCTGCAGGTCGAAGTCTGGTAACAGGCGTAGCTGAGCAGTACTAATCATCCGTTTGGCTTGTTTCGATTTTCTTCAATCGCAGTTTTAAATTTCCCGTATGTAGTTGTTTGAGATCGGTATCCTGATTGTCGAAATACAAAATAATCATCAGAAGTCCGCTCCTCGGGAAACCGGGGGGCGGGATTCTGGTGGCAATAGCGCAGTGGCCCCACCCGGCTCCATTCCGAACCCGGAAGTGAAACGCTGTGGCGCCGATGGTAGTGAGGCGAAAGGCTTCGCGAGAGTAGGTAACCGCCAGTCCAATTAACCGCCCTGTTCGCAGGGCGGTTTTTTTGTGCTCATTTGCGAAGTTCTGTTTGCCCAGTGACATTTCTCTTAGCGAACGTGCTCAGCCATCTGAGTTGAACGTTTTCTGGCTGCCTGTCGGAGATGAATCGCCGATTGACTTTGCCGCCGAGACGTGAGCGTCTCTTTCGGTCCATCCTGTTCTGCGGGTGGATCTCAAGTGATTCCATCGGCGAGGTAGCAAATCGTCGTGATGGGTTCTTTCTAAGCGACCTGGGAGGCGAGGTAGCAGATCACTAGAGTACTTCATCGGATCAATGGCCAGGAGTCCGTGCTTCTCAACGCGAGCCTAGTTGATCGTCGAGGCCAATCTGGCACTCGGATGCCGATGAGCAACCAAGTCTCGTTAACCCTCTGATCGGTTTCGATGGATCGTATCAGACCTGCCCACTGATCTAGGACATAATTGATTGTCTTCGTCAGAGGACTTGATAGGTGATCGTGACCTTTCCCGTAACCCGAGTACAAGCGCTCACGGATCGTCGCGAGGGACGGGCAACTCCTCCCCTTGCGGAGCAGGACGCATTCTCTGCACGTAGTTGCCACCATTGCTGTTGATTCATTCTGGCATAGCTTTGCGAGTCCGCTGATGATCCATGACGGCTGATCGCTGCGCGGGACTTGCGTCGCACATGCGCCCCTCTGGTAGATGACCCACATGAAGCACGGTCCCCAGAACTTTCGTGAAAACGGAGTGATCAATCTGCTCCGTTAGAACTCGGCGTGTGGCTTCGTACCCCTGGTCCGAGTTCACAGTGTTTCGATGAAAGCTTTAGTGGCGAAGGCTACTTTTGCGCCGGTGATTTCGGCGCTGGCTCTCGGGAATCCGATATTGAAGGGATGATGGTTTCGGGCGTGTGCCGTCCGAAGGATAGTCTTGCACCGCGACGTGAGGCCGTTAATTCGTCCTCTAGTTCAAGCAGCGAACGCTATCGGAGAAGAGACGAGGAAGATGCGATCTCATTCGGAGTATGATAATCAAGACATTTGGATGTCTGGAACTTGTATTCGAGATCCATCTTCGTCACAGTGGGCCGTGAATCGCCGCTCTGATTTGTCTCACCTTGCCTTAACTGCGACTACCGATTTGTGGGTCTGTCGTTGAGTCCTTTCCATTTTCGATTCTTCCTGCGTAGTGTCGCATGTAATTGGGATAGCCTGCTACAGTGATTTGCATATCATACCATCGACCGCTCACGGTGACGGCGATGGGGACTTCCAGATTTTCCCCGGGTGCTAGTTCTTTGTGTATCGGGGGAGTCCCGTAGGCGATATCCGTGAAATGGACCGTGATCGCCTTCGCGGAGGATAAATTCTTCAGGATGAAGATTATCGCATCGCTTTCGGAATGCTGGAGTCGAGCGTGTAGTTCTGGATCTTCAGCGCTTCCCTTAAAGCTGCGGAAGTAGCCATTCGGTCCATGTAGTTCTAGGTTGTATTGACCGTCAGGGAAGGAACTTAGCGGCCATGAATAATCAAGAGCTCTTCCTGCGCTCAGGGCAAAGCTCCAGCGACGCATTTTCTCGAAGCTCTGTCCGTCCTTGAACCCGTTGGGCGCATAGACTTGGAAGGGTGCTCCGAGTGATTTCTCTCCGAATCGGGCCTTTGCCGCGGAGAGATCGAGCTTCAGGGATTTTCGGTCTGTGCTGAGGCTCGCGTCCGCGTAGAGTTCGTACGGAAGCGCGGTGGAGATCCTAGTTCCTTTCTGCTGATGTGGAATATGACGGCTGACGCGCGGATCCTTGCGTACCTCCTCAATTTCAGTGATCGTGAGAGGAGGGTTCTCGGGTGCTCCCTCGAACTGTGCCCGGTGGATGGCTGTGACGAACTCATCACGTTCAGGAGGGGTGGGGAAGGGACCCGCGAGATTTTGACCAGATTGAAAGAGATTAGTGAGATCTCCAATGATCGCTCGTCGCCAGGAGGTGATGTTCGTCTCTTGAATCGGCATCTTCGCTTTGTCTTTCAGGAGAACTTCTAGGAAGCGGATGACGGATGTCGTGTCGTAGAGTTCAGAGCAGATACGTCCGCCGCGTGACCAGGGCGAGGCGACGATGAGGGGGACTCGATAGCCGAGACCGAGAGGAGCTTGGTTGGGCTCGAATTCCAGTGTTGTGTCGATATCAGAGGAAGTTTTACCGCTTGATGGATCATTGGGACGAGGAGGATTATAGGGCGGTACATGGTCGAAGTAGCCATCGTTCTCGTCGTAGTTGAGAATAAAGATCGTGTTTTTCCAAACTTCCGGATTGTTCGTGAGAATGTTCAGCGCTTCGGCCACATACCACGCTCCATACCAAGCGGATGAAGGATGGTCGGAGAACTCGCGACTCGCTACCAGCCAACTAACGGTGGGCAACTTCCCCTCATTCACGTCTTTTCGAAATTGGTAAAAGGGATCGCTCGCTGGGACTTCGATATTTTCCTTTGTTCCGTTTCGGTCGTAGTGAATCGATGTGAGATCTCGATAGTCGGGATTGCCGACATTGGTAGTAAAGGCGCGTGTGTGCAGATCGCGGTTAATCGCGGGAATGGAGGCGTCATCGAGGGGCGGATTATCGACTAGATCCTCTTCTAGCTTCTTGAGGCTTTCCGCTGTTTCGATTCGCTTCTTGCGAAGGTCGCCCAGCGCCTTCTTTCGATTGGCCGCTGCTTTCTCGGCGTCAGGAGCATCTGCTGGAATCGATTTTTCCTCGGCTCGTTCGATTTCTTTGCTGAGCTGTTCGATTTCTTTTTTTAGAAGATCGCCTTGTTGCCGCAGAAATTCGCGTCGCGCTTTGTGACTGCCGACTCGATATTGAGAGAACCACTCGAGGGGATTGTTACCGAAGTTTCCTAGCCAGTTTTTATAGGTGCCCTCGAGTCCGTTGGGTTCTGTAAGCTCGTTCTGATAGATTCGCCAAGATATCCCAGCAGACGACAGTCGCTCGGGGAAGGTGGTCCACTCCTGATGATGATGTCGGTCGAGCATGCTGTTCGTCACGCAGGGAGCGATCTCAGGCTTGTCGTTGTATCGAATGGTCCCGGACCAGAGATAAGACCGATTCGGGGTGGTGCTGGAGGCGATGGCGCAGTGGTGCTGGTCACACAGAGTAAAGGCGTCAGCGAACGCGTGATAGAAAGGGATATCCTTTTCTTCGTAATAACCCATGGTGAATCCGGGGAATCCCTTGCGGGCTTTGGCTTGAATCCATTGGTCATGCTTGCCGTTATTTCCAGCTTGGAGTTGGTCGTTGCGCCCGTGAGGGAGCGCTCCCATCCACGTGGCCTTCGAGCCGTGGATATCGAGATTAAAAGGTTTGTAAGTCTGTCCCTTTTCACTCTGGAGAAAAACGGGATTGCCGTCGGCTAGGGTGATCGCACGGGGATCGTCAAATCCACGAGCGCCGCGAAAGGTGCCGAACATGTGATCGAAAGATCGGTTCTCCTGCATCAGGATTACGACATGCTGGGCGTCCATGAATGTCGAGTCCGGTGCAGGATCGATGCTCAGGGCGCGGGCGATTGAAGGGGGAAAAGCTGAAAATGTCCCAATGGAACCGGAGAGAAGGGCTGCCTGCTTGATGAAATCGCGTCGGGAATTAGTCATGGTGCAATGGGAATAAAATCGGTGTTCTGTCGAGAGTATAGGGAGAATGATGCTTCGAGAGAAGGCTGAACTCACGGGCATGGTAGGCTTTTATGCGTGATGCTCGACCTCGTATCGGTGCCGATGCAGGGTAGGCTGGTCGAAAGTAGTTGACGTTAGAGCGTCCTCTATCCCAATATTCGGGACTATGAAATCAATGGATGCCAGCGGCAGGCGACTTCGGGTTCTCTTCACGATTTTTGCGCTTCCGTTGCTGTGTCTCGGCGATGGATCGATGCTTAGGGGCGACGACCTAGGTGCGAAAGGAGAGGATCTGCGGAAGACATACGAGGCGGCTTCCCTGGAGATTCGCGGGAAGGCGGACAAAGAACGCTCGGACCTCGGTGCGAAATATTTGGGAGCGCTCGAGCGCTTAGAGGCGGACTTGCAAGCGAAGGGAATTCTGGAGAATCTGCTCGCCGTTCGCTAGGAGCGCGAAACTTTTGCCAAGTCCGGGATGATCGGCTCTGACAGCATTCCAGAACTGATTCGTCTTCGGACGGTTTATCATGAGTCTCTTGCTCCGATTCGCTCGACGGAAGAGGAGGCGTTGGCGAAGCTGCGTGATGCCTATGTGCAGCGATTAGAGTCGCTTCAAGTCGAATTGACTCGTGCAGGTGATGTCGAGACGGCGATGAAGGTAAAATCGGAAGCGGACACGATTCGGCAAGCGGTGGCAGTGGGGGCTACGGCTGTCGCCTCCAATTCGGCGGCTGGCTCGACGGACGCGGGTGCAGGGTGGCCGGATCCTGTTCCTGAGATGCAGCATGCGCCTTTGGGAGGAAACCCTTTCAAGTTGAATTCCTGGCCACTGAAGACAGCACTTCCGTCGGCCAATTACCGGATCAGTGGGCAATTCGAGGTAGAGGAGATGAAGGGGCGGGAAATCCAATTGCTGCCGGGATCGGTCTTTCGAGGGGCGGATGAGAAGGCGAGTTGGCTCTTGAGGCAATCCTCTGTGCTGGTGGCTCGAGATGTCCAGTTCAACGGGTTCCTGCTTCTGGGAGATCTCAACAGCCGTTTCTATTTTGAGAAGTGCCAGTTCAAGGACATGAATTTGAGAAAGGGAGGGGCCTGGTTCGGCGGGCGATTCATGTCTCGCTGGCAGTTTCGTGATTGCCGCATTGAAGGCTCCCTCGTGGAAGATTGGAGTTCAAGAAAGTTCGGTATACAGATGGTGGATTGCCAGGTAGAGCGGGTGAAATTTCCCTCGATCCAATACGACGATGGAGATGAGCCTTCGGAGGTCGCCGGGCAGAGCTGGGCCAGGGTAAGAAATACGCATTTTCGAAAGTGTGTCATTCCAGTGAGTG
>JBDHQE010000219.1:0-6130 GCA_039806885.1 Verrucomicrobiales bacterium
GGTGCAGAAAAGAACTTCGAAAAAAGCTTGGGAGAACTGAAAGAAAATTCGCTCGCATCCAAGAAATCGATGTTGGACCGACTGCAGAACCTTGATCCCAAGGATCTGTCGAAGTCGGGGAATTCGATGAGCGCCGCAGACGCAAAAGCCCTGCAGGAGCAATTAGGCCAGGCGGCATCAGCCTTAGGTGCGATGGAGGGACTTCCTGAGCTGAGCAAAGGAAGCATGCCTGGACAAGGTGGACTCCCAGGGCAAGGCGAAAACTCAGCGGAGGGGATGTCTTCTCAGACGCCCGGAGTTGGCGATCCGACGCGAGGCCCCGGCTCGGCTCCTCTGACATTGGGCGAGAAAGAAACCCATCTCGATACCGGAGCAATCGCTCCTGTGCAGAGCGATGATCTGTCCCGTGCGACCCTCGGCGACAAATTAGGGGAAGCCGGCGAATCCAAACGAGAAGTTGAGAAAGCCCCCTTCTCACCGACTCAGGGAGGAACAGCCGCTACCGGGACAGGTGGACAGGCGATTCGCCAAGAGAAACTACTACCTGACGAGCAGAAACTGCTCAAACGTTGGTTCCAATAGAATCGCTACGCTATTTCCGCACCGCGTAGAGAGTATCGTCAGTGCGAATGTAGAGGGTTCCATTCGCCGGGACGATAGAAGCGCGGATATAGACACTCTGCGGCTCGCCGAAGGTGGCTGTATTCAGAATTTTCCCACCCTCGGGACCTGCGCTGACCACGATCACCTCGCCGAGATGACTGATCATGTATATCTTCCCATCGACCCCGGTGGGTGACGCCTCCATCTTGACCTTAGCTCCCAGCGGTTTACTCCAGAGCACAGCCCCCGACTGAGGCTGCACGCAGTTGAGGATCTTCAGGCGATCATTCAGAATATAGAAATAACCATCGTAAAAGAGCGGCGTCGGAACATCGGTGGTCACTTCCTTTCCCTCACTCGTCCACCGCCGAAAAGTATCGAGCAGAAATCCATTCCCTCCCGCTTTTATGCCATAGACAGGAGCCCCTTTCGGAGCGCTCACGAGAATAATGCCGTCTCCGTACACGGGCGAAGTCACCGTGCGCCAGTGCCCGATTTTCTCCTGATTATAAGTCCCCCAGCGCCAGAGTTCCTTTCCATTCGCAGGATCGTGTCCGGTCAGGTAGTCTCCCCCCGCGATCAGAATCTCCGCTCGTCCATCGTGGAGAATCGGAATCGGAGTCGAGTAGGCTTCCTTCGATTCCTGGACAGCGTCGGTCGTGCGCTCGCTTTCCCACTTCGTCTTTCCCGTATCCGGCTCCATCGCCAGCAGAAATGACCTGATGGGGCCATCGGTTTGCCCGCGCCCATTCACAGGCACATCGCGTTGAAGGATCTGCAAATACAGCGTGCCTTCATAGAGCAGAGGCGTGCTGGAAAATGTCCACTGGAAGGCGAAGTCGCCGTAATCCTTCTCGATATTCCGACGCCAGATCTCCTGTCCTTCGAAGTCATAGGCTGCGAGATCACCTTTTCCGGTGAAGAACCACACCGTTTTTCCGTCGGTCACGGCAGAACTGCTCGCATAGGTGCTGCGCTCATCGATATGAGTCCCGGACGACAGGGGCACAGACCACACGATCTTTCCGCTATTCGCGTCGATTCTCATTCCTACCACATTTTCCGTCTTCTCATCTACGGAGGTCAGAAAAACTGCGTTCTTCCACACGATGGGAGTCGATGCGCCTGGTCCCGGCAACTGAGTCTGCCAAGCGACTCCCTGGGTTTTGGAAAAGACCGATGGGAAACCTTTTTCTACTGATGAGCCATTATAAAAGGGACCCCGCCAGTTCGGCCAGTTGTCAGCCAAGATCGAAGACGACGCGAGGAGAATCACGGCGGCGGTGGGCAGGAGATGTCGAGACGTCATGTGATTTCAGTTAAAAGAGTCAGCTTGATTAGGAATTCCTGTCCTGTCAAGAGAGTTCCCTCAATCGGCCGTGTCTCGAGGTGATACGGGATAGCGGTAAAAATCGGATACACGCTACCCTTACCGGGCGCCCTTGCCGTCGCCCTTGCCGTCGCCCTCTGCTCTAGCTCCGGTCATCGCGATTAGGGACGGAATTCACTGACCTGCCCGTTGTAGGGATTCACTTGCAGACAGAAGTAATTATCCGGATCCTTCGTGTTCAGAGCTCCTTCTCCCTGTACAAGCGTAAGGTACCAAGTGTCGCCATCTGATGTCCGGTGGGGGAGATCAGTCGATCCATCGGGACGAAAGCGGAAAGCGATGTATTGAGAAGTTTTGAGTTCTCCACCCTTTCCGGAGGGTACTTCTGCCTGTCCAGTCCGCGGAGAGTCAAATCCGTACTGTTTATCCTCTTTCGTCGCTCCGCCGCTTCCTGGGTTCAACAGGGTGCTTAACTGCACATGGAGTGCCACGGGATGACGCACTCGGAAATACTGAGTGATTGGCACTAGATCCCCGTCATGATTGTACTGATAGAGCTGATAGGCTGAATATGTCGCCTCGGATCGCGCGGCATCTTGATCCTCCATTTTGAAAAATCGGATCTCCACGTCGGCACTTTTTGATACAGCATTTTGCTGCGCGAGCGTGAGCTGGTTTCGCAGGAGTGTTCCCTCTCCCGTCAGAGTATTTGACGTGAGCAAACTGAACAGGTTCGGTGCCGCCAGCGCGAGTAACATCGCGACCACGCCGAGAACGACCATCAGTTCGATCAGGGAGAATGCAGTCCTCGATCGGCGGATTTGTCCGGTTTGTCCGAATAATCGCGACTTGAATTGTGAAGGGGAAAGCGTTTTCATTTGCCGGTCCATTTTGCACTGCGCATCATTACCATCGTGCTGAAAATTTTATGATCGATCCTCTTCTCGTTCAGACGCTCGGAGAGTGTTTCAACATCCTTGTCATACTGTCCGACGCGCTGAAAGAGACCGGAGAGAGCACTTGAAATGTCAGAGGGTTGTCCACCACCATCTCCCTCGAGTCGAATCATGGCATCCTCGCTGATTGCCACCATTGAGAGGCGAAGAAGAGGTGGCACCTGCTGGGCATGAACCGAGAACGGATCTCTTGGATCCTTCTGCCGTTCTTTGTCGTTCGAATCAAAAAAGTAATTCGGGGCAATCTCATCGGAGGCGTTATTTCGGCTCCCCGCCGCAGTCTCGAGTGAATCACGGGGCGAAAGAACGACGGCGATAATGTTCTCGGCCAGCGGGTTGAGATAGGATTCGAAGTCTCCTTTCTCACGATCTTCCGAAATTCCCATCGACTGCTTGTACCACTGAGTGTATTCAGCCTCTCCATTCTTACTCCGCTCCTCGTCTCCGTCCGCCCACACCTGATTCGCTTCTGCCGGAGGGCGGAACTCCATCAAGCGGTAGCGATAGCGATCCTTCGATTGGATAAAGCTCGGCTTAAACCGCTTATCTGACCCATAGGAGACGAAGTAACCACGTCCATTGAAGAGATTATTTAAATTTCTATATTTTTCAGAAAATCCCAAGGGAGCCTGAAAGAAGATCGCGTGCCCCAGTGGACTCTGCGTCTTCCCTGAAGGCAGTTGTGACTGGGCCTTGTCTAGCACGATGAAGTGGAGTTCTGAAGTCGGCGCATATCCCTGAATGTTTCCGGATGAGTCGAACACGTTATCCCAGTATGTGTTGAGAGAAGCCTGCCCGATGCTTTTGGCCATCAAATCGAAGGCGACACGTGCTTCGCGAAACTGGCTGATGCGACTCTCGGACACACTCCAGCTCTTCTGCACCTGTTCGAGGAGCGCAGTCATCATGAGCAAGAGTACGGAGAGAATGGACATCGCGACCATCAGCTCAATGAGCGAAAAGGCCGACCGGATTTTATGAAAGGAAGTCTGTCTCATCGCTACGTTTTAGTTTGAATAGTCCTGACCTAGCTTCGATACGAAAGCCTGATAGGTCGTGATCAAGTTGAAGTTACTGTCCTTGTCCCAATCAAAGTCCTGACCGCGCCCTCCCACGGCAGCTACCTCAACCAACACTGGTCGGATGAATGGATTGGCATCGGTAGCACCGAGTTTAAATCCGCTGAAAGTCGCTCCTCCGACTACTTCAGGAGCGCGTCCGCCGCTTGTTTTCGGTATCCACACTCGAGCTGAAAACACATGCGCCATGCTCCCCTTCTTCCGATCTTCCGGTACCGATCCTTGACTTCTGCTGTCGCTCAGCTCTTCCCCCTGCGCATCGTAATAGAACTCCATTCCATCGTACTTGTCGAGCGGGGAACTCCCCGTTGCGTCCTCGAACGGTGTCATCTGTAACTCATTCAGGATGGCCTGCTCGATTCGACCACGAATCGCCTGATCCCCCGCTTCGCGCATGGTGTCCATCCCGCGTGGGATGAGGCCTAAAATGGTAATGATCCCGAGGGCGGCGATCGCCATGGCGATCGTTACTTCGATCAGGCTGAATCCGTGTTCACTGGTTCGATGATTCGTGGGATGATGAGAGATTCGAGGTGTCATAGAAGTCTGATTTCAGTTGGACTGCATCTGGACGGATGATCTGGATTCCTCAGGGAGCAAATCGGCGGGGATTGACCACCCGGAAGCGATAATACTTGTCGAGAGAGTCTCCTGACCCAGTCGCCATAGCTTTGGCAAGGTCGGGTATATCGGTGGCATCCGGATTCACATATCGCTCGACAATCGAGGAGCCGCGATACTCTGCCTGTACGGTATCGGTATCCGGGTTCCAGTTATTGTAATCCGAGGCACTTTCCCGTTTCGCTTGCTTCAATACCTGCGCCCGATAGTGGACTAGGAAGGTATTTGATTTGCTCGTGAGTCGCTGCTGAATGTTCGTATAGGGGCGCTCGCGAGAATTGTCACCCACCAAGGAATGATCCTGCCAGTATTTCCCACTCTCAAGTTCTGCAATCGTGGGAGTGTAGGATCCGATCTTGCCTCTCGGCTGGTTGAGTCGATCTGATACCTCCTCCGGAACTAGGTGCATTTCACAGATCTCGGTTGCCGACTTGAAGATCTTCTTTCCGTTATCGAAGCGGTCGAAGAACTGGTCGATCGTGTCATCCTCCCGGATGATGGAGCGAAGGCGCTTCCCTTGCAGCTCTCCGGCATAGGGCTTGTCCCTCCAGTGATATCCACGTCCACGTCCGTGATTGTGCTTGTAGTTGTAATGCCACTTGTTCGGAACGCACAGCATCATCTCAGAGCGGAAGATCCCTCGAAGCGCTGTGCTCCGCTGAATGTGTGAGAAGGGTACAATATCGAAGTTGATATTGATCTTCCCCGCCGTAGAGAGCGGCTCACTGATCGCATAAGGCTCTACGATGGGCATCCAGAAGAGATCCATCAGGAGATGATCCGGTGGGGTATCGCCTCCAGGATGTTTTCTGAATCCAGCCTTCGAGCCGGAAGTCGCCGGTCGGAAGAGCAGGGTTTGCCAAGGCTTATTGGTCAGAACCCCGGTCGGAAGAGAGCCGAACATCCCCGGACCGGAGACGAGACGATTGGGAGAGAAGTAGGCGGGGCCGCCTGTCTCCTGAATGTCATCGCGATTAAAGTAAGGGAATTCGCCGTAGTTTCTGCGACTTTCCCAGAAGCCACCTTCGGAACCCATGTATTTCGACTTCAGCGAGTGAACATTGCCTTCATCCGGCTTGTTAATGTAGGGACCGTCGATCATCAGGCCGGAACCATTGTCGAAGTCTCCATAGAGCTGCACCGTTTCGGATCGCTCCACCCCGAATGGGAGCGGAACGCGACTCTCGCCCGAGTAGGCGTATGGTGAGGTTCCGGGTGATGTTGGGAGGTCTGTCCGGATGAGGTAATCTTTCTCGATGGAGGCCCCATAGTAGGGACTGCCGACCGCACTCGTGGCGGAGTGGGCAAGTGTACTCTTCTGGTAGTAACGATGTTCTTGAAAAATCTTATCGCTCCTCGCGATTGTCGGTCGCCCGGCGACGATGCGTGCGTCCCCGTGCGCGATCTCGATGGACTGGACGATATCGTTCGGAGAAAACAACCCCGGACGAGAATAGACATTTGTGTGGCCAAAGCGGCCGGACGGAACCGCAAGATTGTATTTCGGCCTATTCTCGCTTGCCGAGATTCGGACGTTGGAT
>JBDHQE010000220.1:0-6110 GCA_039806885.1 Verrucomicrobiales bacterium
CGAGCTTCAAAGGAGCGACAATCGAGCTGTGCAAGAATCTGCTCCTTTTTGACGGCATCACCTTCTTTTACGTTCAAGAGACGGAGCATTCCGGCGTCGGGGAAGGAAAGATCAATATGCTGACTGGGTTCAGTGACCCCGATCGCTTCATCTGATGAGGCATTCTGTGAAGCGGTGGGATTCGCTCTCTCCACAGAATTTTCTCCAGATAAAAAAAGGGGCAGAAGTGCGAGGAGCACAATTGTCAGAATCGGATTTTTAGGCTGATGCATGGCTGAAAGGAAAGTCATGGTTAGATGCGACGCTTTGTCTCAGAGAGCCACTCGTCATGTCGTAGCATTCCCCGCCGTCCTTCATAACGAACTTTTTCTGCCTTCGACTGGGCTCGGTGAAAGACCCCTTCCCAGCGATTGCCGGGCACTTCTCCCTGTGGATCGGCACTACTTCGGGCGAGGAGTTCGGCGTCCTCTGGAGAGTAACGGCGGAGAATAAAATCATCAGCGGAAAGGAAGACCTGACAAGAACCTGGCTGCCCCTGTCGGGCACCTCGTCCGGTCAACTGCAAGTCGATGCGGCGAGATTCCTCTAGCTCCAGTGCGATGACATGGAGGCCTCCATGCTGAAGCACGCTCTCGTCGAGGGAGATATGTGTCCCTCGCCCGGCCATATTCGTCGCGATGGTGACTGTGGCGGGCTTCCCTGCATCGGTGATAATCGCGGCCTCCTCAGCATCTTGTCGCGCATTGAGAACACGATGAGGAATATGGGCGCAATCTAGGGCTGCAGAAAGTTTTTCGCTATTGCCGATGGTGCGGGTGCCGACTAGGATCGCTCGCCCCTGTTGTCGAAGTCTGGCGATGTCCGCTACGACAGCATTGATCTTGGCTTCCTCATTGATAAAGACTCGCGCCGGCAGAGTCTTCGCCTGGCTGGGCCGATGGCGGGGAATGGGTACAACAGGCAGGCGGAAGGCCTCCCAAAGTTCTCCGGCAGAATCCATGGCAGTACCCGTCATGCCGCAGAGATTCTCGTAGAGCTTGTAAAAGCGCTGGCGGGAAATGCTGGCGGCGGATTCTGATTCGGCTTGGATTTCAACGCCTTCCTTCGCCTCCACAGCCTGGTGGAGTCCATCCTTCCAAGAACTCTCAGCTCGGGCGCGACCAGTAAACTCGTCGATGATCACCACTTTATCCTCGCTGAGCACGTAATGAACATCTCGATGAAAACGATAGCGGGCGGAGAGGGCGTTCTCCACGTAGCGCTTCCACGGGCGACGCAGGTCCTGCCACGGTACAGGAAAGCGATCCGAACAAACCAGCGTCTCACCCTCGGGAGTCAGACGCGGCGGCTTCTCTGCGGTCCCAAGTAGAAAATCGATCCCCTCTCGTAATTGTCCGACGAGCTCATTAGCTACTAGGAAAGGCGCAGGCTGGCGATGAGCTCCGTCATCACGAGTCGCAATCACCAGTGGAGTGGAGGCTTCGTCTATAAGAATGCTGTCGGCTTCATCGAGTACTGCGTAGACCAGACCGCGCTGGGCGAGCACTGTTTCGCCGGATGATTCAGTCTGGAGCACGGCGTTGAAAAATCGTTCTCCTAGAGCGAGTGGAGGTGTGCGGAAGCGCTCGAGCTGATCGCGTAGATAATCGAATCCGAACTCGGTGCCTGTGCCAAAGGTGACATCGGCAGCGTAGGCCTTTCGCTTCTCGGGAATCGGCGCTTTTTCTGGGAGCAAGGCGGAACTAACTCCGAGAAGATTGAGCAATTTAACAGACGCCTCTTGGTCGCGCTCGGCGAGGTAGGAATTCGCTGTAGCGACGTGGACGCCCCGCCCGTGGAGAGATAGAGTGAAGGCGACGAGCGACTGCACGAGAGTCTTTCCCTCGCCTGTCGCCATTTCTGCGATAGCCCCCCTACACATGGCGAGTCCAGCTAAAATCTGAACATCATGATGGTAGAGTCCATAGACGCGCTTAGAACTCTCACGGATCAGCGCGAAGGCGCTCGCAACGACTTCTACTAGTGGTCGCCCGGCCCCGACTTCACTGCGAAGCTGACGCCCGAAAGCAGCCAACTTTTCCGACGAGGCTGCGGCAAATTGGGGGGCCAGTCGATTGACCTCAGCCAGTATCGCGTGATCGTCCCATGTATTTTTCCCTGATCGCACCCATCGAGCGACCGCCGCATGCCCGAGACCATGGAGGTAGCCTTCGATGGCATACTGCCGCCGGAGGCGCTGCCAATGTTGGCCGATACCTGATTTCTTCAGTCTAACAGAAGACGAAACGGCTGACATAATCAGATGGAGAGAATCAGTTGCCCAAATTCGAGAGGGTATAATGCGGGGTTCAACAGGGTTCACTTCATGTGATAAACCCTCTTTGCTTGGGCGATCGCCTCTTCCCGGACCATCCGAATGATGGGCAGCCTGCGATCATCTTCTTGGCGCTTCGGTTCGATATTTTCCTGACGCAGCAGAGTGCCTTTCGCCCGTTCAAGATTAGTCAGAGCGACGTTATAATTGGCGATGGCGTTCAGGAAATCCTCGCGTGCGGTCGCTCGACGCTGCTGAGCGTCGAGGAGTTTTTCCAGATAGAGGCTAGTCCCGGACTCCTGTGTCTCGACTTCACGTCGATCATAGAGGACTGAGAGTTCCTGCTCTGCCGCGAGGGCAGCCTCGCGCTTCGCCCGGGCATCCGGCCATGCGTTGATCACTTCACGATGGGCGATCTGCACGTCGAGCAGCACCTCATCCATCGTCGCACGCAGTTGGTCCCGCGCCTGCCGTGCTTCGAGCTGAGCGCGGAGAAGTTTTGCCTTTTCCGCCTTGCGATCGAGCGAGATACTACCGACGAGTCCCACGCTCCAGACCGGGCTTCCGCCATTGTATTGTTCATTAAAAGCTCCCGTCCAATCACCGCTTCCGCGCATGGCTGAACTCCCGAATTCTCCGACGAAGTCTATCTGAGGGCGCTTTTCATTTTCGGCGATGCCTTCGCGCAGGTCCGCTGCTAGAATTGCGCTCTCAGCCATCTGAATTTCCGGACGCAAATCAACGGCCTCAGCGACGCTTTTTTCAAAATTAGGCGCTTCCATCGTGATCACGGGTCCATCGGCAGGAATAATTTCACCCGATCCCTCTTTCAGTAATTCCGGATCGCTCACCAAAGTGCGTAATCGTGCTTCCGCATTTTTCACTTCCAGATCAGCTCGGATCAGTTCCGCCTTGCGTGAAGCGAGCGCTGCCTGTGCTCGCGAACGCTGGCTGAGAATGCTGTCCAGTTCCCCACGCGACTCGATCTCCTTCACTACTTTTTCGGTTTCTTCCACCAGACGCTGTTTCTCTAGCAGCGAACCTCGGGCGAGGTAGAGTCGCCAATAAAGTTCATTCACATCTAGAAGATGCTTTTCCAGTCCTTCGATAAATTCGCTGTACCCGCTCTGAGTATCGAGTCTGGCAATCTGAATCTGAGACTGATTATAGGTTTTCCCGGCACCTTTTAGGAGAGGTTGCATCACCGAAAGTACCATCTTCGCCCGTCCCTGCTCCCCAGGGACGAAGTAATTGGCATTTTCGGCCTCTTGAGAGAGTTCTTGGCGCAGCGCTACCTGCGCTCCCGTGCGAGTCTTCTTCTTCAGACCTCCCTCAAAGGTCCAACCTCGTCGTCGTAAGGGATCGCGGGGAACGCTTCGCTCTAGGAGGGAGCCACTAGGTTCCGTGCTTCTTTCGTAGCGAGATTCAGCGTATGCCTGAGGAGAAAATTCTCCTTCAGCCTCTGCGATCGCTGTCTCCTTGATCAGGGGAATACCAGCTAGAACCTTAATCTGATTCGAATGAAGAAGAGTTCGCTGGTAGAGATCCTCCAATCCGAGATGTAAGGGCTTTCCAGAGCGTTCCGAAAGAGGTTCGCGAATTCTCTCATTCCACCAGACCTCACGGTTCAGACCTCCACGTCCGAACTGTGCAGCCAGTGCAACCGCCTGACCTCGCAGACTGCCGAAGGTACCCTTCGTTCGATAGCTCGCTCGCTCCGCTGTCAGCGATTCCTGAATCGATCGCTCGCGTTTCGAGGCGGGCTTGTAGGGGCGCACGATGACTGGTGCAGGCCCGCGCACATTTCCCTCAGAAGTTGACTTTGTGATCGTCCTAGAGCCATCCGCCCAGACAGGCGATGACACGCTTCCTAAAAATAAGCACGCCATTAAAGCGATCCCACCGAAGGCGTGATCGTACCGAAGATCGAAGCGGAATTGGATGCCTGAGAAAAACATTAATAAAATTTATCATGAAAATTATAATTTTTCACTAAAATTTATAATTAGTTTTTATCGATAATTCGATGTCATCGGTAGCGCTTTACAACTCTCTTTGGTCCGTAGCAGGTGCAGACACACTTCTTCGGCTGACTCTTGGCAGGAATAATTCGGATATTTACCGATGCGAACTGAGTGTACTGACCATCACTGACGGAGTATTGGAATAGTACAGTGCGATTTGTGCGTAGTGATTTTGGAGCGTCATACATCAAGCTCGCGAACTGACTTTTACTGAGATATTGCCCCACTTTTACCGCTTTCCCGTT
Organism: Verrucomicrobiales bacterium; assembly: GCA_039806885.1. Classification (GTDB taxonomy): domain Bacteria; phylum Verrucomicrobiota; class Verrucomicrobiia; order Verrucomicrobiales; family DEV007; genus Arctic95D-9. Next base: position 4,584 of record JBDHQE010000220.1, read on the forward strand.
CGGGAGACGGAGCGTTCCGATCTGAGGAACCTTGGTAACGCGAATTTTTAGAGGATCGCCATTTGGATCAGTCGGCGCTTTGATGCCCAAGCGACCTCCTTGACTCCCAACCGAGACCGACAATTTTCCGGAACGTGCCACTGGAGGATCATTCACTCCACACACCGTAATTGTTACCGTCGCGGTAGAAGTCGCGCCATCGGCATCCTGAACTGTGTAGAAGAAAGTCGTCTCACGAGATTGCCCACGCAGGAGGTTGTCAAACTCACCGTTGAGATTGAATGTGATCGTTCCGTCAGCAGCGATAGAGAACAAGCCACCGGCGCTGCCCGCCACATCTATCGCAGGAATCGCAGTCAGGGGGTCTCCATCTGGATCGCTATCATTATCCAGAGCGTTGCCTACGACGATCACTCCATCATTCTCATTTACCGTATAATTGTCATCAATCGCATCGGGGACAGGATTATCGACTACCCATGTGAAGCCCTGCGTCACACGAGCCCCATTCTGATCAGTAGCGATCACTTCCACTGAATAAGGTCCATTCACAGAGGCGCTCGAATTGATCGTTCCGCTGATGACGCCGGAATTTTGGTCAATGCTGAGTCCGTCAGGCAGTCCCGTGGCTGTATAGGTCAGAATGTCGCCAGAATCGGGATCACAGAACACGGTAGAAACATCAATTGAAGTGATCGTTTCTCCGTCGATCGAATTTTGTGTATTCAAAACATCGATCACTACTGGAGCGTCATTTTCACCTGTCACGGTCACGGTAATCGTCGCTGTCGATGTTGCTCCGTCCGCGTCGATGAGAGTATACGTAAAGATACTGTCTCGGCTTTGACCCAGAGCTAGATCTTCGAACTCCCCGTTGGGGTCAAAGCTCACGCTTCCATCGGCGGCGATTGAGAACAAGCCACCGTTGCTGCCTGCCACATTCGTTGCAGGAATAGCACTCAGGGGATCTCCGTCAGGATCGCTATCGTTGTTCAGTGCGTTGCCGATCACTCCCGCTACAGCGTCTTCGCTCACTCCGTAGTTATCATCGTTGGCGATAGGCGCTGGGTTGCTCACGTTCCAGGTGAAGCTTTGGGTCACGCTCGCTCCACTCTGGTCGGTGGCGGTGATGACGACTGTGTAGGGTCCGCTGGCCGATCCGCTCGAATCAATCGTTCCACTGATGATGCCGGTGTCAGGATCGAGAGTTAGGCCGTCGGGAAGACCTGTTGCCGTGTAAGTGAGCACGTCACCGTTATCCACGTCGGCGAAGTTCTGGCTGATATCCAACGGACTAATCGTGTCACTGTCGTTCCCGCTCTGGTTCGCGATGCTTCCTTGAGCGGTCGGAGCGTCATTTTTTCCTGTCACGGTAACGGTAATCGTGGCCGTTGAGGTCGCTCCATCGGCGTCCTCTACGGTGTATTCGTAGGTCGTTGTGCGTGTTTGACCCACTCCCAAATCCGCAAACTCTCCGTTGGGATCGAAGCTCACGCTTCCATCGGCGGCGATTGAGAACAAGCCGCC
>JBDHQE010000221.1:0-6094 GCA_039806885.1 Verrucomicrobiales bacterium
TCGCTGCATCCCAAGGGTCAGTGATTAAAATCACCACCAGCGGCGAGGATGCAGAAACGGCTTTGGAGAAGCTCTGTTCACTGGTGAACAGTAGCTTTCAGGACGAAGTTTGATCTCTTTCAGTCTCGACCTCTCCGCCCTGAGAAGTCCGTTAGATTTTCTCATTTCGATATAATTTTTCTTTTTCCCCATTCGTTTAGAGACGATTCTCCGCCGACATGACCCACTCCCATCCGAAACCCGAAATCCGCCTGACCGGGATAGGGGTGTCGCCAGGAGTTGCCATCGGGCCGTCGGAACGAATCGGACGCGCATTGGAGGAGCCGGAGCGAATTCTGATCGAACGGAGCCTAGTAGAGGAGGAACGCGACCGACTCAATGAAGCCATCGTCAAAACTCGTTCACAAATCCTAGCTTTGCAGGAGGAAATCGGAACACGAGCCGACGGGGCATCGATTCTCGACGCTCATCTGCTGATTCTCGAGGACAGCGCTCTGCTGAGCGAAGTATTTCGCATTGTAGAGACGGAAAAACTCTCCATCGACTGGGTCTATTACTCCGTCTCAAAACGCTACATCGATACATTGCGCAAGGTCGCCGACCCGTATCTACGTGATCGGGCTGATGATATCGAGGACGTAGCGAGACGCCTCCTGCACAATCTACGGCTAGACGGTGGAGAGATTGGACTTCGACTTCAGTATCCTGACACAGCGATTCTCTTCGCACGCGATCTATCTCCTTCTGATATGATCGCGGTAGATCGGGCGCACATTCGAGGATTCGCTACAGAACTCGGCAGCCCTACCTCCCACTCGGCCATCATGGCTCGATCACTGAACATTCCCGCCGTGGTCGCTCTCCACGGAATCCCTGACGATTTCTCCGCCGGGGAAATTGCGATCGTGGACGGGCGTCGTGGTCTGGTGATCCTCCGGCCTTCACAGGAAACACTCTCTTCCTACGAAATCGAAATCGAACGAGAGAAGAGTCTGCTAAGCGATCTCGGCACACTCAGAAGCGCGAAAACCCAGACTACTGACGGCTTTCAACTCACGCTTTCGGCGAATCTGGAGTTTGTCGAGGAACTCGAGAGCATTCGCGACAGTGGGGCCGAGGGAGTCGGCCTCTATCGCACCGAATTTTTCTACATCAGTCAAAGCGATCTGCGTAGTGAAGAAAACCAGGCGGAAAATTATACGAGAGTCGTCCAGGCCATGCACCCGCACGGAGCGACGATCCGCACTCTGGACATCGGCGGTGACAAGTTCTGCCCGGAGCTATTCGAGCATCCTGAGCCCAATCCTTTTCTCGGCTGGCGTGGCATCCGCCTCAGTCTCGACCGGCAGGAGGAATTCCGGACTCAGCTACGAGCCATACTTCGGGCGAGCGCCTTCGGGAAAACTCGCATCATGTTTCCCTTCATCTGTTCTCTGAAGGAAGTTCGTGCGGCTCGTCAGCAAGTCGAGATCGCTAAGGACGAACTTCGGCAGCAAGGCGTCGCCTTCGATGAGCAAATCGAGGTAGGCGTCATGATCGAGATTCCCAGCGCCGTCATGATCGCCGATCACATCGCGAAGGAGGTCGATTTTTTCAGTATCGGAACCAATGACTTGATCCAGTATGCGACAGCAGTGGATCGCGTGAACGACCGTGTCGCACATCTCTATCAGCCCGCGCATCCCGCTGTGATCGCCATGGTGCGGGAAACGATCGCTGCCGCTCATCGAAACGGAATCTGGTGCGGTATCTGCGGAGAAGTCGCCAGTGATCCCGTCCTAGCCCCACTCTGGATCGGACTGAAAGTGGACGAGCTATCTGTCGGAGTGGCGCAAGTTCTGCGGATGCGTCGCGTCATCTCACGTCTCCGTTCTGCCGAGTGTCAAATACTGGCTGAATCTGTGCTGAATTGCGGTACAGCAGATGAGATTCTAGCCCTCTGTCGCGATCTAACCTCTCAGGCTTATCCAGAATTACTCTCGTGAATCGCAGTCCAGAGATTCCCGTATTGACCAGCGACCACACCGAGTATAATCGATCTAACGAATGTTATCTTTGTCTCATCATCAGAACCCCCGGCATCGAAAGTGCTGGACAGCTCTCGTGATGCTGCTGTCGCTGATTTTCTTCACTGGTCGCCTCCCTGCACCCGAACTCCCTAGCCTGAAACTCCCCTCCTGGACCCGCTTTCGGAAAAACACGGAGCAGCTTCTCGAGAGTGCTCAGGCTCCCATCGGCCCCGGCGGAATGTGTCTGCTGCCGACGGGAGAGTATATCATCTCGGGACACCCATTTTTCCTCCCTCAGTATCGAGTGATGAAGCAGGAGAAAGACGGGCAGTGGCTTCCCTTTCCCGACGAGGCGATGAACACTCCTGGCTCTGGCAATCCCGTCGTGCTCGATTCCGTGATCGGGCTTGCCTGCGATCCGCGTGGAATCATCTGGATGCTGGATAACGGCAGGCGTTCGGGCACTGATGCCAAGCTGGTCGCCTGGGATACGAAGCGGAATCAGCTCCACAAGGTCGTCGTAATCGACAGCCACGCCCTGAGTCCGAATTCCTTTCTCACCAATCTCGTGCTCGATCCGGCAACTCCGCATGTCTATCTCTCCGACCCGGCGGACGGGATTACATCGGCCATTCTCATCGTCAATATCGAGAGCGGCCTAGTGCGTCGCGTGCTGCAGGGGCATCGCTCCGTCCAGAAGGAAGCGGATATACGCCTCGCCGTTGACGGAAAACTCATCGAAGTCCGCAAGCCGGACGGCAACGCAGCAAGTCCCCTCACGGGAGTCAGCCCCATCGCCATCGATCGGAAAGGTGAATGGCTCTACTACGGCGCTCGCGACAGCACATCGCTCTATAAAATCCGGACAGAATTCCTGCTTCGCACGGACATCACGGCGGAAGTTCTCGCAACACAAGTTACCGGCGTCTCGCAAAAGCCCATCTGCGATGCGATGACGATCGACGGGAGAGGACGCATTTACTTCGCCGACATCGCGCGCGGCTCGATCGACTACGTCGAGCCGGACGATAATTTCCTCAACCTCCGCAGCCTAGTCCAAGACCCACGAATTGTGTGGCCCGGTGGCCTAAGCATCGGTCCTGACGGTCAACTTCATTTCTTCTGCAGCCAGCTCCACCGCACGTCCTTTTTCAATAGTGGAAAAGACGTTACGGCCCCCCCATACTCGATTTTTAAGGCTCGTCCCGTCACGTCGAGTCGTTTTAGTTTCGGGCCGTGAGTTTTTTCATGACGACCATTCTCGACATACTGAAAAGCGGCACCGAATACCTGACGCGACACGGGGTAGAAGAAGCTCGCCTGAACATGGAGCTGATGATGGCGCACGTGCTGGGAGTCGGACGTATGCAGCTCTACATCGACTTTGATCGCCCCCTGTCAGAGGACTCCATCACCCAGCTCCGCGAGTTCACGATACGCCGGGGAAAACGCGAGCCTCTCCAGTACATTCTTGGATCCGTCGAGTTCTGCGACTTAGAATTTCTCGTCGATCCCCGTGTGCTGATTCCACGCCCCGAGACGGAAGAACTTGTGTATCATCTTCTCAAAAAAGACTGGCCGGAGGGCGCGAGAATTCTAGACGTGGGTTGTGGATCAGGAGCCATCGGGCTGTCTCTCGCACACCATCTGGCGAGTCGAAATGTCCACGTCACCCTAGTGGACATTTCTCCGGATGCTCTGGCACTCGCCAATGAGAATGCGATCCGCCTGTTCTCCGATTCTGACGCCCTTCCCATTCGCTTTGTAGAATCTGATCTATTTTCTGCTCTCGAAAACCAGCAATTCCATCTGATCGTCTCCAATTTGCCCTACGTGTCTCTACGCGAAAAGGATAGAGGTGAACTCAGCATCGAAGTTCTCCGCGAGCCAGCTTTGGCCCTCTTTGGCGGCGAGGTGGGAGACGAGATTCAGCGGCGCTGTCTCTCTTCCGCCTGGAGTTTCCTCCTACCGGGAGGAAGCATTGCGATGGAACTCGGGATCGCCGATGGAACAGGACTGAAACAGCTCGCGGAGACGATGGGCTACGAGTCCATTGCCCTGAAAAACGATCTCTCGGGAATCCAACGCTTCCTTTTTGCAGAAAAGCCTGCTTCCGTCTAAGATACGGACACTCTGATAATTGGTATTTTTTAAATACTTTACTGGCAGAAAGTCCATCTCTGTGCTTCGGTCGGAAGAGTGACTCTCCACTCTCACTTTATTTCATGGAAAAATTCGTCGTTCAAGGAGGCAAAGAACTCTCTGGCAGCATCAACATCAGCGGATCGAAAAACTCGTCTCTGCCGATCCTTGCTGCCTCTCTTCTCACTCGTGAAACCTGCGTAATACGACGCGTGCCCGATGTAGCAGATACGAACTACATGATCCAGATTCTCCAGAATCTGGGAGCCGAGGTAGAACGGGCGAGCGGGAACGTCACCATCCGCAGTGAGAAACTACGCAGTCATGAGGCTCCCTACGATCTGGTGCGAAAAATGCGGGCCTCCGTCTGCACGATGGGTCCCCTCTTGGCTCGTCGGAATCGAGCCGATGTCTCCATGCCCGGCGGATGCGTGATCGGAGATCGACCGATCGATCTCCACCTGCGCGGACTAGAGGGATTCGGCGCTGTCTCTCGGGTCGAAGGCGGAACGGTGCATCTAGAAGCGCACGACGGTCTCAAAGGAGCCGAGATCAACATGAGCGGGAAACACGGAGTCACCGTCCTCGGTACGGACAACGTGATGATGGCCGCCACGCTGGCCCAGGGCACCACCGTGATCGTCGGAGCGGCCTGTGAACCTGAAGTAGTCGATCTCGCGAATTTCCTGAATGCGATGGGTGCCAAAATTTCCGGGGCCGGAACACCTCGCATCGTCATCGAAGGGGTCGAAGAACTCGGAGGCGCGGAGCACACAGTCATCCCGGACCGGATTGAGGCGGGCACTTTCCTCGTCGCAGGAGCCATCGCCTCACCGAAGGGAATTACGCTCAACCGTGTCGCCCCTGAGCATCTGATCGCCGTGACCGACGTACTACAGCGCTGCGGATGCACGGTCGAAATCTCAGAGCATTCGATCCGCATTGCACGCGCTGAGAATCCGACGGGTGCCCACATCATCACCGAACCCTATCCCGGATTCCCCACCGACATGCAGGCTCAGATGTGCGCTCTCTTCGCTACCACTCCCGGAACGAGTGTAGTGCGAGACACGATCTTTCCTCAGCGCTTTATGCATGCGGCGGAAATGAAGCGCATGGGGGCCGATATCGAAGTCAGCGACGGCACCGCACTGATTCATGGAGTCGAGCAACTGAGCGCTGCCCCAGTGATGGCGAGCGATCTCCGTGCCTCTGCCGCATTAGTTCTCGCTGCTCTCACAGCAAAAGGCGACACAGAAATCTCTCGCGTATATCACATCGATCGCGGGTATGAACACATCGACGAAAAGCTGATGGCTCTCGGAGCGACGATTCAACGACTCCCTGCCTAATCCTACCCTTTCCCGGCATTCCCGGTATTCCCTGTATCAGAGCAGATTTCGGGAAAGAGATCCATCGCAATGAGTCAAAAGCGAAACTCTACGCTCGTTACGCTCGTTTTCAGATTACTTCGCAGCACCGAAGAATTTGATTATGTAAGCCTCACTGCTCTCGGCTAGTGCGCCTGGATAAAAGGTGTCACGCTGCCTGCTGCTGTGGGCAGTATGCGGCTGTCGCCGTTGGAAGGAAAGTGCCCCCGCAGGCATCGCGCCGTCGCCTCTTTCGATAATCCGTGTTGACAGTCAAACTTCCCTAACTATTCTGCGTTTGCCGTGAATCTGGACCTCTCAGCGACATTTCGATCCCTCCTCCTTGCTGTGGTGGTCGGGATGACTTGGACTGCCGCGACTGTGCAGGCGTTGTTCCCGACTCCCTACACCCCGGCCAATGGAGACGCGAGCCAGTACGCCACCATCGCCCATCCGGGCAAGGTCGTGGTCACCGGCGAGGCCGATCCCGGCGCGAGTGTCAGCGTCGATGGAGGTCCCGCCGCCGCCCGGCAGGGGCGCTACTTCGCCGACGAGATCGCCCTCGACAACACC
>JBDHQE010000222.1:0-6078 GCA_039806885.1 Verrucomicrobiales bacterium
AGTGCGGGGAGGAGGGGTAACTCGATATTGTCGAAAATACGTGGCATGGCTCATCTATCTTGGTAGCCGAAAGAAAGCGATGATAGCCCGCCCGCGCGAATTTTCCCATTCAGAAATTTCTTCCTGGCAGACGCCAGCAGTAATTAGGGCTGCCGACGAGGACGTCAGCGGTCCCAGGGATGACTTACACAGACAGGATTGTCTGTGCTACTCTTCCCGCATTCCCAGCCTCAAAGAGGCGCACTATGCTAGCCCAAGACAGTGCAAAGCTGGACGAATGCGATGATCCAGTTCAAGGTATGATCTGCCTATTCGAAGTGCTGTCCGTAGTCGGAATACGCCTGATTCAGTGCGGAGACGATCTTCGCGGCCTCGTCCGAATTCTGAGCCTGTGCGAGTGCCGTCACGCGCTCCATTTGAGGGACTAGCCAGTCATGAAGAGCGTCTTGAGCAGGACCGCTCATTGTGCAACTTTTGATAAGCCCCTGGTTCTGTTCCTTCAGTGCTGACGAAAGGCCGAGAAAATCAGAATCTCCTTTCGCCACGAATTCTTGGACCAGCTTTTGGCCCTGCGCTACAAAGGGCTTCATCTCTGGATTCACAGGCCACTTTTTCCCATCGGGCTTGCTTGCGGAAGCACCTTCGACATGATCGGCGTGCGCATGAGCCTCTGAATGTGAATGACCTTCGCCATGAGAGTTCTCGGTGGCATGTTTCTCGCAGGAAACCAAAAAGCAAACTGCGGGGATCAACAAAAGCAAAGAGGTGATTTTCATGAGATCAGGAAGTTTCTAAATGCTCGCCAGAGCTAGATTGAACGAAGATGGTATCTCGCTTCGATAAAAAAGAAAGATAATTCCTTTATTGAAAGAATATCGAGATGTCTGTTTGTCACTTCCTTCGATGCCTGAAGCAGCGTTTCTCACTGAAAATCGATCAGAATGCGCACATTTTCCTCAAAGGGCACTTTGATTCCGCTCCCGTAGGCCCAGTTTTGAGGCTGAGTCCAGGCGGAAGTGGTGATCCGGGAGGAGATGCTTTGGCCGTCAGGCATCTCGAGTTCGATCCAGATTCGGCGAAGCGCGAAGGAGTCTTGACCGGGGTTGCGAAGCTCGAATTGATTTCTACTGGGTTTCAGGCGGGAGATCGCTTCAGGAGTCAACAGGACTTTGGCGTCGGCCCATTCCCTCAGCGTTTCCTTGCCTCCAGCAGGGGCCATGGGGCCTACGGTGACTCCATTGAGGACGGCCTCGGATCCGTATTGTCCTGTGCCTCCGCTCAGCCCCAGCCCTTGATAGTGCAGCCAAGCCCGTTTGGCGGAACGCAGCTCGCGGAGGGCTGCTTCGTCGGCGGGATGAGGCCCGGGTTCGCGCAGGTAGGGAGCGACATCGTCGCTGAGTTCATAGTGCCAGGTTTTCGACGCCTGAAAAAGTCCCATATCTGCCCAAGCAGCCCAATCTCCAGAAGTATTTCCGGCTGATCCGGGATCGGCGATCAGGCGAATTTTAACCGTTTTTCCAGCCCATGGTGAAAGGTCGGCACTGATCTCGTGCCACTCGTGACGAATGACATGCAACTCTGTTGCAATGCGTGCCTCGGCTCCGTCGCTGACTTCGATTCGGTAGTCTATCCCGTCCCCTGGGTCCGAGCCGTCGCGCTTGCCTGCCAGGGCACGAAAAACGGTAGGTTGATCCGGCACGCGGAAGCTATCGTATTCCAGAAAAACACTGCCGGAGACTCCGTTTTTATAAGGCGGATGCATGGTGACTCCCGCTTTATTGACTCCGCCGCAGATGATGTTGTTCTGTCGGGCGACTGAAGCTCCGGTATTGGGATCGATGTGAAAGTCGTCTTTTCCTTGTGAGTGAAGGCCGCCTTTCCAATAAGCGGGAAGCTCGATGGCGGCTGGAAGGTAGCGCTCCTCGGCGGATAGAACGGCCAGCAGTGTCTCTGATTCCTGTGGTGCGGCAAGTTTCACCTCGATCAAATGGGCGTCTTGGCGTGCCGAATCAAGCAGCGGGAATGCGATCACTCCGCGAGCACGCGGCTCCATTGTGAGCTTCTTCGACTGACCTTCCCAGCGCGCTTCGATTGTCGTAGATGTGGGGAGATGGCTCGTCAGAGCGATCTGAAGTTGATCCTGGGCGAGTATCAGGCGGCTTTCGACGGGCTTGCTGATGAGAAAATCGATCCATTGGCCTGGCTCGACTTCGTGCCAGTAATGAGTGCCCAGAGCGGCATCCTTCGGAATCGTGATCCGAGGATTTTTACCGCCTTGGATTGCGAGTTCCTGCCCCGGAGTGACGGAAAACAAATCACAGGCGAGAGCGCTCTGAGGAGCGCTCAAATGACCTTTCACCCGATAGCTGAAAGCGCCCTCGACAGGCAGGATGTATGTCAGTCCTCGTGCGATCCGTGTCTGCGCTGCGCTGATCACTTCGCCCGATTCCTTCACTGCCTCGACAGAATCAGCAGTGAACGCGAAGCCACAATCAGCCCCTCTGACCGGGATGATTTCGAACTCCGTAGGGCTGACAATGCGACAGATCGCCGGGCCATCGGCAGCGGCTTTTCTCCATCGTGTGAACTTTCCCCGCCCGTCTATGAAGAGATAAGCGTCGCTTTCTGAGTAGTCGATGCGATGTTCATCCGCCCGACCGGAATACACATCGACCTGCCCGTCCTGACTCCATCCGGCGTAACCATAGGGGGGAAGCTGAACTTCGCGTTCGCCTACCGAGATTCGCATGTCTTTCGCACTGCTTCCATTCACGACGGTGACTGTCCCATCCTGGTATTCGGTGACGATTTGCGAGTTGCGATAGGCTCCACCGGCCACGGCCTGTGATGTATCGAGCAGATTCCCGTGATCATCGACATAATGGATGGTCTTTACCTCGGATCGAGCATAGCGCGAGTGCAGCTTCAGGGGCATGTAATAGCTGCGCAGGGCGAGCGTGGGATCAGCCCCCATCGACAGAAAGAAACCGGTGTGTCCAAAGGCAATCTCAGCGGCGAAAAAGGGATCGTAGTCATTGGGATCCTGCGGCACTTGCTCGCGCCCCCAGAACATGCCGGGATTGCCCATGCCGAAATTGTTGTTCAAAGGTTGGACTTTTCGCAGATTGAAGTCCACGAGCCAGGGATTGCGGAAGAGTTCGGCGTCAGGGTCCTGTCCGTAGTTGCCATCTGTAAGACCGGAGTATAGCCACTGATGGCGACCTTCGGAGTAAACTGGTCCCTGCCAAGCCTGCTTCTGCAGGAGCATGATTTCACCGTAGGCGTAAAAGGTCGCAGCAAAAGTGCCTGCACCGGGGACGCGAGCATCGTAGTCCGTCCGGCTCCAGGGAGATACTGCCGTATGCACGTCACAGTAGGCCGTGCCGAAGTGAAATTTCTTCTGAATCAGCGGCGGGAGCTTCTCGGCGAAGTCAACGGCCAACGCTGGCTTGGGAGCATAGCAGCGATACCAGGCCGTGCCGAGCTGGTTGGAGGATGTGCGGGAAATGAGCTCCGGCGTCCAGTATTCGTTCACCGGAGCGAAGTCGGTAAAGTTGTTATAGGGGCCGTAGAGATAGCCGAGTTGATCCCGGATAAAGCGAGTGTACGCCTCCTGTGAGGGATCGCCTCCCTTTCCCGGAGCAGTTTTCGTGCGGAAGGTGAAGCTCTCCTGGGTATCCCGCCACATGGTTTCATGGTCCGTGATCACCAGATCGCGGATTCCATAGCGATGTACACGAGTGAAGTAGTCCTTGTCCCTCTGCCGGTCAGGACTCGCCCCGTGAGCCATCCAGACCCGCGTGGCCGTTTCATTTTTCCATGGAGATTTGGGATTGGGAATGTTCGGCAGCACTTCCTCGAATTGCGGGGCGATGGTGAGGAAAAATCTCTCGTAGCAATCATTGCGGCGTCCATCGGTTTTGGGCAGGTAGCGCGTGCCGCCCTGATAAAACACTTGCCCGTCCTCCACGGTGCGACGACCGAACATTTCCGAGGCGTTCGACAAATACCAGTCGGTGTTTCCTGCCAGAAAGAGAGGCGAATCAGCCCGGCCCAGGATGAGCACGCCCGGTCGGTTCTCGAGCGAATCACATCGCATGAAGGGATTCCATACCATGCGCGAATCGTGAACTCCGCGTGCTCCGCCATACACCACCTCTGAGACATTTCCACCTTTTGAGAGCGTATCGATCACGAGCGATTTTCCCCAGAGACGATAGACGTAAGTGACTGACTGAGTCTCTTGACCGGCGGATACGATCCAAGAAGATCGCACCTCATCGCCTTCGAGTTTCGTTGCCTGATGTTCTAGCTTCTCGGGCGGCAATGCAGCCTGGCCGTTCCACAGCCGAACTCCGCCATCTGCGAGAGGAAGAAACCAATCCTGATCACCCCAACGAGCCTGAATATCGCTCCAGGTGCCTTGTTTTGGCCGGAGCCGATAGGTGAGTGATCCGTCCTCTCCCTGATACTCGAAAAGAAAATCACCGTTTTCCTGTCGAATCGTCGAGCGCGAGGATTTCGCCAGATTCGTCGGCAGGATGGTTTCTGATCGGGTGGGGAAGGGGAGCTTGCCCGATCCTGTGTTGAAGCCATTCTGACTGTCATCCAGCATGGGGATGCCACGCTGCGGGCGAGGCGGGATCCGGAGTGGATCGGTTTTGTCCACCAACACGGCGAAGTTGTCGAAATAAAGGACTTTTTCGTCCTGATTGCGGACGTTAGTGAAGCGGAATCCATTGAAGGCGCATTTTCCTGTGAGTCGCGCTTTTTCCTCGGGAGTTAGAACGTGATAGAGTACGAACCATTCCTTCCAAAGCAATCGTCCAAGGGCGATCTCCACCTCCGTTCCCTGCTCGTTTTGGAAAATCGCACTCAAAGCGGGGGCGAATTTTGCTTCGGGCGAGCTGGGCAGGGTATTCGCCCAGACCCAGAATGATACGGTATCCCAGGGCTGCGTGAGTGAGATGGGGCGAGCGGGCTTCAGCCGGATGCTGCCCGAGGCTGTGGAGTCGGCTCGATAGCGCAGCTTGCCGACGTGCTCGCCCCACAATTGCAGCTCGCGAGTGCTGCCAAAATCAGATGTGGCATGCTCGGACTCGACCTCCCAGCCGTCTAGGTTCTCGAAATCGACGAGAGGTGGATACAAATCCTGAGTGCGATTGGCCCAGATCATTTCGTAGGGGCGGGCACCGACAGTCTCTTCTGTCCGAGCGTTGAATGACAGAATCGCTGCGGTGAGCAGCAGGATCATCACGGAAGAAAGCCGAAGGATTGTCATGGAAAGTAGAACCGAAGCGAATCTCGATAGGATAGGGCGAACTGCAAATCAACTCTATGAAATTCCGAAATACGTCATCCCGCCCCTGATTCTTCATGCAGATTAGTCAAGATCGCCTTACGATTGACCGCCGTGATGATGCCAAAGTTTCACAGTTTCATTTTTGTTTCAGTCGTCGTAGTCGTCGGCACTGCGAGCGGGATATTCGCTGCGGAGTCGGCTCTGGTTTTTGAGAAAGACGTGCGCCCGATCCTGAAGGCCCAGTGCTTCCATTGTCACGGAGAAGACGGAGAGAAGAAGGGCGAGCTAGACGTGCGACTAGCGCGACTACTTCAGAAAGGTGGGAAGTCCGGGCCAGCTGTGGTCGCCGGAAAACCGGAGCAGAGTCATATTCTCGAAATGCTCAAGAGCGGGAAGATGCCGAAAGAAAAGACGAAGCTCCCCGATGAAGACATAGCCATCATCGAGCAATGGATTCGGGAAGGCGCTCGCACAGCTCGCCCAGAACCCGAGGATCCGGATAAGGCTCCACTGTTCACCTCGGAGGAATCGTCTTGGTGGTCGCTGCAGCCAATTCAGAGACCAGAGATCCCCGCTCAGAACGACTCACGAGGGAGAAACCCGATTGATGCATTTCTCGCCGCAAAATTGAAAGAAAAAGGTCTGACTTTCTCCGATCCCGCAGATGCGGCAACCTTGAATCGCCGATTGGCCTTCGATTTGACTGGATTACCTGCCGACACTGTCGATGAAAAGAAAGGAGAAAATTATACAGACAGTGAGTGGTCTGCTCTGGT
>JBDHQE010000223.1:0-6064 GCA_039806885.1 Verrucomicrobiales bacterium
CCGGATGCGGAAAACCGCATGTCCGGTGGTGTGGAAGGGCTACGGGGCGCAATCCCCGTAGCCCCATCCGATCCAGGAATGGCTTTCGCCGACAAGAATGTCCGCGCTCCTTTCTTTCCGGTGCTCGCCAGCAGCTACCCTCAGCCGATCTGGGACAAGCGAGCTGTCGAATCGCCGAAGCGTTCTTCTTTCACGCCGAAGCGATCTAGCATACTCAGATACAGATTACTCATGGGAGTCTGACTCCCGAGATCGGTGTAGAGACCCGATTTCACCGTTCCCCCTCCCTGACCCGCTAGGATAATGGGCAGATTGGTGTGGCGGTGAGCATTGGGATCGGCGAGTCCCCCCCCCCAAATGATCATCGAATTGTGCAACAGCGAGTTTCCGTCCACATCTTTCTTGGATTGTAGCTGTTCCAAAAAATAAGCAAACTGACGTGAGTAAAACAGGTCGATTTTCGCCAGCTTATCCAAGAGTTCAGGATTATTCTGATGATGAGAAATGGAGTGATGCCCCTCCGAGACTCCGATCTCGGCGAAGCTGCGATTGCTGCCGTCATGGGCTAAAATAAAAGACGCGACTCGTGTGGAGTCAGTCTCGAAGGCGAGCACCAGCATATCCATCATGATGTGCAGATATTCCTGAAAGTTGCTGGGGGCACCTCCCGGAACCTCCATGTCGGGAGACTTTGGCAGACCGAATTTCTCCGCGCGCTCGAGCCGCTGCTCGATTTCGCGGACTCCTGTTATGTATTCATCCAACTTCGCCTGGTCATTCCGCCCCAACTGGCGATTCAGAGCCTTCGCATCCTCCAGAACGAAATCGAGAATCGAACGCTGACGCTGATTTCTCAAGGCAAAGCTCTTTTCACGCTCGGCTTTCTCTCCGGAGCCAAACAGTCGCTCGAATACTTGGCGAGGATTCGACTCAGGAGTCATCGGGGTGGTGTCGGATCGCCAGGAGAGATTGAACTGGTAGGCACAGGAGTATCCCGAATCGCAGACTCCACTTTTCCGAACGCCCTCACAGGACAGTTCCAGTGAAGGGAAGCGAGTCTGATTCCCGATGGCATTCGCGATCACCTGATCCACCGAGATTCCGAGCTTAATATCCGCGCCGGCCGTCTTGCGCGGACGCATTCCTGTGAGGAAAGTCGCGCTGGCACGTGCGTGATCGCCACCTCCGTCCTGTCCAGCGGTTCCATTCTGATGCGCAAGCTGGCCGAAGACGTGCAAATGATCTCGAAATTTCGCGTAGGGCTCATGCGTAGCTCCGAGCTGGAAATCCTTGCCCGCACCCGTCACGGCCCATTTGTCCATGTTCATCCCGTTCGGCTTGTAGAGGAAAGCGGCACGCAGAGGTGCTCCCGTCGCTGTTCTGCCCGGACCCGATGCGCCTGCGCGAACTGAGGCGAGATCCAAGAAGGTCTCGAATGATGGCAGGGCAATCCCGACCCCGAGTCCTTTGAGGAATGCACGACGATTGAAGGAGGCTTTCATTGTAGAGAGGATTATGCGTGGAATCTATCTCGGAGAGACGCACAGACAATACACGCGAAGCCGCCCCCGACGACTGGAGAATGACGATCTCTCTTGAGGCAGAAGATGCGGAAAGGAGCCGAAAAATCGCTTTCTTCGTTCATGCTCGCTTGATTCTTGAGCAAGTTAGTCGGACTGTCCCCGCCTTCAATTATGGAGGACGGTAATCGAATCCACGCTGAGGGGCCAGATCTACGGGCTGCCAGCGGAACGACGATGGCTGTGCTGGTTGCGATCAGTTTTTCCCATTTACTCAACGACACGATTCAGGCGCTCATCCCGTCGATCTACCCGCTGATCAAGGAGCAACTGAACCTGACCTACGCACAGTTGGGCTTGGTCACGCTCACGTTTCAATGCACGGCTTCACTTTTACAACCCGTCGTCGGGACGATCACAGACAGGCGACCACAACCTTATTCTCTAGCGATCGGGATGGCCTGCACCTGCGTCGGCCTCTTTCTGCTCGCAGGGGCGCATTCTTTTCTCTCTCTGATTTTCGCTGCGGGGATGGTGGGGCTGGGATCATCGGTTTTCCATCCGGAAGCCTCGCGTGTGGCGCACCTCGCTTCGGGTGGAAAGCGAGGCATGGCTCAAGCCCTCTTTCAGGTGGGTGGAAATGCGGGAAGTTCCATCGGACCACTGCTGGCGGCGTTCATCGTGACCCCGAGAGGACAGGGTTCGATCCTGTGGTTCACCCTGTTAGCTGGACTCGGAATCATCATCTTATCGCAGATTGGTCGCTGGATGGCACGGAGGCTCGCTGCCCTACCGGCCCACGGTCGCAAAGGGGCGGGCATCATGTCTCATCACCATTCGCTACCCCGAGGCAGGGTGATCTTCGCCCTGTCGGTTCTGGTGATACTGATTTTCTCGAAATACGTCTATCTGACGAGCATGACGAGCTACTATACTTTCTTTCTAATCAAGCGATTCGGAGTGAGCACGGGAACCTCCCAAATCCTGCTCTTCGTCTTTCTTTTCGCCGTTGCGGCGGGCACGATTCTCGGGGGACCGGTGGGAGATCGCATCGGGCGGAAGCCGGTGATCTGGGTGTCGATTCTGGGGGTAGCGCCGTTCACGCTGGCACTCCCGTATGTCAGTCTGACGGTGACGGTGGTGCTCAGCGTGGTGATCGGTCTGGTTCTGGCCTCTGCCTTTTCCGCCATTCTGGTGTACGCACAGGATCTAGTTCCGGGAAAGGTCGGGTTGATCGCGGGTATTTTCTTTGGTCTTGCCTTCGGTATCGCGGGAATCGGATCGGCGATTCTGGGAAAATTCGCTGATCAAGTCGGGATCGAAATGGTATATCATTTCTGCTCCTATCTGCCTCTGCTGGGGATCGTAGCGGCGTTTTTGCCCGGAAAAAAATTGCTCCGCCCCGAAGAGTTTGCGTAATTTTCTGAGAAAGGAGAAGTGGAAAAATCTCGGTGGCAGGATCGCCGAATCCCTTCTATGCTCGCGCCGATGAAGACTTACACGGTTCGTTATTCTGCAAGCTCTGATCCTGCCGAAGGAGTGGTGCTCGAGGACTTCTGCTTTCCTTGGACAGATGCCCCTTGCCCGCTGACACAATTTTCCGCCGTGTGGGGGCCGGAGCATTTCAATTTTCGCTTCGATGTCGTAGATCACGATCTAGTGCTGGACGAATCGGGCGAACCTGGACAAGCAGTGCTGGGATCGGATCGGGTCGAGCTATTCTTTTCTCCGACTCGCGACTTGGCCACCTATTACGGAATCGAAATGGAGCCACGGGGAGAGGTGTATGACTATCGGGCGCACTATCATCGTCGCTTTGATCGCGAATGGCGCTTCCCCGGACTCGAGTTTTCCGGAAAGATTCGCGAGAGTGGATACAGCGTCGAAGGCCGTATTCCACTGTCTGTGCTGCGTGATCTCTCGTGCCTGCGGGACAGCGAAATGATCGTCGGAGTCTATCGCGGTGAGTTTTCACATGGGGCCGACGGGATCATCCAGGACTGGATCAGCTGGATCCATCCGCAGACTGAGGTGCCCGACTTCCATGTGCCTGCATCTTTCGGAACTTTTCTTTTTGAGGCAGAAAAAGCCCGGAGCTAAGGGTGGTCACGAGTACGACTCAGGAGAGAATCTCGCGAATTTGTTCCATCGGAAGATGGTGACCCACGAGAGGCTGGGAAAAGTCCTCCTGACTTTGCTGCCAGTTGGCGAAGATTCCCGTCTCGTCGGCCAGCGTAGCGACATAGCGCGAACATCCCGTCCCATAGGGAGAGGTGAAGAGCGGAGCCAGCACGCTCAGGCTGGTCATCACCCCAGGCTCATCGTCGAAGCCGACGGCGATACCACCGATCTCCTCGCAAGACCAGCCGCGAGGACGCGAGACAGCTTTCGGATTTTCGTCGAGTTGACGAAGACATTCGCAACTGTCGTAGAAGTAAATCGAGAGATCCGGGACATTTGCGAAACTTCCGATCTTAGGAACGGCTAGACGATCCGTAACCCGTGCAGCCGCGATATCCCATACAGGGCCGCGACGAAGGGCATCTGAATTAATCGTCTGATAGGAGGACTGGCCGACTGGACGCAGAGCCAGTGCGGTCCCGCTGCTCGACCAAGAGAAGGGGTGCGTGCAATAGCCGAGCACTAGATCGCCGCTCGCTTTCTCGAAGAGCCAAGGATCTTTCACGTGGAGCCGTGCAGGATCGGAAAATCCGGAGGGAATCACCTCGTGCAAAGTGGCCGAGGAGATGCTGCGGACGTTCTTTCCCGTGAGTCGGTCGATACTCCAGACGCCCGTTCCGGGTTTCAAGTAGCCAGCGATTTTGTCAGGATAGGGCACCTGTTTCTCGGTGGAGACAAAGAACTCGATTCCGTCGTCAGTTAGATGGAGAGCTGTGCCTTCGATGGAGATCACCTCACGATCCGGAGTCGAGAGATCAGACTTAGAAAAAGATGCGATCTTCTCGAAATTTCCCTGAGGACTGTCCGCACGATAGATTGCAGTTTCTTTCCCTCGCTCGCCTGCTCCAACACCTGTTCGCGAATCGCCATAAACCCGATGCCGTCCACAGATCAGGAGGGAGCCGTCGCGATCACGAATGACATTTCCTCCGCCGAACCAGTAACCAGTGCTACGATCCAAGGGTTCGACCAAAACGCGGGCTGCCCGCTGATCGATCAGAGCTGCCGAGAGTGCGAGTAGTTGATCCGTTTGGCGAGAACTGAGAGTATCCATGGAAAAATGGGGTTGAGTCGGGTAGACAGGATTAGACAGATCAATCCAATCTAGTCAAAAGTTTTTAGAAATCGAATCGCATCAAACAGGCTCTCTACTGATTCTTTTCTTTCTTCGATTCTGCTACTAGTCTCCGACATGCCACGTATCGCCGCCTTTCCCAAAGCGTTCATGCAAGCTCTCTGCAAGGACGGAACTATGTCTGTTTCAGAGTGGATCCATCTAGCTTCTGCGCTGGAAATCGATGGACTGGAATGGTATGCAGAATTCCTAGAGATGGCCGACGAAACAAACTGGCCCCGCTTTCGACAAGAGGTCGAGGCGACAGGACGCTGTATCCCCATGATGTGCTGCTCACCAGACTTTACGCATCCGGATGCGGCCTTCCGCTCACATGAAATCGCTAAGCAAAAGAGATGGATCGACATGACGCACGCTCTCGGTGGATCGTATTGCCGAGTGCTGAGCGGTCAGTGCAGACCGGAACTCTCGATTGATGAGGGCGTATCTCTGGCTGCTGATTGTATCCGGAGCTGCCTACCCTATGCTGAAGAGAAGGGCGTGGTTCTGATTCTCGAAAATCATTACAAGGACGATTTCTGGTCATATCCCGAGTTCGCTCAGAAGATGGATGTTTTCTGCCAACTCGTCGATGCCATCGATCATCCGTATTTCGGAGTGAACTACGACCCTAGCAATGCCTTCCTCGCAGGAGACGATCCCCTCGTGCTACTCCGACGCATTTCTCACCGAGTCGTGACCATGCACGCGAGCGACCGCTTCTTGATCGAAGGCACGCTAGACGATCTGCGACGGGAGGAGTCTGATTCCGTCGGTTATGCGAAGAGGCTCCGACACGGTGAAATCGGCAAGGGATTGAACGACTATGACGCGATCTTCTCGGAACTGAGCCGGAAAGGCTTCGATGGATGGATCAGCATTGAAGACGGAGTAGACGGAATGGAGCAGCTCGCTCGAAGCGTCGCCTTTCTGCGGAAAAAAGTCGCGGAATACTGGCCGTGAGGGAGAGGAAACGCCCTCGTTTGAAACGATTCACGGATTCAACGCTAGGAGCTTCTCCGCAGCAGGGGTGATGAGAAACTGGGTGATCGAACACCCGTCCTTCACTGCCCATTCCTTGCTCTTACTTCATCTCACTACCGTCCTTTTGTCGCCCTTCGGAGAGGACTTCTTCAGCGCCTTTGATCAGACGACAGAATTCCTTTTTCGTCAGCGTTCGATGCACTGACTTTTCCGAATCATCGGAATCCATCTGCTTGAACTCGACTGACAGGCGCTCCACGCGGAC
>JBDHQE010000224.1:0-6062 GCA_039806885.1 Verrucomicrobiales bacterium
TTTTGAGCTGCGCATCGGCAGAGAGAAGGTCCATCGCCAGCAAAACTTTAGAGGCGCTGATGGCACTGAAGAGCAATCGCACAATTGATCTGGGAGACCTCTCGTCACAGCCCTCGATTCAGTCCGCCTTCGGAGTCTCCTCCCCCGTTCTCGCCTCGGCTGGATGGAGATCGAAAAGCGGACGAATCACAGAGACAACTGGACTGTCACCCCAGAGAATGAAGACTCTAGCCACAACAATCAACGGTCGTGGAATCGTTGCCGTTCGATACTCTCTCATAGGAGTCGCACGCAGCGCAGCCCTCGTGCTCCTGATCGACGGAGTAGAGAAAGGTCGCGTCCTTGCGGATGGCTCATCTGACTGGCGCACTTTGTCAGCTTCGACATCATCAGACGGCCCTCACTCTGTGGAACTGCGTCTCGTCGGCGAAGGAACGGCGAAATCAGCCGATCTCTCGAAAGTTCGTACGAGTCTCAGCGACTTCCGCTTCGTGCCGGGTTCGCCTCACTTCCAGCCAGATCTGGCCATCGCCGTTCGAGGGAAGCGCCTCATCGGAGTGAATATCTTTAACAAGACCACCGCACGCCAGCAGGCGCAAATCGCGATGAGTCGACGAAACTCCGCCATGTTCCGGATGTCTATGCGCAACGCCTCGTCAGCGCATCGCGACAGCGCTCGCATCACGGGACCTGTCACCTTGCGAGGATATCGTGTCTCTTATACCCAACTGGGGGCAAAGAAAGCCAACGTCACGGCGGCTGTCGCTGCCAGAAGACACGAAACTCCCATTCAGAATCCAAGAGCCGCCGGACAATACGATATTCAGGTGACCCGAACCACGAAACGCTCTCCCCGAGCCTTCTCTGGGATCATTCGAGCCAATTCCGTTCTGGACGGACGGGGAGCAGACGCGGTACGAATCAGCGGAAAGTAATCGATGCGAGCAGAAAACATCATGGTTCGGCATGAGCCGAACCATGATTGAAACCCGATTCCCTCACTTCAGCACTTCATCGAGACGCATGATCTGCTGAGCGATCATCCAGCGATAAACATCGTAGTCGGCAGAGCCCCAGAGATCATCATACTTGTACTTCGTCTGGACCCGGATCGCATTCCAGATCGAATCGAGATCGGCCTGTGCCTCCCCAGCCCTCTTCTGAGCTTCTTTGTTATCGCTCTTCTTCGCCTCGGCGATCTTTTGTTCCAGAGTATAAATGTAGCGATAATCATCGTAGCCTTCGCGGAAGGATTCCCACAGAGTCACCGGGACAGGCGTGCCGTCAGCTTCATGTCGATTGAAAAAATCGGAACTACGCCCATCTAGGTAATTATAGGGATTCCCCGTGCTGGAAGAATAAATCCAGGGAATGAGCACGCGGAATCCGCTGCGCCAAAAGCCAAAACCGTAGGTCATGCGAGCACCGGAGGTCGGAGTATGGTCGTTCTCGCCGCTGACATGATTGGGGTAGCACCAGTATTCCACTCCACGCGCCTTCGTGTCGGCGAGAATGGTATCCCTGTCGGGAGCATAAGGCTGCGTGCACCAGACATCGACGAAGGGGCGCATCGGATCGAACTGCTCATGCGTGGGATCTGCCGTCACGTAGGTGCGAACACCAGCCGCTTTGCAGCCGCGCAGAACCTTCACCATGAAGGCGACCGAATTCGGATCCGTCCCTGGTTCATCGACGGGATAATACAGAAATTCGGGAAGCCCGCGCTCCTTTCTCCCCGCCTCGATTGCCTTCACCATGGCCGTGATTTCCTTCTCGAACTCGGGCACAGGGTCCTTTACTCCCGCAAGATGTGAGCCGGGATACTCCTTCATATATTTATAATACACACCACTAGAGTTGATATGCGCAACGATGGGGGTCACGAAGTGGTGCTTCTTCCACAGAGCGACTTTCTCCTCCATCGGCGCCCAGTCGATCTCGAATTTCCCCTCGGCATCTGCTGGTGGACACCAGATCCCTGACACCACATTCTTCGTGCCGTGCGCGAGCATATCGAGCATTTCTAGCTCGGATCGACGACGGTAATATTCTTTCGAGACATCGTCGGGCGCCCGATAGGCACTATCGAGCGGATCGTGATAATAGATGCCGTAGATTTTCGAAGGATCTTCCCTCAGCTCGATCGGGAGGACGCGGAATTTGATCGGCACCTTCACCTCCGCCTTTCCATCGCAAGCGAGTGTGACCGTGCCACTGTATTGCCCCGCGGGCGTATCCTTCGGTACATGCACAGTCAGCCAGAATCGCTCGCTCTGCGCCTTCGTCAGGGGAACGGAGTCAAAATGCTCCAGCACATCTGGAACCCATCTCCATTGATACTTCACCGTGTAATTAGGCCTCGCCCGCATGTAACGAACGTGACGGATGTCGATATTCTTCGCCGAGATTGGCCCGATGTCACTGACCGTCACCGTAGCCGAGCCGAAATCCTGTAGAGGATACACAGCCAGAGTCAGAGGCTCGTATTCGCCCGGAGTGGCGAAGGCGAGCAATTCGGGATTCATATCCTCTGCACGAGGCGCTGTATGCGGATAGATCGGCTCCACGTAAGGTCGCGTGTAGGCGACAAAACCACGCTTTTCATCAGCCTCGGAGAGAGCTGGAGACGGCTCAGGTGAGGATTGAATCTCCTTCCATTTCGCCCACTCATCCGGAGGAAGAAGCCACGTCCATTGCTTGATCGGCTCTAGAATCTCCGAAATCACCTGGGCATCCTCCGTCGTCGGCCAGACGACGATGGCATTGACGGCAAACTTGCTGCGCGGCGAGAATTTGATCTCCAGAGGATCATCGCCTTCCACACTCGTCGCGAACTCGACAGGCGCAAAGCGATACGGTCCCTCGATCTGCACACGCTGCGTATCATTTCCCACGGTGACATCAAAGTCCAGAACCTGGAAGCGATGGATGTCACTGCCACCGCAGACTAGGAACACCTTGTATCCTCCAGTCGGCAGTTTGATGAGAAAACGGTTCTCCTCCGTGCCGGTAATCACATCCTCGGTGATCGGACTCGTCAGCATCGGCGGGTCCTGATCCTCCTTACGGTCCCCCTCTTTGCTCTGGATGACCTTGGCACTGGCTTTCAGTCCTTCCTTACTCTGCCACCCAAAACCAGATTCCTGCGAATAAACCGTCGCGGCAGTGACACGCTCGAATCCATTCCAAACAGCGGATTGATCAGTGCCCATATCGTAGAGACGCGGAGCCGCCGTGGCAGACGGAGCGATCAGTGGCATTGCTAGCCCTGCGACTAAGACTGTTACACGGTGAAGGAAAGGAATTTCAAAAAGAAAACTTTTCATGAGAATCAATGATGTGTTCGAAGTTCTATGCAGCGCTGTTCAATGCCAAGGAGATTCGACGATTCGAATTTGCGAACTCACTGCCTCTCCGCCTTCAGGAGTGCCCGTTAACTGATAAGTACCTGGTTTGATTTCCGCATTACCGAGAGGAAGAGCGAGGCGATTCTTCCCGCGACCACTCACGAAATCTCCCGTCAGCACTGACTTCCCATTCTGCATGAGAGCCAGAGTCACCTTCTTCTGCTCACCAGATGGAATCCCCGAGAAAACAAAGTCTGCTGCGATCACCCGTGCATTGGTGAACGTCACGAGATTCTCCGCAGTGAATTCTAGGAGGATGGGCTTCGCATAGCGCAGAAGAGCGACCTCATCGATGTGAAAGTCGATCTGATCACCGTCCTTGTAGTTGCTCTCAGCGATATTGAACTGAAGTCCACGAACATCATTCGGATGAGCGAGTTTCGAGATCGGAATCTGCACTTCCAGCCACTGATTCTTCTTCAGATCGGACAGGGTGAGACTAAGAGTATCGGATTTACTGTCCCCCTGCTGGATCGAGAGGCCGACGGGGATTCGCGGCAATTCGGACCGAGTCGTGTTCGCATAAATCCAGAAGTGCAGATAATCCCAGTCTGTCCAATCCGTGATTCCCCCCTTCATCGAGAGACCCATCCGAGGCCAGCCGATCGGATACTTCGCCTCCCCCGCATGATAGTCCACGGGGACGTGCCAATGGACAATCGAAGCACCCGTTTTTGATGGCCCCTCCGCCGATGCGACCGACGATTCACTCGGATACCACTGACTCGCTTTGCTGCCATCGGAGAGAATCTGCTTTTCCATCGGCGGAGCAGGCGCATCGGCGGCACAAATCGCTGTCGTGAGCACACAAGTTGCGGCAAAAAACGTGGTAAAAAGTGCGGTAGGTCGAGTGATAGAGAAAGAGCGAGGCAGTTTCATGAAAAAGTGAGCGAGTGAGCAACTAGTAAATTATACGTCACTCGATCACGCAACAGTCGCATGATTCGGGAAAAAGTTAGATTTTAGTTTCCTCCTCTTTCCTCCTTCCCAACTCTCGCTACATCTCGCTGCAAGTGCCTAACCCGACTTTCGCGATTCGATCCAAAAAACGGCTGGAAGCCTCATTCTACCGTTCGATTTGGGCGAAAGTCTCCACCACAAGATTCAACTCGGAACCGCTTGTCGGGTAATTCTGGGGGGCGGCTGGATCGGAAGTGAGAGCTTCAATTGACTGAGGAGAAGCTGCTGATCTTTATCCGGTTGGGTATAGCGACTCATCTCCACGACCCGTCCATCAGTCGTCGGCAGGCGCAGGTCGAGCATCTGCATGGAGGCGAACTTCGCGAGCAACTCCCGTGGAGTCAGACCCGTAGCCAGCATCCGGAGCTTCTGACGCATCGTCACGTGCAGGCAGTAGGCGAGGAAGCTGACAAAAATATGAGCCTCAATTCGGCTCTCGAGTTGGTGATAGATGGGCCGCACCCCGAGGTCTCCTTTCAGATTGCGAAAGGCTTCCTCAACTTCAACCAGTTGAATGTAGTAGCTCCACAGTTCAGAAGGACTGCTTGTGCTGGCGTCGAGATTGCTACGCAAGAGGTAGCGGCCTTCCCGACGGTAGACCCGTCGCAGCGCATCCCCTTTCAATCGGTAGGTAAATTCATTGGCATCCTGGGACTCCCCGGCGGAAACGAATTCGACGAGGTGCCAAGCTCGTCCAGCCTCCTTGCGGACGGCTCCCACTTTCATGAGGCATTCTTGGTGGCTCAAGCGTTTCATTGCTTGAATCTCGCCGAGACGATTCCACAGATTGCGCAGCTTCCGCCGCCGCATTGAGCGTTCTTTACTCACGCGATTTTCGCTCTTGGCTAGGATGTAAAGTTCAGCCGATCCGGGTTTCGAAAGTGAGTGCTCCCCGCTCTCCCCAGTCCCTTCCGCGATCCGATGGAGTTTGACGGAGACGCCCTCGCGAACCTCCTCCCACGGCTGTTCGGCGAAGGCCTTCTCGAGCCCGCTGAGACTGCCTTTGGGGGTGCCCACGAGATAGCGTACCGGAGGATCACTAGCCCGCATCTCCGCAAGCACTTCCTCGGTGGGAATGCCGCGATCCATCACCCAGACCCGCTCCGCCTTGCCATATTGTGCCTCGATCTTTTCCAAAAAGTCGCGCAGGGTCGTGTTGTCGGTGGTGTTGCCAGCGAGCACTTCGTACCCGAGGGGAAAGCCTTCGGGAGTGACGACCAAGGCGATGACGACCTGAAGGCAGTCCGACCTCTTGTCACGGCTGTAGCCAAACTGGCGCTTGCCACCCTCCTCGCGCCGCGCGGTATCACATTCGAAATAGGTGCTGGTCAGATCGTAGAGGAGCACTTCGAATTTCGCACCGAAGAGATCCTTCCACCGTTGTTGGAGAAAGCTGAAAAGTGCCTTTTTGTGCGGCAGCAAGTGGTCGTGGCAGCGGTAGATCTTGTCCTTTTGTGCGAGCGAAAAATCATCCCCGAGAAGATCGGCCATGGCGCTATTGGCAAACCACTCGCGGTGGAGTCTCCACTCACTTCCGGGATCGATGAGGCGGTAGCAGACTAGGGTCTTGAGGACCGAAAGCCAGTCGGTGCCCTTGCGACTGCGCCCGAGACGGGGAGCGAAGAAGCTGTCTAGTCCAAGCATCTCCCAAAAGTGCAGTGCGATCCAACAGGCGCCCCATTGGCGGGGCCGGTG
>JBDHQE010000225.1:0-6024 GCA_039806885.1 Verrucomicrobiales bacterium
CCATTACGGTGATAGGCGGTAATTTTTTCACCAGCACTTAGTCATTCAGAATTCTGACTTTCTTTCCGGCGGCCCCTGGAATGACTTTCGTGGGCAGGAATGTCCACGCTCCTTTCTCCTCCGTTTTCCTCCAGCCCTGCACTTCTGCATTCAAGCTTCCAGCCGCTTTTCGGGTCGAATCGCGAAGGGCGCACTAGAAGACTTCCCGGCGTTTTATCATCGCCGGGAAGCCTAGACAGGATTTCCCACCAGTGCCGTCTCCCGATCTTGAGGCTCACGTTCCCGTATCTCTACAGGGCGGGAACCACCTATCGACTTTTGCCTTCCAATGAAGGCCTGACAGCCGACGACCGGTTCAGTTCCCATTAACGTATTAACGGTCCGGGCCTGTAATTGATGGGTAAAGGTCGAACACGGCAGGAAAATTCGAAGAAATATGAAAAGATCCGAAGCTTCGAGAAGGCTGAATCAGCCAATCAAAGCAGCGAGCAGCTCTCTGACTCACTGCCGGAATTCTACCCCAAATTTCTGTCGGATGGAATCCAAAAGTTTTGCATGAGAGGCTTCCACTTCCGAGGCTTCGAGCGTGCGATCCTCCCTGCGATACAGGAGGGAGAATGCTAGGGATTTCTTGTCGGCAGGCAGCTTGCTTCCCGTCGGATCAGCGAAGACATCGAAGAGTTCGACCGAGACTAGGAGAGGTTCGTCGTAGGTCTCGATGAAATCCTTGAGCTCCCCCGCTGCTAGAGAAATGGGAGCGAGTATCGCGACATCTCGCGAACTACCCGGGAATCGGGGGAGTTCGGCGAAAACGCGCTCTCTCGAACAGGCGGTCATGAGCTTTTTCAGGTCCAGTTCCGCTAGGACAACGGGAGCAGGGAGATCCAGTTCTCGTGCACGAGCAGGTGGCAGGATTCCCGCAGACCCGAGCTTCACAGCCTTCTTCCCCGATCCTAATTCGATCGAGCAGGCACACATGAGCTTCCCATCCGGAAGGGGGGTGAGATTGACCTTTTGCCCACACACGACATCGAGAGCAGCACGCAGGTCGTGCAGATCGAGGGTGGCGGAGGCATCGTGCGCCCAGCTTCTGGGGTTCCTCGCCCCCGTGAGCAATAGGGCGAGGTGCTCGTGCTCGATTTCATCTCCTTTGGGAGTGGCGGTAAATACGCGACCTGCCTCAAATAAGCGCAGATTGGACTGCCCGAAGCGCTGATTCCTGGCCGCGGTAGCCAGCAAGCCCGGTAGGAGGCCTGAGCGGAGGTAATCCTGCTCATCATTCAGAGGATTCTTCAGGCGAAGAGGGTTCATACCGCGGTATTGATTCGCGAGGTCGTCATTCAACTGTGCTGCCGAAATCAGCTTCAAACTACGAGTCTCGAAAAAGCCCAGCGCGACGAGTCGATTCCGCAAGGAGCAGAGAAAGTCATACGCCAGATCCGCCTTCGACGCAGGAGTATAGATCGCACGATTTGAGGCGGGGACAGCGTCGAGTCCACGAATGCGCGCGACTTCTTCGATCAGATCGATCGGTCGTTCCAGATCGCGTCGGTAGCTAGGAATCCCCCACCCGTCAGTCGAATTTTTCAATCCCAGAGCCAAGAGCACTTCAGCGATCTCGGAATCGCTCACGGGAGCGCCGATGACGGCACGGCAGAGATCGCCATCAAGCTTGATGGAAGTCGGCGCCCCGCCCGGCGATCCGACGGTCAGGAGTTCTGGATCCGCTTTTCCTCCAGAGAGTTCTTCGATCAGGCGCGTTGCCAGCTCGGAATTTCCAATTACTTGTAAGGGATCGACGCCTCGTTCGAATCGATAGCTCGAATCAGAATGCAGCCCGAGACGACGACTGGTGCGCCGAATCGAAGGTGGATCGAAGTGAGCGACTTCTAGGAGGATGTCCGTGGTCGCTTCCGTCACTCCACTGTCCTCACCGCCCATTACGCCACCGATAGCTAAGGCTTTGTGCTCGTCAGCAATCACGACATCTTGTGCGCTCAGGGTGTATTCCTTTCCATCGAGCGCTAGAAAACCTTCGCCCTCACTCGCCTGCCGGATCACGACGGCCCCGTCGAGCTTCGCCAAATCGAAGGCGTGCAGTGGCTGCCCTGTCTCGAAGAGGACGTAATTCGTGAGATCGACGATGTTGTTGATGGGTCGAAGCCCGATTGATTCCAATCGCTGCTTCAGCCAGGCAGGGGAATCGGCGACTTTGACTCCTCGGATGATACGAGCGGTGTAGAAGGAGCAGCCTGGAGTCTCCAGTCGCAACTCAGACGGTCTTCCGGATCGCACTGAGGTCTGGGAGTCGCCGTAATCTCGTCGCCCCTTCAGCGGTCGGCGGAGTAGCGCCGCCAGCTCTCTTGCGACCCCGAGATGGCTCAGGCAGTCAGGGCGATTCGGAGTGATCTCGAGTTCGAACACCGTGGGGTAAAGCTCAGCCATCGGCATGCCGACTTTCGCTTCCGAGTCGAGAATGAGCAGACCATCAGACTCCTTCGCCAGACCGAGCTCCTGTGCCGAGCACATCATTCCCAGCGAATCGACCCCTCGAAGTTTTCCTTCGCGGATTTCAAACGTTTTTCCATCGGGAGCTGTGAGTACGCATCCCGGCAAGGCCAGAGGCACTTTGTCCCCCACTCGATAATTTTTCGCGCCGCAAACGATCTGGCGCGCCAGGCCCGATCCGTCATCGACCTGGCAGACGGAGAGCTTGTCGGCACCGGGATGGGGCTCAGACGACAGAATCTGCGCGACGACGAGATGATCCGGGAGAGACTCCACCCCCTCGACCTCAATGCCGGAAAAAGTCAACAAATCGCAGAGCTGTTCGGTAGAGAAGTCCGCGAGATCGAGGTGAGATTCGAGCCATTGGAGAGAAACTTTCATCAGACGAAAATCGAGAATAATTGAGCAAATTGTCGGGCCGAGCCGAGGCGTCTGGCCTCACGCGCTGAATTGGGAGAGGAAGCGTAGGTCGTTTTCGATCAAGAGACGGAGATCGGGGATCCCATAGCGTATCATCGCCAGACGATCCAGCCCCATGCCGAAGGCGAAACCAGTCACCTGCGTCGGATCGTAGGCCTGATCCCCTCGCTTGCGTGATATCTCTGCGAACACCGCCGGATCGACGATCCCACAACCAGCGATCTCCACCCACTTCGCAGCACGCCCGACGGCGTGAAGCTTCAGATCGACCTCGAAGCTCGGCTCAGTGAACGGAAAGAAGTGAGGACGAAAGCGAACCTCGGTGGAGGAGCCGAACATTTCGCGGAAGAAATGTTCCAGAGTTCCCTTCAGGTCAGCCAAGGTAACTCCGCGATCCACGTAGAGACCTTCGAGCTGGTGGAAAGCACTCAGATGCGTGGCGTCGATCTCGTCTCGACGAAAAGCACTGCCGGGAGCAATGACTCGCACAGGGGGCGTCTGAGCCTCCATCGTGCGAATCTGGACAGAGGAAGTATGAGTGCGCAGGAGCTTTCCACTGTCGAAGTAAAATGTGTCAGACTCGTTCCGCGCCGGATGATCAGCAGGCGTGTTCAGCGCGTCGAAGCAGTGCCATTCGGTCTCGATCTCGGGGCCATCGGCGAGCGCAAAACCCATGCGACGCAGGACTCGAACCGCATCATCTAGAATGAGACTCAGGGGGTGGAGAGCGCCTTGAGGCAAAGCGCGAGAGGGTAGAGTCGGATCGATGGAGGCAAAGGCGGCAGCGTCTCGCTTCGCTGTCAGATCGCTGGCTGTTTTCTCCATCGCCTCTGTGATCGCCTGTCGCACCTCGTTCAGCGCCTGTCCCACGGCTTTCTTCTGATCACCGGGGATGGATCGCATATTGGCGGCAATCATCGTTAATCGTCCTTTTTTTCCTAAAAAGGCGATGCGCTGTTCCTCCAGCGTTGGCTCATCTGTCACCGTAGCAATGGCGGCGAGAGCGTCTTTCCGTATCGTTTCGAGTTCTTCGAGCATGGGAACAATCAAAAGAGTAAAAATATTTTTGCGAGCAGAGCGGTGACTTTGAGCTCCGGTAAACAGGGGGAGGGAACGAAGATAGCACGCTGCCAGATTCTCGAAACCGGAAGTCTCCCATCCATCCGGAATTTCTGTATCACAGGGCTGAAAGCCGCCGTGAAAAGAGCGATGTCATATTTCGCCAGTAGCTTAACCGATCCCCGCGATCAATCTCAACAATCAGGCGTCACGATCAGAGAATGGAAGACTCGCCCTCAGGCAGAAATCAAAAGGAAGCGGCACCGGCGAGACTTCCTCCCGATGCTCAGCAGAATGCTCGACCGAGAGACAGAACGAAGACCGCCTCAACTTTGATGACGGCCTTCGATTGCGCGGACTCGCGAATAGCTCCGTCGAGAGATTCGAGAGATTAGGCGCTCGCGTTCGCTTTTTCGCTCAGGGCGCTAGAAGCCTTCTGGACGAGAGCGGCAAAGCCAGCTTCATCTTGGATCGCGAGATCCGCGAGAATCTTGCGATCTACTTCGATCCCAGCTGCCCGCAGGCCTTCCATCAATCGGGAATAGGTTACCCCGTTGAGTTTCGCAGCGGCGTTAATCCGCTGAATCCACAGACTGCGGAACGTGCGCTTGCGGACCTTGCGGTCGCGATAGGACCATTGCTGTGCCTTGGTGACAGCATCTTTGGCGGTACGGATCAGCTTGGAGCGAGCAGAGCGGAAGCCCTTCGCTTTCATCAGGATGCGCTTGCGGCGCTTGCGGCTTGCGGCCGAATTAGTTGCTCTTGGCATTTTTTTCTTTCTTGAGCGGGCTGTTGTTTTGTTCAGATCGGGCGACTCACCCTCTCGTTAGACATCGGTAGGCATTTCTGCCGCGATGTCAGTCGCTTCGATCTCGAGCTGAATCACTCAGCTCAGCGGAATGAATTTCCTCCACCCAGACAGGTTACCCTATCAGAGGAGAAGATTCATCTTCACCGCTTTCTCGTCAGCAGGCGACACGAGTGTAGCCTGGCCGAGACGACGAAGACGTTTCGAGTTCTTACGGCGGTTCAAGTGGCGTTTGCCCTGTCTCCGACGCAGAATTCGTCCGCTGCCGGTCACCTTAAATCGTTTGGCGACCCCTTTTCGTGTTTTACTTTTTCCGGCGATTCTTGCCATAGGGCGGGCACTCTAAGCTCGCCTCTCTCAATTGCAATAATTTTTCTATTTCAGGCAGAGAAAGTCAGAGATGGGACGGGCTCAATGCGCTTCCAGCCAGTTTTCACCCACGCCAGATTCGACGACGACCGGAACTTTCAGCGGCAGAGCATGGATCATTGCCTGCTCGATTTTCGGAATTAGCGCGTCTTTTTCCTCACGATGCAGATCGAACACCAGTTCATCATGGATCTGGAGAAGCATCCGGGTGCGATAGCTCTCGGAGTCGAGGAGCTCGGCCACCTTCACCATCGCGATCTTGATCATGTCGGCTGCGGAACCCTGGATGGGCGTATTGATCGCCGTTCGTTCGGCGGCGGCGCGGACTGGCCCGTTCCTAGAATTGATGTCGCGTAAATAGCGACGCCGACCAGATAGAGTCTCGATATATCCGTCCTGTCGAGCTTGTTGAATGGTGCGGTCTTGAAATCGCTTCACACCAGGATACTGGCGCAAATATTCGTCGATCACATTTTGGGCGGCACTTCGGGAAAGTTCCCCATTGAGTCGCTGGGAGAGTCCGAAGGCAGAGATCCCGTAGATGATGCCGAAATTCACCATCTTGGCAGTGCGGCGCATAGTGGACGTCACTTCATTCAGAGGAACGCCGAAAACCCGGGCCGCAGTCGCCTCGTGGATGTCCTCTCCCGCAAGGAAGGCCCCGATCATCGCCTCGTCGCCCGAGAGTGAAGCCATCACGCGAAGTTCGATCTGGGAATAGTCGACGGAGAGCAGGAGATATTCCTGGTTTCTCGGCACGAAGGCCCTCCGGATCTCTCGCCCATATTCCGAGCGGATCGGGATATTCTGGAGATTGGGATTATTCGATGCCAAGCGTCCAGTGGCGGTGAGCAATTGAT
>JBDHQE010000010.1:0-33387 GCA_039806885.1 Verrucomicrobiales bacterium
ATGAGCGATAGCGGAGCGAATGCCTCACTGGAGGGATTGAGCAGATCGCGAGCAGTTTTCCCATCTCGATCCTTGAGTTCTGGATCGGCACCCGCCCAGAGAAGGCGGCGTACGGATTCGAAGTGACCAGCCTTCGCAGCGAGCATCAATGGGGTGCGCTGATTCGCATCACGAGCATCGGGATATGCTTCGGCAAGGGCCATAATGACGCGACCGACATCACCTTTCGCAGCGGCGGCGAGCAAGGCGTCTTCGGCCTCCGTGTTCGCTCGGGAAAAGGTGGAGGTCAAGAGGGAGCTGCCAATCACGAGAGCAAGCAGATAGGGAATCGTTCTGGTCATGAGGAAGGGTTTCACCCTAGAGTGTCTCATAAAACGCACTTCTCGGCAATGATCGGCTTCCGCCAACGCTTCCGTAAAAGCGGAAGTGACTTCCCTGCTCTTGACAATTAGTCGGATCATTTCATTGGTAGAGGAATGACGAACCTCAAGATGAAGAGTGAGGGAGAAGAGCTGCCTCCATGGGCCAATTCTCTATGGAACGCTCTGGGATTAGAAGGGGTGAGTGCCGAGGAAATCTATCACAGGACAGACGAGTATGCGTCTCGACTGGCACCCAATACTCGTCGGCTCTGGCGGAGTATTCTGCTGCTGGAAGGCATGGCCGTGCTGGCTCCACTGCTATGGATGGTTGCCGCACGCAGCGACTGGTCTCCTGCGGGAATTTCAGTGATCGTCGCGACGGTGACTCTGGGGCTGGTCGGACTTTGCTGGTGGCTGCGATGGAAGCAGCAGCAGCATCTCTGGAGCCGATCCCGTCTGGTGGCCGAGATTGCCCGCTCACGAATCGCCACGAAAGACTGGGATTTCGATCTCACTCGAGATGCACTGTTTTCTACCCCGAGCTTGCAGCCTCTGGTGTCTCGTATATCGCAGGAGGAAGTAAAAGAACCGGTAGCAAGCGATGAGGAGAGCGAAAAGGCGAAGATAGAGCGCTATGTGCGTGATCGAATCGATGATCAACTCGCCTTTTTCGAAAAAGCGAGCCAAAAGGCAGCTACTGAGCGACAGCAACTTAGCAAATACGTGACTCGTGCGCTCGATGCAGCACTGGTCCTCGCGGTGTTAGGGCTGTGGCTAGGATTTTCGGGAGTGGCGCAGTGGCTACTTTCAGTCTCCGGAGGTGACTTAGTTCTAGGATTCAGCGGCGCTTTGTTCCCGATGATCGTGATCCTGATGCAATCACTCAGTTCCTACCTGGAACTCAATCGGCGTACGGGACGCTACGCTCAGCAGTGGGAATTTCTGCATACTGTGCGAGCACAGTTTCATCAAAGCAATTCAGTTGCGGATTATCGCACGCTGATCTGGAAAACAGAATCTGCCCTGCTATCGGAGGTGACGGAGTGGTTCTTCCAGACAGAACATGCAGAGAGCTTCTATCGTAGCGCTATATCGGACGGGAGTTCTCAGTTCACACGCGATATCCATGTCGCCACCAGCGATACTCTGATCGCACGAGTAACCAGTCGGATTCTGTCGAGACTCGGAATCATGTTGGGCGTCACGGGACGCATCGTCTTCGGACGAGTGCTAATCATCGCGATCACTTCGATCTTGACTGCGCTACTCATCATCTCCGGAGCGCCTCGTCATCCAGGGCAGAAAGCTCAGTTACGGACAGCCGATGGTCGCCTCTTGTCGAATATCGGCGAGGGTGGTGAATGGAGACCGCGCAAACAGGATACGGAGAATGGATTCGTTCTGATCGCTCACGGTTTGCGTGATTCTCCGCTGAATGTGCCCATCGTACGCTTTGCTGATCAAGAGGGCAAGCCTCATTGGATGACCCAGCTCAAGGAAGACATTCTGAAGGCAAGTGGAAAGCAGGCCCCCGATATCTGCCTCGTGGATTGGGGAAGTGCCGCCAAGCCGTCAGAGGTAAATGAGTTTCTCGATCATTTTGTTAGATCTTCCAAGGATAATCAAAGTGTGCGCTTTGTGGAAGATGTCGTGGCCATCCGCGCCCAAGCGCAAGAAATCGGAGATCTAGTCGGCCTGCGTCTCGCACGAGCTATTCTGGTCGATCCCAATCGTAAAGGCCGCTCTGAATCCAGTCTCAGAAATTCTACTGGAACAGAAAGCTATATTCGTGGGGATCGCCCCATGCATTTGATCGGCCACAGTGCAGGTGGGTTTCTGGTCGTGCGAGCGGCCTGCGTTCTGCAGGATATGGGGCTGCTGCCGGAGATTACGAGAGTCACTCTGCTCGACACTCCCCTGCCGGACAATGATGACATTAAGCGATTATTGGCTGATGGCCGATGCCAAATGGATTTCTACAAGTCTTCAGAATTGGCGAAGAACGTTCCCAATGATCAGACTTGGAACAACTACCGCTCGTTTGACCTGATTCGCTACGAGGATGGGAAGTTACCCTCTCTCACTGCGCATTCCTTTGCCTGGTATTGGTATATCCAGACCGTGAACGGAACCGACCGAGCAAGCGCTGATCTACCGATGGGATTCCGTTTATCTCCGTTTTGGCAAAAAGATTGATACCATCCTGCAAAAATTTGCGTATAAGATGGCCGTCCGCGAGTTTTGAGACTGGCGAGTCGCTTCTTAGCTCCTGCGTCGCGGCAGATCTTTCGTCGTTCTTTTCGTCTCTCCTAACTCCTTTCTTCTGCCTCCCATGTTCCGTTCCATGTTCACAGTCGGCTCTCTCACCTTGGTAAGTCGACTCGCCGGGTTTATCCGAGACAAGCTGATCGCTGTCCATCTCGGCGGAGGAGCGATGGCGGATGTCTGGATCGCTGCTTTTCAGTTGCCGAATCTCTTTCGCCGCATCTTCGGAGAAGGCGCCTTCAACTCGGCTTTCGTGCCCATGTACAGTGGACGCTTGGAAGAAGAAGGTGCGGAAGTTTCTGATCGATTCGCCAGTCGCACGCTCTCTGTGATGTTCGTCATCCTGCTGACCTGTGCAGTGCTGTGCTTCATCTTCATGGAGCCGATTGTTCGGATTTCCAATATCGGCTTCGCCGCAGATGAGCGCTTTGCTCCAGCTGTACAGGCCTCGCGGATTACGATAGGCTATCTGATCTTCGTCTGCCTAGTGGCGGCATTGAGCGGAGTGCTGAACAGCCGAAAAGTTTTTGCGGCTCCGGCTTGGGCGTATGTGGCACTCAATATCGTCTTTATCGCAGCCCTAGTGCTCATCGTCCCTCGCACAGAGTCACCTCTACTGGTTCTCTCATGGTCCGTCATCGTATCCGGGGTGGTTCAGCTACTCATCGTGCTGATTTCCTGTTGGCGACACGGCGTTCGACTGCGGCCGATGAGCTTCCGAATCGATGATGATATCAAACGTCTGGGATTGCTCATGGGGCCGGGGTTGGTCAGCGCGGGGATCCAGCAGGTGAATCTCTTGGTAGGTGGGGCGGTGGCTTCTCTGGCAGTGGGAGGAAAAATCGGCATGAGCCTAGCGGATCGTATCAATCAACTCCCGCTGGGACTGATCGGGATGGCGATGGGGGTAGTGCTGCTTCCCGAGATCACGCGCAACCTGCGTGGCGGAGAGGAGGAGGAAGCCAAACGCAGTCTTAGCAAAGGAATCGAGCTCTCGCTTTTCCTATGCCTGCCTGCAACGGCTGCTCTTCTCGCGATTCCTCGCGAAATGATGTATGCCATTTTCGAAGGAGGAAAATTCGACGGAGACGCCGCCTCCTATGCAGGTTGGATTCTTGCAGCCTTCGCGACTGGCACCCCAGCCTACATCTTGGCGAAAGTGCTCCAGCCGGGATATTACGCCCGTGAGGACACGAAGACTCCGATGCGCTTTACGATTATTTCTTCCGTCACCAATATCGTACTGGTCTATCCGTTTTTTCTCTGGATGGGAGTGATCGGCTGTGCGTTCGCCACGTCCATCGCCGGCTGGGTGAATGTCGCGCTACTCTGGTTCGGGCTTCGCGGAGCTGGCTTTATGGAACGCAGCACTGGCTTCTCGGGCCGATTGCTCCGACTGGTGCTCGCTTCCGCGCTGATGGGCATCGTCCTCTGGGTGCTCGCATTCTTCGGACATGAATTCCTGATGGTGCCAGGGCGCTTTGCTCAACGTGTCTCTTTGGTGGGAGCGATGGTCTGTATCGGATTATTTGCTTACCTCGGAGCGGTTCTGGTTCTGCGGATCTATTCGCTGAATGAGCTAAAGAAACGCTTCCGTCGATCGAGAGTGCGATAAGATTTCACTCGAAGAGAGATTTCTCTCAGAAAAACGGCGGAAAACCGTTATAACGGTCATATGATCGTGCGCCTCCTAGTCCCCCTGATCGCTATCATCGGCACGCAGCTCCCCATGAAATCACGAGCCGATACTGTCGAAGACCAACGTGTAAAAGCTCAGCAGGCAATGAAGGATGGCAACTGGAACGATGCTCTCACTCTCTGGCGGGAGATTTTGCCTGCACCTGAAAATACCGGGAAGAATCCAGGTGATGATCTGGGAAAAGCGATCCAATGCATCCGGCAACTCGATCACTGGAATGAATGGGAGGCACTGGTCGAGAGCACAGTCAAGGCCCATCCGGACAACTGGCTTCTGCTGCGCGATGCAGCGGTCCAATACCAGAATACCCAGTCCTGGGGAACGATGATCAGCGGCGAATTCCAGCGCGGGCAGTATCAGGGGGGAAAACGTGTCAGTAGCGAGAGTCGCGACCGAGTGCGTGGTCTCCAGCTATTTCAGCAAGCCATGGAAAAAATGGAGGCGTCCGATGCCTCCTCGGACGACAGGGCCAGCTTCTACGCGCAAATGGCTGGAACGATTCAGGCTCGGGAATACTGGGAACTCCAGGCAGTCACCGATTTATCGGAACTCCCGGATTACGAGGACAGCGAATTTTCTTTCCAAAGACGACGAGACTTTTATCCCGGTCGATCCCAACAAGGCGCCCCAGTCGATGAGAAAGGTGACGCTGTTTTCTTCTCTATGCCCAAGTCGTGGGGCACCGCAAAGTCTGACGGTGAGCGACTTCGCTGGTTGCTCGGGCAGCAGGCAAAACAGGGACCGCGACATGCGCTCCAGGCGGATCTGACTTTTTCTCGCCTGCTTCGCGATCAGTTCGGCGTGCAGACCATCGCGCAATACTGGCGCAATCCAGAGGAGGATGACCAGGGCAATCAAGAGGGTCTGCTCACGCTCCATACACTGAAGACTAACGAAACTATCGCCCGTCTCGCCACGGGGGTGAAACGCTTCACCCTGCCCGATGAGTTTAATTACATCGCGATTTTAGAACGAGTGTTCACCAACGAAGCCTCCCCCGATATCGCTCTTCAGACGGTCGAGGACTTGGCTACGATCTTTCGCAATCGTCGTCAGTATGAGGAAGCCGCTGCGATTTATCGAGATGCGCTCAAAAGGCTGAATCCCGGCAAGCAGCTTAAATCCAGTTGGCGAACTCAGCTCGATCAGATCGTAAAAAACTGGGGACGCTTTGATGGTTCGACCACCCAGGTGCCGGGCACGGGGGCAAAGCTAGGCTACGTCTTTCGCAACGGCACACATCTAAAACTGACAGCCCGAAAGGTGAAGTTCAATGATTTGCTCGCCGATGTAAAACAGTACCTGAAATCGAATCCTGCTTCGTTCGAATACGATAAAGCGAACATTTCTCGACTCGGATACGAGATCGCCGAAAAAAACATGGCCAAATATTTGGGCGAGCAAGTAGCCTCCTGGGAACTCGATGTAGAGCCGCGTGACAAACACTGGGATCGCCGAATCGATATCACGACGCCGCTCCAGACAGCGGGCGCTTATTTTGTCGAGGCGACTTTGGACAAAGGCAATACAGTCGGGTGTATCGTCTGGATCACAGATACAGCCATCGTTTCCAAGCAGGGAATCAATGAGCAACAGTATTTCGTCGTTGATGCGAAGACAGGCGATCCCGTGGCCAAAGCAAATCTCGAGTTTTTCGGATACGCTATAGAGTACATCGACAGTGCCCAGCGGACCAGAGGGCAAGGGAGAGCGCGGCAACTGAATATTCGGACGCGCAACTTTGCCGAATTCACCGACGAGAACGGACAGTATTTCGCTGCCCCGAAGACCCTGTCTGATCCAGAGCAGCGATATCAGTGGCTCGTCACCGCCACCACTGAGGAGGGCCGCTTTGCTCATCTCGGATTTCAAAATGTCTGGCTCGCCGGAAAATCCGAGCAAGAATGGGCTCAGCGGAAAATCCACCTCATCACGGATCGCCCGGTCTATCGTCCCGAACAGGAAGTCAAATGGAAAGCCTGGGCGCGACTGGCGAAGTATGACTCCCCGGAAGACAAATCGGAATTCGGCGGAGCAAAGTTTCGAGTCATCATCCGAAATCCCAAAAACGAAAAAGTCTTCGAAAAAGAACTGACCGCCGATCCTTGGGGAGGCTTCGCCGACCAGTTCACGCTGGAGGAGGAAGCCACTCTTGGAGTGTATCGCTTTGAATTCACCTGCCTATCGGCACGAGATTCCTTTCAGCAGACGGGCAGCTTTCGTGTGGAGGAATACAAGAAACCGGAGTTCGAGGTGAAAGTCGATGCTCCGTCGGAACCGGTGATGCTCGGAGAAAAAGTCACCGTGAAACTCTCTGCCGATTACTACTTCGGCGCTCCCGTGACGAATGCCACGGTGAAATACAAGGTGCAACGCAGTGCCCATACCACCCGCTGGTATCCTCAGCGTCCCTGGGACTGGTTTTACGGTTCCGGCTACTGGTGGTTTGGCTATGATTACGACTGGTATCCCGGCTTCCGATCCTGGGGCTGTCGTGCCCCCATCTGGTGGTGGTGGCCTCAGCTCACCGACCCGCCGGAACTAGTGATGGAGAGCGAAGGCAGCATCGGAGCCGATGGCAAACTGGAGATTTCCATTGATACGATGCTCGCCAAGGAACTCCACGGCGATCAGGATCATCGCTACGAAATCAGCGTTGAAGTCACCGACGAAAGCCGTCGCACCATTTTTGGCAGCGGTCAAGTGCTCGTCGCCCGCAAGCCCTTCTCGGTCACCACTTGGACAGATCGTGGACACTATGAAGTGGGTAAGCCCATCGAGGCCCATCTGCGTGCCATGACGCTGGACCAGAAAGGCGTGAAAGGCACGGGACGCGTCTCTTTGCTGAAACTCAGCTACGATGACAAAGGTGAGCCACAAGAAAAAGAAGTCGCCGGACAGGACATCACCACCGATCAGAACGGAAGTGCGAAGGTGAAATTCAGCGCCACTGAGGCCGGACAATATCGGCTTTCCACCAAAGTAAAGGACGCCAAAGGTCACGAACAGGAAGGTGCTGTGTTTTTCGTCATCCGAGGCGAAGAGAATGATCATCGCGACTATCGATTCTCGCAGATCGAACTCGTGCCGGAAAAGGCGGAATACGCTCCCGGCGAGAAGGTGAAACTACTCATCAATACGGAGAAAGCCGACAGCACCGTCTTCCTTTTCGTGAAACCGATCAATGGAATCGCACCGCGTCCGCAGGTGATTCGTCTCAAAGGCAAGAGCACCACGCAGACCATCGCGGTCGCCCAGGGTGACATGCCCAACTTTTTCGTCGAGGCATTCACCGTCAGCAATGGTCAAGTCCATTCGACCATGCGAGAAATCGCCGTTCCCCCCGCAAAACGAGTCCTAACCATGGACCTGGCCCCCAATGCGGAACGCTACAAGCCGCGCTCTACTGCCAAGGTGAAAATCCAGCTTACCGAGTCAGACGGCCAGCCCTACGTCGGTAGCACTGTCGTCACCGTGTATGACAAAGCTCTCGAGTACATTTCCGGCGGCTCCAATGTTCCGAAGATAGGCGAATATTTCTGGAAATGGAGGCGACATCATCGTGAGGAGAAAAGTTCGAATCTGGGGGCTTTTTGGCCTTCTCTCAATATTCCCACTGGGCTCCCGGGCTGGGCACCACTGGGCATTTTTGGAAGCGACGCTGTAGATCTCGACACACTCTTTGTGAAGAGCAAAAGGGGAGTCACAGTGGATGGAGTGGACGCTAGAGCGAGGGGCGTCACTGGCGGGAGTTTTGAAGTTCCGACGGGGCTATCTAGATCGTCGCTTTCATACACTGCGGCTCCCGCTCCCGCTCCCGCCGTCGCAGCCGCTGCTGTTGATGCGGATGTCTCATCCAGAGTCTCTGAATCCGCTCCCCTCAATGCTGCCGCTCCCGCTCAGGATAACGCGGCTCCTACCCAGTCCGTCATGATACGCAGCGACTTTGCGGATAGTGCCTTCTGGACTCAAGCACTGGAGACGGATCAACAGGGCTTCGCCGAAATCGAAATCCCGCTCCCTGACAATCTCACCACTTGGAAGATCAAATCATGGGCCATGGGGCATGGAACAAAAGTCGGTGAGGCCGAGGCCGAGATCATCACCAGTAAGGATCTCATCCTTCGCCTCCAAGCTCCGCGTTTCTTCATCGAAAAGGACGAGGTGACGCTCAGTGCCAACGTCCACAACTACCTCGACGCAGAGAAGGAGGTCAAAGTATCGCTCGAACTCGACGGCGCCTGCCTCGAAGCGATCGACGGACAGGAGCTGGCAAAAACCGTCATGCTCAAAAGTCAGGGCGAGCAGCGCATCGACTGGCGCGTGAAGGCGGCTAGAGAAGGCACCGCCGTCGTCCGCATGAAAGCCGTCGCCGACACAGACAGCGATGCTGTGGAGATGAAGTTTCCCGTCCACGTCCACGGGATGCTCAAGACAGAGAGCTGGAGCACCGTGCTCCGTCCAGACGCAGAGGAAACAAAAATCACCTTCACCGTGCCGAACGAGCGCCGCCCTGATCAATCGCGGCTGGAAGTGCGCTATTCCCCTAGCCTCGCGACCGCCATCGTAGATGCCCTGCCCTATCTGGTGGACTACCCCTATGGCTGCACCGAGCAGACCTTGAACCGCTTCGTGCCCGCCGTCGTCGCTCGCAAAACGCTCCTCGATCTGAAGGTCAATCTCGCCGAGGTGAAGAAAAAGCGCACCAATCTCAATGCACAGGAAATCGGCGATTCCAAAAAGCGGGCGCAGCAGTGGCGCGAGCTTCGCTGGTCGGACAAAAATCCAGTTTTTGACGATGCAGAGCACCAGCTCATTGTCAAAACCGGACTCGAGCGTCTCAGTTCTATGCAGAACCGCGACGGAGGTTGGGGCTGGTTCAGCGGAGAGCGCGAGTCTTCCTATCCCCACACCACCGCCGTCGTCGTCCACGGTCTCCAGGTCGCTCAATCCGCCGGGTTGGCCATCGTCCCCGGAGTATTGGAAAACGGCGTCACTTGGCTGAAAAACTACGAAGCCGATCAGGTCCAACGCATCCAGCGCTGGCGAGACAAGAATCCACCGAGGGAATCCAAGCCCAAGGCCGACAATATTGACGCCTTCGTGCGCATGGTCCTCGCCGATGCCGGTGTAGCGAATGACCGCATGACAGACTTTCTCTATCGTGATCGCAAGAACCTCGCCGTCTATGCCAAGGCCGTCTTCGGTCTCGCGCTCGATACCGAAAAGAAGACCGAGAAGCGCGACATGTTGCTACTGAATATCGAACAATTCCTAGTGCAGGACGACGAGAACCAGACCGCCCGTCTCGACTTGGGCAATGGCGGCTACTGGTGGTGGTGGTATGGCAGCGAGATCGAGGCCAACGCTTTCTACCTGAAGCTTCTTGCTCGCGTCAAGCCAAGCAGTCCCGAAGCCTCCGGCCTGGTCAAGTTTCTTCTCAACAATCGGAAGAACTCCACCTGGTGGACCAGCACTCGCGACACCGCCTACTGCATCGAGGCCATGGCGGATTACATCAAAGCCACCGGAGAAAATACGCCCGACATGAGCGTGGACATTCTCCTCGACGGTCAGGTAAAGAAATCGGTGAAAATCACTGCGGACAATCTATTCAGCTTCGACGGCACTTTGGAGATGGAAGGTGCGGCCATCAAAGCCGGAGCTCACGAGATCACCATACACCGCAGTGGCAAAGGCCCAGTCTACGCCAACGTCTATTCCACCAACTTCACGCTGGAGGATCGCATTACCCGTGCCGGACTCGAAGTCAAAGTGGACCGCGCCTACTTCCGTCTCGTTCAGCGAGAGGACGCCAGCGCTCTCGTCAGTGGAGCACGAGGCCAAGCCATCGACCAGAAGACGCTGAAATATGATCGCGTCCCTATCAAAGACGGAGAAGTGCTCAAGAGCGGCGAGATCGTAGAAGTCGAACTGACCCTGGAGAGCAAAAATGACTACGAGTATCTGATCTTCGAAGATCTGAAGCCTGCCGGATTCGAAGCCGAAGACGTACGCAGCGGATACACTTGGGAAGGACTTGGGGCCTATCGAGAATTCCGCGACAACCGAGTCTGCTTCTTCGTCCGTGCCCTGCCCTTAGGCAAGCACAACCTCGGCTATCGCCTCCGCGCCGAGATCCCCGGCAAATTCTCCGCCTTGCCAGCCACCGCGACGGGAATGTACGCCCCAGAACTTCGAGCAAATAGCGATGAAATGAAAATCGGGGTGAAGGATTGATCGAACCAGTCATCGAGTTGTCGCAGCATTTTCCTTTCCCCGATCACATCGCGAATTCTGTCTATCGTTTATGATTTAACGCTCCGCAACGGTGTCCAACTTTCCGTGGGAATTTGGGGCCTCCAATACAGGGACAGGCCATGAACTTTGGGACAGGCTATGAACTTCTCAATACAGGGACAGGTTATAATTATGATTGACAATTTCCTCTTAATCTTCCAAGCTTCCCTTCTATGAGGCAGGCACGAATCAAAGGCGAGGGCGTTAGCTTCTACCACTGCGTCTCCCGCGTGGTGGACAGGCAGTTCATCTTCGGTAATGAGGAGCGAGAGTTCTTTGTTGCGCTCATGCGCAAACTGGAGGCATTTCATGGACTTCGAGTTCTCACCTACGTCGTGATGTCCAATCACTTTCACCTTCTGCTCGAAGAGCCGGATCGAGAGGCGATGCCGCTGC
Source organism: Verrucomicrobiales bacterium (assembly GCA_039806885.1). Taxonomy (GTDB): domain Bacteria; phylum Verrucomicrobiota; class Verrucomicrobiia; order Verrucomicrobiales; family DEV007; genus Arctic95D-9. The sequence goes on from JBDHQE010000010.1 coordinate 11,023, forward strand.
TGGATCGGGAGTCGTTGCTCAAACGACTTGGGTTCCTTTATAAGCGCATGTACGTCGATACCGTGCGCCAGGAGTTGGAACGAGCAGCGAAAGCGGGAAATGAAGCCTGGGAAAAGGCCATCATCGAGCGTTATCAAAGTCGCATGGGAGATGTCTCGACTTTCATGAAGGAACTGAAGCAACGATTTAGCTCGTGGTACAATCGTCGGAAAGGGCGGAAGGGCACGCTATGGGAGGAGCGCTTCAAGAGTATGCTGGTAGAGGGAGATGAAAAAGCACTGATGACCATTGCAGCGTATATCGACCTGAACCCGGTTCGAGCCGGAATGGTGTCACGAGTGGAGGATTATCGCTGGTGCGGGTATGCCTCGGCGACGGCGGGTAATCGCTGGGCACGGCAGGGATTAGGGCGAATCCTGTCGAGTTCAGCGCGAGTTAGTGGAGGGGACTTCGAGAAGCACTGGAAGGAAACCGCCGCTCTGTATCGACTTTGGCTTTACGATCAGGGAGAGGAGAGGGAGTTGGCGGATTCCGATACAGAGGAAAGAACTCCGAAGTCAGTGCGATGCGGATTTAGTGCTGAAGAAGTCGAGACGGAGATACAACGAGGAGGGAAAATCCCGCTGAAGCAACTGATTCGATTGCGAGTGCGATCCTTCATTGATGGAGGTGTGCTGGGCAGTGCGACGTTTGTGGATCGTGCGATTGAGCGGTATCGAGAGGAATTCAAGATCAAGAGGAAAACGGGACCACGACAAATCCGAAATGTAGAATCGGAAGGGCTGTGTGTGTTTCGAGATTTGAAGAGAGCGTAATCGATACTTCCTTTCTTCACGTGAGTCTGCAATTCTTCATTTGATTAAGCTGCTGACACATTCGCGGCGTCCTCTTTCCTCTAGTTTTCCTCGTTATAATCGCGAGCTTTTGTCTGTCCCTCATCAATAATTTCAGCTAGGCACCGATCTGATCTAGGCGAATACCGACGACGGCATCCCGGACAACTACGCTGACAGCTAATGGTGACCACCTAGGGCACCCCCTAGATCCCAACGGCACTCCCTATATTCGCCGAACCAACCGAGGGCAGTGCGTGTTTTCCGTATATCTCCTGCAAGCCCACCCAGAACGTCGCTAGTCCGAAATCGGTCGAAAAGACAGCTTAATTTTAAATAACCTGTCCCTGTATTTGCAATTCGAAATCGGTCGAAAAGACAGCTTAATTTTAAATAACCTGTCCCTGTATTTGCAATTTTTGTCCCTGTATTTGCAATTTTAAATAACCTGTCCCTGTATTTGGATCTCCGTTGTTGATTCATATTTCCGGCATCTTTTGCGCTTGCGAAAATCAAAACTGCTCACGTCGCCTCCATCCGCTGACTCGCATCGAATCCGAAGCAGAACAGCCCGGAAATCACGAAGGCTACGGCACAGAAAATCAATCCTTCCTGCCAGTCGCCATTGTGATCCAGTGACTCGATGACCCAGGGCAGAACCCAGATTCCGACGGCAGCCCCCATATTTCCCCACATATTCGCCCAGCCAAACAGAGGCGGCGTGTGTTTTCCACACATCTCCTGCAATCCCGCCCAGAGTGCCGGTAGGCCAGAGTCAGTAGAGAACGCGGCCATGCCAAAGGCAAACAGCAGCGCCCAAGGATTGTCGAGAAAAATTGCGATGACAAAGAAGGCAGCGGCAGCAAAACGAGAACCTGCTAACGGAATAATACGCCCTAGCTTCACTCCCCATCTGCGCATACAGACATCTGTAAAAAATCCTCCCAGAATCAATCCGACGATTCCAAAGGATAACGCCAGAGTATTCATCGTTTCCGCCCGGGAATGTTCGACTCCCTTCACCTCGATCAGATACTTGGAGAGCGAAACCGCGAGAAAAGCCCACCCCAAATTAGTGAAAAACTGTGCTCCCGAGTTCATCCATAGGCTGCGATGGGTTAGCGCCAATCGCCAAGGGAAAGCATAATGCTTTTCTGTCGCGGCTTCCTTTTGTGCTTCCAGCGGTCGGCCTTCTTGCAACAGCGCCCTTTCCGCATCATTCGCCTTCGGATGAGTCTCCGGAGTCTCTCGAAATACCTTCCAGAAAAATGCGGCGAACACCAGTCCTGCAGCTCCGTAGATCCAGCCAGCCCAGCGCCAGCTCCCCATGCCAGCAATTACAGTCACGGTCAGCCAAGGTGCAATCGCGCCGCCCACTCGACCGCCGAGAGAGACGACTCCGCTGGTAAAGCCCCGCTTTCCCCATTCTGACCATCGAGCCAGCAGCCCGCTACTGATCGGATAAGCCCCAGCCTCCGCGATGCCGCATCCCACACGAGCCAGCAGTAGGTTGGTCGCATTGGTCGCAAAGCCAGTCAGCAGAGTGAAGGCCGACCAGACCACAATGTAGGCAGACATCAGAGGTCGAGCCCCGAAGCGAACCGCAAGAAAACCCGCTGGAAGTTGTCCGATCGCATAGGCCGCAAAGAACGCACCTTTGATCCATCCGTCCGCCTTGAGACTCAGCGGGATGTCCGCCTTGAAGGTCTCCGAGTTCATAATCGCCGCCATGCAGATGCGATCGAGGTACATGAGAAAGGCCGCCAGAGTCGTGGCGGTAAGAATCCAATGTCGGACGTTGCTGGGACGCTGAATCATAAAAAAGAAAACATCGTCCACCGAAGGCAGGTGATCCGTCAATCACCGATTCACACGCGATGCAGTTTCCGCATGTCAGACCCGCGTTCTAATCTGCTCACCTCGCCTTCTCCTCTCCTCACGGGCAGGGATTCCTCACGGGCAGGGATTTGGGATTTGACGATGCACTTCCTCAATGGCTGTCACCACCTCCGGCGACAAGACCAGCTCTGCGCTGGCAATATTCGAGCGCAACTGATCCATCTGCGTCGCACCCACTAGATTGCTGGCGACATGGCCTTGCTGATTGATCCAGGCGAGGCTCATCTGGGCGAAATCTAACCCTGCATCCTCGGCAATCTTCGCATAGCACTCGACCGCCTCATCTGAATTCCCACGACTGTATCGTTTGTATTGGGGGAAAAGGGCCAAGCGTGAATCTAATGGCAAGGTTCCATGACGATATTTTCCCGTCAAGCGACCGAATGCTAGAGGCGAGTATGCGAGCAGACGCAAGCCCTCGCGGTGGCAGATCTCCGACAGCCCCGTGTCGAAGGTCCGATTCAGCAAATTGTAGGAGTTCTGGATGGTGACGACTTGGGGCAGCTCACCGTCACGAGCCAGTTCGATGAAACGCATTGCTCCCCAAGGGGTCTCGTTCGAAATTCCAAGATAGCGAACTTTCCCCTCCTTCACAAAGTCCGCCAGGACAGCCAGCGTCTCCTCGATGGGCACGCTGTGATCCGCTGCATCGGGCTCGAAATCGCGGCGTCCGAAGAGCGGCACCTTGCGATCAGGCCAGTGGAGTTGATATAGATCGATGTGATCTGTGCGCAGCCGCTTCAGACTGCCCTCCAGTGCGAGAGTCAAATTTTTGCGGTCAAAGCAATTGTCCTCTCGGATATGGTCGATGTGAGGCGGCGGTCCTGCCGCCTTCGTCGCCAGTATGACTCGATCCCTCGTCCCACGCGACGCCAGCCAATTTCCAATAATCCTCTCCGTCTCGTGACAGGTTTCCCGACGAGTCGGGATGGGATACATCTCTGCCGTATCGAAGAGATTTACCCCCTGCTCGAGAGCGTAATCCATCTGCTCCTGAGCCTCGGTCTCCGTATTCTGCTGGCCCCAAGTCATCGTGCCGAGACCGATCACGCTGACTCTCAGATCGCTGTGGGGAACGTTGTTGTATTTCATCAGATCCTTGAATGAATTTTCAGGCTCAATTCTACCCTTGGTTCACCGAAATCAGGTGAGGTGCGCTTTGATGAGGCTCGGTCATGGCCCGGACGATGTGTTCGTATATCCGGGAGACGCTTTCGCGATCTTTAAACCGAAACTCCGTCGTCTTGGCGTGAGTGGTCGTCGGGTAATGCTTTACCACCTGTCGATCCGGATCAATATCCCCACCCGAAAGATTCGCTGATTTCAGAGCGGAGGCTGCCGCACTGACACCTTCTCGCACGGCCTCCTGTGCACCAGACGTTGCGGCACCTGAGACCAGTGGTTCGATCTGGTAAAAGCGAATCGTCTGACTCCCCATCGTATCCACGGTGCATTCAAAAACCCGAATCGCCTGATCCATCACGTATTCGTGCAAACTGGCCGAAGCTATCCGAGCCAGTGGAATCGTGACTCCCCTACCCTGCCCCACGAACTGCCAATGTTCATTGGCCCCCATCGCTTCCGTCACGGTCGCAGTAGATGAATCGGACTGGGCTGAGGCAGTCACTCCATTCGCCAGCCCCCAAGAAAACAACAGAATACCAATCAGTTTCGTCATGACCGGAAGTATCACGACAGAAAGAGGTTCTGTGCAAGAAAAACTCACTCAAGCTCCCGAGTTGCAGATCGAATAAAGAAAAAGGTTTTAATTTTTTTATTATGGTTTTTATTGTTATTATACATTCACATGAAACAGCGATTGATTTCTGCCTTCTCCTTCGTGGAAGTGTTGCTAATCGTAGCCGTCGTTGGCATTCTGGCCACCGTCGGCACGACCATCACGACCCAGATTGTTGAAGGCGCTCGACGACAGAAACTTGAAAGCGACACGGCGACTTTGAATCGCAGCGTCTCAGCCTATCTGGCTTCAGGTGGAGATCTCTCGCGTGCCCAAAGCGCCGAAGAAGTCATCGCCGCCTTGAAACGAGGCTTCTCTAACGCTGGTCGACTCCCCGGCTGGGGTGGAGCAAAACTCGATGAGCGAGTTCAGTTTACTTTCCAAAATGATCGAGAAGCGGGAAACGGGAAGCTAAGCATCCAATGGTCGCCCAATGAGAAATCCTTCCGTGTCGCTCGCACTGAAAAAGCTCTAGGAATCAAAGAAGTTTATCTGGATGACACTCCTCGTGATGCGGATAACAACGAAACTTCAGATAGAGAGGGAGCCACAGCCCATACAGGCTTCGAATACGCCAGTCAAAGCACCTGGATCTGGGATTATCAGGATGGTGCATCTCCCGTTATCAGTGGTGTCGATCCGATGAATACGTCCACAGCGCCAGATAACGCGCTTCCGCCCGCTTCTCCGCCTTCCGGAGGAGGTGGCCCTGCGACCCTGACCATTCTCTCACCTCCCAGTTTTTCGATTCCCTCGGGTTCCTACCCCATCGAATCTTTTGAACTCCCTCTCACCCTGACGAATCCAAATCCCTCAGGGTCATCAGAAGTCTATTACTCCGTCAATAGCGGAAACTGGCAACTTTACACCTCTCCAATCCTCGTGCCGCCTGACGCCGTCATTTCCGCTCGAGCGATCACGATAAACTCTCGCTTTTCTAATAGTGATCGAGGTGAAGAAACCTATAAGGTCGCAGTAGCCGATCTGTTGACTCCAATCATCAGCCCGAGCCGTCCAGAATTCGGAGTCTATATCGGACACGATATTACGGTCGCGATCACAGATCAGAACGCTGGAGGAGCTTCAAAACTCGAGTATCGCATCGGGAATGGCCCTTGGCAGGCCTATACCGATCCCTTTCTCCTTTGCCGAAGCGATTATCTCACCGGAGCAGTGATTCAGGCGCGAGCAGTTCCGACCAGTGCTTACTACAATGCGAGTCCCGCTGCATCCAAGTCACTCGGGGTAGAGCAGCCCATGATCGCAGGAAGCTCGGCCGGGCGTTTCTCGAATCCGAAAGGAGACAAAAATATGGTCACAAATCTGGCAAAAGGCCAATCGAGCACACGCTTCGTCTGGGGCCGAGACTACTTTCTTTCATCAGAGGCTCCCTCAAAAGATGGGGTCGTTTTGAATTCTAATTTTTTGGAATTTCAGGGCACAAGCTTTAGTGGAGTCACCCCCGGAGAACGCTTTGAAATTGGAAGTCTCACTTATTTCAACGGTACAACAGTAGTAGATACGAACGCGACCTCCATTGATTTTACTGCTGACATTTCCCTCAATTTAAATGGGGTCGCTCGGAACATATTGACGAATTTTAGATTTGATCTGGTGAATGTCCAAAATGACTACATAGACCCCTGGGCTGACGCGGACTATGTACGTCTCGCAACTCCTAATTCGAATACAATCATCGATTTCAACGGAATTCAATTTCGCCTCGAACTGGAATTCGGATCCTCTTCGTCGAGTGGTTATACAACTTTCAACCAATTTTATGTCCTCGAGGATGAAACGGCATCTGCAAAGATGTATGGCAGACTGGTGGAAGTAGGAAACATCGGATTCAATCACAGCCCCCTCCCCTGATCTTACCGCGCTTTCACTCGAGTCATTACGCCACCTTTGGATCTTGAGGGAGACGAAGTTGTGGAATTTTCCTCATGCTAGAATCGGCTTCACGATGCGTCCATGCACGTCCGTGAGGCGAAAATGACGCCCCTGATAAAAATACGTCAGGCGCTCGTGATCAATGCCGAGGAGATGGAGTAAGGTCGCCTGAAAGTCATACACATGGACTCCACCTTCGACGATGTTATAGCAATAGTCATCGGTGAGTCCGTGGCTGTACCCGGCACGGATTCCGCCGCCCGCCATCCACAGGGAAAAGCAGCGCGGGTGATGGTCACGCCCGAAGCTGGCGGGATTAAATTTCCCTTGGCAGTAGTTGGTGCGCCCAAATTCGCCACCCCAGATCACGATGGTATCGTCCAATAGGCCACGCTGTTTCAGATCGATCACGAGCGCTGCCGAAGCTTGATCTGTTTCCCGACACTTGGTTTTCAAGCCGCCGGGCAATCCACCGTGGTGATCCCAATCCTGATGGTAGAGCTGCACGAAACGAACGCCTCGCTCAGCGAGTCGCCGCGCCAGAAGACAGTTCGCCGCATAGGTTCCAGGCGTGCGAGCGTCATCGCCGTAGAGACGGAAGGTCGATTCCGGTTCATCCGACAGATCGGTAGCCTCGGGGATGGAGGCCTGCATGCGAAAGCCCATCTCGTATTGTGCGATGCGAGTCTCCAGAGCTGCATCACCTGATTCTTCCCTGTGCAGTCGATGCAGATCTCCGAGGCTGTCAAGCATCGCCCTTCGAGTCTTGATATCGATGCCTTCCGGATTATTGAGGTAGAGCACGGCGTCCTTGTCCGGATTCAGGCGGACGCCGTCGTGCTCGCCGGGGAGAAAGCCGCTTCCCCAGAGGCGGCTGACCAGAGGCTGGCCTTTCATTCCTTTTGTAATCAGAACGACGAAGGCAGGCAGGTTCGCATTCTCCGATCCCAGGCCATAACTGAGCCAAGAGCCAATACTGGGGCGCCCTCCGAGCTGAGAACCGGTCTGAAAGAAAGTCACCCCAGGACCGTGGTTGATCGCGTCGGTGTTCATGGTCTTGATCACCGTGATCTCATCGGCGATTTTCGCCGTATACGGGAGCAGTTCACTGAACCATTGTCCACTCTCTCCATGACGGGAAAAGGTGAAGGGCGAGCCCACCAGTGGCAGGCTAGACTGATTTCCCGACATGCCAGTGAGGCGCTGACCACCGCGCACCTCGTCCGGGAGTTGGCGTCCCTCCTCGGCTTTCAAGCGGGGTTTATAGTCGTACAAATCCATCTGCGAAGGACCACCGGACTGGAAGAGATAGATTACTCGCTTCGCCCTCGGACGATCCGTGAGATAGAGAGGGAGCGTTCCCTGATCTCGCGCTTGCGATTCTCCGATCAAGCTCGCCAGCGCGATGCCGCCCAATCCTCCACCGAAGCGATTGAGAAACTCGCGGCGACTGGGACAAAAAGGAGAATCGAGAGGAATATTCATCGTACAGTCCGAGGGAGATGGGAAATCAACGCTTCATGCAGCACTCGTCGTAATTGAACAGGGTGGAGATGAGAACAGTCGCGGCGGCGACACGAGGGAGAGACTGCTTTTCCCTGCGCAGAGGTGTTTCCCCGATCTTCAGTAGCGCTTCAGCCTGTCCCGAATCTGCGGAAAAGCGCGCCGATTCCGTCACGAACAACTGCGCGAGGATCCTCTCCTCCTCCGGACGCGCCCGGCGGCTCGTCAGTCGACGAAACGCATCGTTGATCAGACCCTCATCATCGTCGCCGTGCTCTACAATCAGCTTTTCCGCTAGGACGCGAGCCGCTTCGACGAATTGCGGCGAGTTCAGCATCACCAGCCCCTGCAGAGGCGATTCAGATCGCTCGACTTTCACCTGACAAACGTCGCGCTTCGAGGCGTTCAGGACGATCATCATCGGACTGGGTGAGGTCTGTCGCATGTAGGTGTAGAGACTTCGTCGATAGAGGGACGCCCCCCTGTCGGGTGCGGAGGGCTTAAAAGCGACCGCAATGTCATAGGGTTTCACGGGGGGACCGCCGATCAGATTCACTAGCAATCCACTGGTGGCCAGGACGTTGTCTCGCAGCATTTCCGCCGATAGCGGCGAACTGGGGTAGTGATGTAGGAGCGTATTTTCTGGATCAGCCGTGAGGACTTTTCCTTTCGGAAGATCGGAACTTTGGCGATAGGTGGCAGAAAGAGCGATGATTTTCAGCAAACGATGCAGATCCCATCCGTGATCCACGAAATCTCGCGCCAGCCAATCGAGCAATTCGGGATGAGTCGGAAGTCGCCCCTGACTACCGAAGTCCTCGGTCGTCGCGACGAGTCCGTTCCGAAACATCCGCTGCCAGTAACGATTAACCGTCACCCGAGCAGTCAGGGGATTCGCCTCTGTCACAGTCCAGCGAGCGAGTCCCAGCCGATTGTTCGGCAGTCCCTTCTCCATCGCTGGCAGGAAGGCGGGAGTAGCGGGACTCACCACCTTTCCGGGGCTGGCATAAGAGCCACGCTCCAGAAAATGCGTGATGCGCGCAGGACCTTTCAACTCCTCCATGGTCATGATTTCTGGAATTTCTTCGACCAGAGCACTTCTTTCCTGACGAGATGTGGTCAACTTCGCGAAGATCGCACGAGACTCGGCATCATCCGTCAGCAGATGGTGATCGAGATCGGGAGAAAATGTCGTCTGATCGCTCGCCAAGGCCGCAACGGCAGCCGGAGACAGGATCTGATCAAAGACGAAAAAATCATCGACGAGTCCGTCTTTGAATCCATTGTCCCGCATCCGCTCGCCGATCACGATGGTATCGCTGCCTCCTCCTTCAATCGTCCGAGTGAGCTGATCACGAACGATCTCGACAGCAGCAGGCTTTCCATCCAAATACAGTCGCAATCCTTCTGCCCGACTCGATCCGTCATACACGAGTGTGACGTGATGCCAGGAAGCGATGGGAAAGGCGTCTTTTGAGCGGATACGCAGTGCATTTCCTGGCTCGAAGTGAACGAGGGCTGCGACGAGATGTCCTTTCTCCAGCAGCATCTCATATCCACGGCTCGCCGCATCAGTCCACGCTTTGGATCGGCTGAAAATCACCGCTCGCTCCTTTTCATCCGGCGTATTCATCCAGAGACTGATGGAGAATGGCTGATCACGACTGAAATTGCCGACAGGCAGAGTCACTGCATCATCACCTGTGAGTCTGACTGCCTGAGCACGATGCCCCGACACCAGGAGATTGTTCGGAGAAGACTTCGCCGGCTCGCCCTGCTGGTCGGCGTCGGGAAACGCTCCGTTTTTCAAGTGATCAAAGGAGAATGAGGCGATGGGTTTCGGCAGCAGCACCCGGATATCTGCGGGCGAAGACCAAGATTTTTGTAGCATTTCTCGTCGCGAAGCAAGTTGCTGGCTCAGCGATGCGATTTCACGCTCGAGGCGAGCCAGTTCCGCCTCCTGCTTTTCATCAGGCAGCCACAAAGTAGGCGTGGGAACGGCGGGCGTGAAGTAGGAATACAGTCCAGCCTCGTCGATGTTCGCGAAATAGGCGGAGAGCTGGAAGTAATCCATCGCCGTCACGGGATCGAACTTGTGATCGTGACAGCGAGCGCACTCCATCGTCAGACCTAGGAAAGCCGTGCCGTATGTCTGCACCCGATCACTGACGTATTCGATGCGGAACTCCTCTGGCACACTGCCGCCCTCGACATTCTGCGGATGGAGACGATTGAAGGTAGTTGCCAGACGCTGCTCACGAGTCGCATCGGGTAGCAGATCGCCTGCGAGCTGCCAGACGATGAACTGGTCATAGGGCAGATTCTTCCGAAAAGCCTGCTCCACCCAGTCGCGCCAAGGCCAGACCCGCCGGTCATTATCGACCTGATAACCGTAGCTGTCGGAGTAGCGAGCCACGTCCATCCATTCAGCAGTGAGACGCTCGGCGCAGGCGTCACTGTCGAGAAGACGGTCCACTACGTGCTCGTAGGCCTCTGGAGATTCGTCTGCGAGAAAGGCATCCAGCTCAGCGAGACTGGGCGGCAATCCAGTGAGATCGAAGCTCACACGACGCAGCCATTGCGTCCGACTGGCCTCGGGTGAGGGAGTGAACCCTGCCTGAACGAGCTTTTCCAGAACGAAGGCATCAATTTCGTTCTTCGCCCAGTGGCTCAACTCGGTCTGATCGACGTTCGATCCCGATGGAAACACCGCTTTCGGCACGGGAACCGTTTTCGGCAGAGGGACAAAGGCCCAGTGCTGCTGGTATTCTGCGCCTTCGGCGATCCACTGGTCCAAAAGAGCAATTTCACCGGGGGACAACGTCACCTTCGAGTCCGACGGCGGCATCACATCATCGGTTCCTGCGGCGTGGATGCGATGATGAAGCTCGCTTTTCTCTACTTCTCCCGGAGCGATTCCCTGTCGCTTGTCGAGACGAGCAGTCGCATGCGCGAAGCTGTCGAGACGGTAATCCGACTTCTGGTTTTTCGCATCCGGACCGTGACACTTATAGCATTTTTCCGAGAGAATCGGGCGAATGTCCCGATTAAACTCCACCTTGCCAGCCGATACGAAGGAAGTCGAAAGCAGCAGGAGGAACGCTGGAAGAAAACATTTCATTCACTGGAAAATTAGAAAATCATCGATCTGCTGATTTTACTACCGCTACTATCGACATTTTTGTCGGAAAGATGCAAGTTTCGTCTGCCATGGATCACGCGATCACGCTCCCTATTTCCTCATCTCAGCGGCTCTCAGAAGCCGTCCGCCGAATGAGAATCGACATCGTGGCGCTCAGCCGCCCTCTGCGGCGCTGCGATCTGGCTGCGTGTCGCGGCACCTGCTGCCACGACGGTGCCTACCTAGAGGAGTCAGAAGAGAAGCGCCTCCGTCAACTCGTGCCGGAGGCGATGGAGGAATGGGAGGCGATGAGGCTGAATGTTCCGGAGAAGTTCATCATTGAGTCATCGTGGCGGGGCGCACCCCCGGCACCGAAGACAGCGATTCGACCTGATCCCAGCCGACGAAAGATCCCGGGCTATCCCAGCCACTTTCCGACAACATCCTGCGTCTTTCTCCTGCCTGATGCCCGCTGTGCGCTACAAGTGTTAGCAACGGAGCGGAAACTGCCTGCTTGGAGCTATAAGCCGCTCGCCTGCTGGATGCATCCTCTGGTGATCGAGGAAACTGCGGACAGAGTTTCGACCCTTACGCTTCACGACGAGTCGAGCGATCCGCAGCGCTTTCCTGACTACGATGGATTCGTCAGTCGAACTCCCTGCGGACAGAGCTGCACCGCTGGGGAACCTGCCTGGCAGGTGCTACGAGAGGAATTGACTTTCCTCGGTAGCTTCGGAGATCGCGATCTGTATGCCGAGATCGCGACTGCGCTCAAAGTCGACTAAGGACGAAGGTCCATCATTCGAGCCTGCGATTTGATCGAACGACACCGAATTCTGATTCCAAAAAACGGCGAAATATGCCATAAAACATGGCGCTTCTCCCAAAAGGACGCACAGAGACGAAATGACTGATTCTCCCGACTCCGAATATGCACGCCTGCCGCTGGATTACACGGCGAGCGAATTGCGCGAAGTCGAGCGGGAATCGATTGAGCAAAGTCGAGTCCTCCGTCGTCGATCCATCGTCAGTGCGCTTCTTCTCTCCGTCATTATCAATCTGATGGCTGTGGGGATACTCTTGTTTGCCACCGTGAGCAGCCCGCCACCGACTCCACCCATGATCGTGGCTTCCGCCGTTCCTGTCCCGGATGGCGTACCCGACTTGGCACCTCCTGAAGTCCCGATGGATTCCAGTTCACCCGCTGCTGCCGGAATCGAAAGCATATCTGTCAATCTCGCGATGGCAGCCCCCGCTCTGAGTTCTCTTTCTCTCGCTCCGGCCAGTGTCTCTATGGCCTCTGATTTCACCGTCGGACTTCAGGGACTCGGCCCCAGCTTTGGAGCATCCTCTGGCTTCGACAATGGCATGGGAAGAGGCGGGGCAGGAATGGGTTCCATGGGAAAAATCGGCAGGCTTTCCGTCCGGGCGAAAAAGCTCGGGGTCGTGCTCGATGTATCTCCCAGCATGGAGCCTCATCTTCCCGCTGTGCGCAGAGAAATCCGCAAATCCTTTCGAGATGCCCCCACGATGGGAGTGAATGGTTGTCGTCTGGATTGGAATCCAGGGATGGAGCAGCCGAATGCGCCGTCAACACGACGCTCTCTGCCAACGAATAAAGAGCATCCGGCGAAATCAGTGTTCGAAGCGATGCAGACTCTAATAATCGAGGAAAAAGTGGACGCGATCTACTGGTTTTCCGACCTGCAGGATGGAGAAAGTCCCGACGGACTGAAGCAGCTTCAGAAACTACTCCGCATGGACAGCGATCCGAAGAATATCGTCAGACTCTATATCCGTTCGCTGGAACGAGATCCCGCGCCTGAGTTGAATCGAATCGTACGCGCGAGCGGAGGCGATGCGGAGATCGGTCCGATGAGCAAAGGGAAGCAGTAAGAAGGCTTACCTTTGTAGACTTTTGAAGGCTCGTCTCAACAGCTCGAGCCCCCTTCCCCATCTTACTCCACGAACGAAGTCCGTCACTCCCCGTCGTTTCCGATCGCTTCGACCGGGCAGCCTTCCATCGCCTCTTCGCAGAGAGCTTCTTCTTCCGGAGTCTCCGGTTGCTTAAAGACGAAAGAATGTCCCTCGTCATCGTTGCGCGTAAAGTTCGCAGGCGCGGTCTCACGACAGAGATCGCAATCGATGCACTGGTCATCTACATAGTACTTTCCCGAAACATTGTCCGAGTACCGATTTTCAACATCTGCCATGACAAATAGAATAATTCTGTGAGAGGAGAATTTGTTTTGATTTCCGAAACGAATGCGAAATTAAGATTTTTTTGCTTGGACGCAACCGATTTCATGGTCTTGTTCCCATGTTGGGCTAAGAAGTCGGCAAATGAGGGTTCAAGATATGCACTGCGGCGTGATCCAGCATTCCTGATTTTCCCTCACTCACCGCCTCCCGATCCAATCCCTTCTCACTTATCGTTTCTCCCCTAAAACATGGATACCCACCCTACTTCCTCCATCCCCAACAGTCTCAGCCTCGATCCCGTGATTCCTCGCGAGGGACTCCATGTGATCCATCTGTTCTGCCACCTCGAGCAGGCCCAGTGGTCGATACTGACGGACGAGGAAAAGCTGGAGGCCAAGACGAACTTGTCTCAACTAGTCCAAGAAATCCGCTCATCCGAGTCCACTCAGTTGCTGACTTTCTCCATGGTGACTCCGAAAGCTGATGTCGGATTCATGCTGCTGACAGATGACCTGCACAAGGCGAATCGCTTTGAAAAGCAGCTTCTTCGAGCTCTGGGACCAGATGTGCTCACCCCGACTTACAGCTACTTCAGCATGACGGAATTGAGCGAATACACCACCACAGAGGAGCATTATGCCGCCGACCTGACGGAGAACGAGGGCATCGCCCCAGGAACTCCGGAGATGGAGGAAAAATTGACCGAATTCCGTCGTCGGATAAAGAAATATAATCAGGATCGCCTTTATCCGAACATGCCGGACTGGCCCGTCTTCTGCTTTTACCCCATGTCAAAAAAGCGCGGTGACGGGAACAACTGGTTCGCGCTGGACTTCGAGACTCGACGCAAGCTGATGGGTGGCCACGCGAAAGTCGGGCGGACTTACGCAGGACGAGTGCGCCAGTTGATCACCGGCTCCAGTGGATTGGAAGAGTGGGAATGGGGCGTGACGCTGTTCTCTCATAACACCCAGGACATCAAGGAGATCGTTTATGAAATGCGCTACGATCCCGCGAGTGCCCTCTACGGGGAATTCGGCGATTTCTACATCGGTCTTCAACTGCCCTTGGACGAACTGTTTCGTCGAGTCGGACTGTGAGCAAACAGCACCAGAGAGGGCGAAAGATTCTCGACGCAGAGCTTCACCCCCTCTTGCAGTGAAGCTCAACCGCTGGCACATTGCACTACGGCAATGAATTTCAGTGATCTAAGAGGAATTCTCCAATACGTTCCGCAATTCCGCGGACGAACCTTCGTGGTCGCTCTCGATGGAGCGGTGATCGAGTCGTCGGATTTTTCCAACATCCTGCTGGATTTGGCTGTTCTTCGTTCTCTCAATGTGAAGGTTGTGCTAGTTCACGGAGCAGCAGCACAGATCACCGCTCTGGCGCACAAGCGAAGCGTGACTCTCAGCAATGCTGACGGAATCGGCGTTACGGACGAGGCGACACTGGAGGTCAGCATGGATGCGATTTCCCGGCTTTCCAACGCACTGTTACAGAGCTTGACCACCGTGCGAATCAATGCTGCGACAGCGAATGCCATCCACGCCCATCCAGCAGGTATTATCCGAGGCGTGGATCAGGGATTTACCGGAACGGTGGAAAAGATCGAAGCAGCGGTGTTGCAGGGATTTCTCGATCAGGATATTCTGCCCGTGGTACCACCGGTAGGATTCGATTCCGACGGTCAAATGCTGCGTCTCAATTCCGATGCGATCGCTCGGGAAGTCGCCGTGGCTCTGAGAGCGTCCAAAATCCTTTTCGTCTCCCGAGAGGCTCTGCACGATCTGCGCATCGGACAGGATCGACAGTGGGATGCGGAGAGTGCCTCTCATTTTGTCACCACTCATCCTGAACTGCCAGCCGGGATGGCATCGAAATTGCATCATGGTTCGCGTGCGACTCGTGATGGAGTGCCGCGCGTCCATCTCATCAGCAGCCGGAATCCCGATGCCCTGTTGGGCGAACTCTTTAGTGCTGAGGGCGTCGGCACCATGATCTATTCCGACGCTTATCAGAGAATCCGGCAGGCAGCCCACTCCGACGCCGATGCGATCTACTTGCTGATTTCTCGCGCTGTCGAAGATGAGGAACTGATCGAGCGCAGCCGTGCGGAAATTCTGGCAGCGATTCAGGACTACATCGTGCTAGAGATCGATGGGAACATCGTCGGGACCGTAGCCGTTCATCCTCATCCCGAGGGAAACCGAGCAGAACTGGCGTGCCTCTATGTGAAGCGCGGACACACCACCCGCGGCTACGGGAGAACTCTCGTCTCCGCCGCTGTTGATCGCGCTCGGGAAATCGGCTGCAAGAGCCTATTCGCTCTCTCGACACAGGCTGCGGGGTATCTGGAAATGCAGGGCTTTGCTCGCTCGGATAACTTTTCACTGTTGCCTGCGGAACGTCGCGAAAAATGGGCAAAAAACGGACGGAATGCTTTACTGCTAGTGCGTGATCTGTGAGAAACATGCCCCCTCACAGGCACCTTGTTGTCACTCCGTGAATCCTCACTCCTCCCGATGGGCGTGAATCACGAACAGGGTCGTGTCATCGCGCCCCGACTCTTTCACCGACCAGTCGAGGATTCGATGGGCTACCTGCTCAGCGGAGCTTCCATCCCTTTGGGCGTCAGAGAAACATTCGTCTATGTTCTTGTTCCAGAGACCGTCGATCACTCCATCTGTACACATCAGAAACCAATCATCCGGCTCGATCGAGGTCGAGGCGACCTGAGGGTGGACGAACTGACAGCCACCCCCGATCGCCTGCTGCAGGATATTGCGGCGAGGATGAATCCGCGACTGCAATTCAGTGAGCTTTCCTGCGCGCAGGAGAGCGCCGACTTGCGTATGATCAAAGGTGAGCTGCTTCAGTTCTCCGTTGCGGAATTTGTAGAGACGACTGTCTCCGACGTGGGCATAGGTCATCCGAGTCCGATAAAACAGCCCGCACACCACCGTCGCCCCCATTCCTGTCAGGCGGGAATCGCGATTTCCTACGCGGGTGACGTAATCGTGCAGAGAGCGGACGGATTTTTCAAGAAGATCCTCCGGGTCAGTGGCTCCGTGGAAGTCCCCCATCATGGCTGGAAGAAAACGTCTGAGCTCCCGCACAACCAACGAACTCGCCACATCTCCCGCAGCACAGCCTCCCATCCCGTCACTGACGGCGAAAATCAGACCATTCCCATCGATGGACTGTCGTCCGCTGAGTTCGGCGCTCCCGGCCCAGCCCATCGCCGAGGAGAACACGGACAATGCATCCTGATTATTCTCGTGTCGTCTGCCGATGCGAGTAAGTCCACACCACTCCAGCGCTCGGCGAGCTTCGTCTCCGTCACAGCGCTTCTTTGGATCTTCCAGAATATTGGCCAGCTCGAAATCGATCACACAGAACTGTCCCATCCTCGCATGATACGTGATATTCCGAGGGAAAGGGTCATCGTGGACGACGCCATATTCATTTTTTAGCGTCTCGAACAAAGCTGCCGCACGTTCTTCGCTGATCGTCGCCTCAGCCGAGGCACCGCAGTTGGTCGTGACGATGGTCAGACTGTCCGGATCGCTGTCGAGCAGACGCGGGACGATCTCACATCCACGAGCCTCCAGCGCCTTCAGAACCTTGATTTCATTCTCGTAGCGAGCTTCCTTGTCAGTCCCGCGAAAGGTCTTATAGACTCGCCCGTCGTAACCGACTTTGACGATAGAGCGGATTCCGTCCTTGGCGATCTTCATGATTCAATCATTTCGTTCCTTTACACCACGCGCACGTCCTCGGCGATCTCACCGTCCCGCAGTTGAATCCGCCGATCCACGCGGTCGAGCAGACGGTCGTCATGCGTGGAGAAGAGAAATGCAGCCCCGCGCTCTTCGTTGATCCGCCGCATCAGATCGATGATGAGATTCGCATTGTGCGTGTCGAGATTCGCCGTGGGCTCATCGGCGATCACTAGCACCGGATCGGTGACCAGCGCGCGGGCGATCGCCACGCGCTGCTGCTGTCCACCGCTCATCTTCTGTGGGCGGTGGTGCATCCGATCTGGCAACTCCACTTCCGCCAGCAGTTTTTCAGCCCGAGTCGCCGCCTCTGCCCGATGGACACCTCGGATCTGTAGCGGGAGCATCACATTCTCTAGAGCCGTCAGGACAGGGACTAGATTGAAACTCTGGAACACGAATCCGATAGAGCGATTCCGCAGCGTACTGCGCGCCCCATCATCGAGTCCATCGCCCGCCTGACCAGCGACCAAGACATCTCCCGACGTGGGCGAGTCGAGCAGTCCGAGCAAGTTGCACAGAGTCGATTTCCCCGATCCCGACGGCCCCCACACGGCGACGAATTCGCGCTCTTCGATCTCTAGACTGACCGATTTCAGTGCATGAACTTCGGTGTCACCGAAGTGATACGTTTTTTTGAGATTTCGGGCTTCCGCTACTTTCATGAATGTGTAACCTTTCCTGCTTGCAGTCTAAGGAGTCCAGCAGACTTTGCACAGGATTTTCAATGATCGAAAAAATCTTACTGGTAATTTGGGGCCTCTGGCTACTGATGCTCTTGGCCGCAGCGTTCCGTACCTTCGGCTTTCTCATCGCCCGACGGGCGCAAATCCGTCGCTGGGGCGATGGCGGCGGATCACAGAAATCGGCGGCTCTCATCCTTCCGGTGAAAGGCTTCGATCTGAAGGCCACTCCGCGCTTTTTTGACGCCATCCTAGCGCAGAACTATCGAAATTATCGCGTGATCGTCTGCTTCGAAAGCTGGGATGACCCAGTGGCTCGCTGGCTCCGAGAGCATCTAGAACTCTCCATCGATCAGCCAGTCTGGCACCATCCCGACCCCGAAAGCGGATTGCGCTCGATCACTCTAGTTTCGGCAGGAATCGCCACGGACGAAGGGCAAAAGGTCCACAATCAGCGGGCTGCGATGGAGACGCTGACTCCGGATGATGAGATCATCGCCTTCGCCGATGCTGATATTCATTGCGAATCAGACTGGCTGGCACAGCTCCTTGCCCCCATCAATCAAGGGACTCATCCCGTCTCCACCACTTACCGCTGGCTAGTCCCCAGACGCCCGACTCTGGCGAATCAGGTCGCTTCTGTGATCAATGCATCCATCACCACTCAGGGAGGTGCGGAATGGTCAACGGTACTCTGGGGTGGATCGATGGCGATGAATCGCCAGACTTTCGATCAGCTCGACGTATCGCACCTGCTCGCAGGCTCGCTCAACGACGATCTTCGGATTTCCAAAGCAGTACACCAGGCCAAATTGAAAATCGCCTTTGTTCGCTCTCTCATCCTGCCCACATCGATTGATTTTACTTGGCGCAGCTTTTTCGAATTCGCCCGCCGCCAGTACACGCAGGTGAAGTTCTTCAGCCCCATTCTTTACATAGGAGTAAATCTTGTCCTCGGATTCTACGTCCTCGCAGCAGCGACGATCATCGGAGCACTGATCTACGGTTCCTTCATCGCCTGGGTGCCCATCGCAGCCGCCTATGTGATCGACCAGTTCCGGTCGCTGGCCCGACAGCAAGTCTATCTCACGCTTTACAAAGATAATGCGATCCGCCGGAAGCTCTTCGCCGCAGCTTGGCTCGAGCACATGCTCACTCCTGCTTGGATCACTCTGCACTGGTGCCTGCTAGCGAGCACCTGGACGCAGAATCGACTGACCTGGGCGGGCGTGCGATATAAGATTCTATCGAAGTCGGAGACACAGATATTAGATCGCTCCGACGCCGTCACACCCTTGCCCGCAGGCGCTCCTGGGCTGGCGATGATCAGCGATCTACGCGATCTCGCACGACTGGAACGCCATCATAAAGTCAGTACCACTCCCGAGCCGACACCGGAGGAGACACCCGTATCCAAGTCAGCAACTCCAGCGATGTCGGAAGAAATCGCCATCCCTGCCACTGAAGAAATTACCCCTGTAACAGACGAGGCTCCTTCCGCCATCATACCTCTCTCCGAATTGCCCCACCATCTCCCCGGCGAAAAATCTCGCAATCAAGCGGAAACCATCCACGAAGATGCGATCAGCCACTCCGGACCGATCTCCGCCGTGGAAGCTGTTCTGCACAAAACGAGACTCCCATTCCTCCAGAGCACCCCGCTCGCCGATTCCACAGATGATCCCTCGGCGATTCCAGACTTCGGTTTTACTCCCAGATTCCTCGCCTTGCCTGACCATTCCAGTCTTGCCCCCTCGAAAGTCGAAGAAATTGAACCCTCTACGCTTGCCGACTCTACCCTGTTGGATACAGCATCACTCCTCCAGAATCCCACCCATCCCCCCTTGTCCCTCGGTGCGCATCGGGCAGGACGCAGACTCGCACTCTCCCTGCGCCGCTTGCCTAAATCACCCCTTCCCCGTTCCTCACGTCCCGTTTCAGGAGCATCCATGATTCTACCGCTCTCCTCTCGCCCCATTTCTCACAGACCTTCCGCCCGCTGCTAACCTACCCCCCCTAATCATCATGCCTATCGATTCAGACAATCTCGTTGACGAAGATTCCGCCTTCATTGATCGCTTTGCCATCGCCGTGCGCCCTACCTGGAAATTCTTGGAATGGGTGAATGGCCTCGACGATGACAGTGCGTATGATGAATCGGCCGTCCTGATCCAGAGCATTTATCTCGTTCAGGAGATGGACACCTTCGATCTCGATACCATTACCACCTTGATGAGCCATTATTATCAAGGGATCGCGAGTAACGAATTTGCCGCTTGGTCGCTCGACATGAACGACTGGCCCTTGATTCGCAATCTCGATGAGTTCTTTCAGTACTTCGAATGCGTTCCCTCCGATACCGTGATCGATCTCGTCGCCTTAGATGATTCCGATTCCGATGACGAGTCAGAAGAACTCGACTGGTCAGACGAAGACTGATCACTCTGCGACTCCACGTATTTCTTTAGGTTCACACCGAACACATGTCCCATTCCGTCCCACCCCAGCGCGATCCCTCCACACTCCGCAGCGCTCGATGGTTCGCCCCTGACGACCAGCGCAGCTTCGGTCATCGCTCGCGGCTGAAGCAGATGGGCTTCGGCGAAGCAGACTTCCAGGCCCGTCCCTGCATCGGGATTCTCAATACCTGGTCAGATATGAACAATTGCCACACCCACTTCCGCGACCGCGCGGAGGAGGTGAAACGCGGCGTCTGGCAGGCAGGCGGATTTCCTGTAGAAATTCCTGTCATGTCCATGTCAGAGAGTTTCATGAAACCCACCAGCATGTATTACCGCAATCTGCTGGCGCTGGAGGTGGAGGAAACCATGCGCTGCTACCCTCTCGACGGCGTCGTGCTGATGGGCGGCTGTGATAAGACCGTGCCTGCCCTCATCATGGGGGCCACATCTGCCAATCTACCTTCGATTTTTATGCCTGCCGGTCCTATGCTCAAAGGCTGCTGGCGTGGAGAAGCACTCGGTTCCGGCACCGACATGTGGCGCTACTGGGCGGAGCGGCAGGCGGGCAATCTCTGCGAAGAAGGCTGGCACGAGCTAGAGGACGGCATCGCCCGCTCTCCCGGTCACTGCATGACCATGGGCACCGCCTCCACCATGACCGCCCTCGCTGAGACCCTAGGGCTTTGCCTCCCCGGCAGCACCTCCATCCCCGCCGTCCACTCCACCCATGCACGCATGGCCGCCGCCTGCGGACGACGCATCGTCGATCTGGTGTGGAAAAACCTCACACCGCGAAAACTGCTCACCGAAGATGCGTTTCACAATGCCATCGTCGCCGATATGGCCCTCGGCGGATCGACCAACGCCATCATCCACCTCATCGCGATGGCCGGGCGAGCGGGCATACGACTGACTCTTGAGCAATTCGACGATCTTTCACAGAAAGTCGAAGTCATCGCCAATATCCGCCCCTGCGGAGAATACCTCATGGAAGACTTCTACGATGCCGGAGGTCTCCGGGCACTACTCCTCCGGGTGAAAGACCAGCTCCGACTCCACTGCCTGACTGTCTCTGGTCGGACGCTAGGAGAGAACATCGAAGGAGCCGAAGTCTATCACGAAGACGTCATCCGCCCCCTCGACCGACCCGTATCTGCCGCCGGTGGCACCTTCGTCCTACGGGGAAATCTTGCCCCCGACGGAGCCGTGATGAAACCGACCGCTGCCGAGCCTCACCTGCTGAGACATCGCGGTCCAGCCGCCGTGTTCAGCGATTACGCCGATCTAAAAAAGCGCATCCACGATCCCTCTCTGGCGCTGACTCCCGATCACATCATCGTCCTGCAACACGCTGGGCCCATCGGCGCACCGGGAATCCCCGAGTGGGGAATGCTGCCCATTCCCGATTATTTGCTCAAACAAGGCATACGCGACATGCTGCGCATCTCAGACGCCCGCATGAGCGGCACCAGCTACGGAGCCTGCGTGCTCCACGTCGCGCCCGAATCAGCCATCGGCGGTCCCCTCGCCCTCGTCCGAGACGGCGATGAAATCGAAGTCGATGTCTCTCGCCGACTCCTGCATCTGCACGTATCTGACGAAGAACTCGCCGCCCGCCGATCCCAGTGGAAACCGCGGGAGACTCGCTATCGTCGCGGCTACGCCCAGCTCTATGAACAACAGATCACCCAAGCCCCCGATGGCTGCGACTTCCGCTTCCTTCACCACGGCCCCGATCTACCCGAGCCTGATATTTATTGAAATGTCGGAATCGATTTTGCATTCGATCCCTCACCCCTCTTAATCCAATGGCCAAAGCGAGGAAGAAACAGCACCAGAAAAAGGCCATCCAGATCGCGCATTCCACAGACTTAGTCACAGAGCCTGCGTCGGAACCGAAATCGACCCTGTATGTTCTCGGCTCAGCCACCATGGCGGCTGCAATTCTCGGCCTGACGATATTTCTTCTCGTGCGTGGATTCCAGTGGCAGGCCGCGCTGGAGGCCCTGCATGCCGAGCCAGGGATCGAGCTTCTCAGCGTCGAGCGGGCGGGCTTTTTCAAGAAACGGCTGCGTGGCCTGCGCGATCCACTCGCCCCCAGCGTCGAGAGCATCCTCATCCAGCACAACATCGGCCCCTGGTCCGCCGAGATTCTCTTTTCCGAATACCATTCCCTCGATACCCCCTACGCACGACAGAGAGAGGAGCAGGAAAAGGCACGCTACCAGGGACTGCGCGACTCTCTACTC
>JBDHQE010000226.1:0-5996 GCA_039806885.1 Verrucomicrobiales bacterium
TCGCTCCGATCATGGACAGAAGCTGTGACGAGTGTCATAACGAAAACAAGACCAAAGGCAAGCTTCGGACGGATACTTACGAGATGCTGATCGCCGGCGCCAAAGGGTCGGAGTATCCGAATATCGTGCCTGGAAAGGCGGAAGAATCAGAATTGATTGTGCGAGTGGAACTGCCGGAGGATGACGACGAGTTCATGCCGGAAGACGCCGATCCTCTTCCGAAAGCAGAAATTGAGTTACTGAAACTCTGGATCAATGCGGGAGCGAAGGAGGATATGACGATTGCTCAGCTAGGGGACGATCCGAAGATCATTCAGCTCGCCGAGGAGGTTTTCGCGCTGTATTCTGGCGGCAAGGCTGCGGGAGCAGCCCCGCTGGCCCATCCCGTGACGCAAGATTCTGCTTCTGCTTGGGAGGCTCTGCCCGACGAAGAAAAGGAGTCGCGCTTGAAGGCTGTCCGTGCGGAGGCGGACAAGCTGAACTTCACCGTTTCCACCATCTCAGATAAGGATTCACGCCTTCAGATAGACGTCGTCAATGCCGCGAAGGATTTCGGAGACGAGCAAGTAAAGCTGCTCGAGCCAGTCGCAGAACAAATTGTATCGCTGAATCTGGCTCGGAGTCAGGTGACGGACCACGGGTTAAAATCCGTCGCGATGATGACGAACCTGGAAAAGCTGCATCTCGAAGCCACTGGTATTACAGATGCCGGAGTTTCAGAACTCGCTCCGCTGAAAAAGTTAACTTATCTGAACCTGTATGAAACCAAAGTGGGTAATGGGATCTTCGACACCTTGGCTGAACTTCCAGGCCTTCGTAATGTTTACGTTTGGAAAACTGAAGTCAACCCAGAGCGAGCCAAGGCATATGAGCAGAGTGTGAATCTGAAAATTGACACGGGTGAAGAGCTAGTGCCGCCACCTCCGGCTCCTCCTTCACAGAGCATTCAGGGAGGAGATACTAAAGGTGCAGAAGCTCCCAAGCCAATTGCGCCTGCAAAAGCGGAAGTTCCGAAGCCAGCGGAGAAGCCCGCTCCGCCTGCTAAAGTAGAAGCTCCGAAGCCAGAGGAAAAGCCCGCTCCACCTGCTAAAGTAGAGGCTCCAAAGCCAGCGGAGAAGCCCGCTGCATCGGAAAAGGCGGATTTGCCCAAGCCTGTGGAGAAGGCGAATGAATCCGCTAAGCCGGAGGCCCCCAAGCCTCAGAAGCCAGCTCCTGTGATTGAGAAAAAGGCAGCCTAACTTATCTTTCATCGATCATTCGATTACTCGCGCATGTGCGCCTTGATCGTCCTTTCTCCATGAACTTTGAGCATTTCTTGTATATTGATTGACTAACCCCCTTCGATGTTTCTGTTCCGGATCACCTTTTCGCCACACTTTTCTCTGTCCAAGCGCCCCCTTCAAGACCAAGACAATTCGAATCGTGTGTTTCCCTCCGTTGTTATCGCTGCGGCAGCGCTCGGTATGGTCTCGTGCGAGCGTGCCTCGACGATCTTGGAGGAGCGCCCGCTGTCTGAATCGGAGAAGCAATTCCGGATCGATGTGAGTGATGCTCAGCGCTTTCGTGAAAGTCGAGGCGAGCACGCGGATGATTCACACGGTACCCCTGGGCTGAGTTTCACAACACCGGATGGCTGGACGCAAAAGACCGGAGCCGCGATGCGTGATCTGGACTTCTCCTTCGGTCCCAATGGAGAGGGCGAATGCTATCTCGCTCGCCTCCCCGGCGCGGGTGGCGGGCTGGCTGCCAATGTGAATCGCTGGCGAAAGCAGATGGGGGTGGATCCGCTCACCGACGAGCAAATTCAGGCTCTGCCGACTCGCTCTCTCTTCGGTCAGCCTGCACGCTTTATCGAAGCAGAAGGCTCCTTCTCCCCTGGGATGGGCAGTACGGAGACTTTTGCTGGGTATCGCCTCATGGGTTTAATTCTTGCGTCTGATGATGGAGCTGTCTTCGTGAAGATGACTGGTCCTGGAGATCTGGTGGAGCAAAATAAGGCTGCCTTCGAGCAGTTCATCTCCTCCCTCGGCGTCAAGATGCCCTGATCTTTTTTCTACTATGGCAAGAAATCCCATCGACTGGTCGCCGAAAAACTGGCTGCGCCTGCTCTACGACTTTTTTTCCTCATTCAAGCTCGCAACCGCGATCCTGATCTTCATCACTTTGGTGACGCTACTGGGGACTCTCGGACAGGTGGATCATGGTCTCCATGCGGCTAAGGAGAAGTATTTTCACTCTTTCTATTTCATCGAGCGCTTTGGTCCTGTTCCCATGGTTCTCCCCGGCGGACTTTTGCTAATGATCCTGCTTTTTATCAACATGGTGGTCGGTGCGATCATTCGTGTCAAAAAGCGATGGAAGGGAGTCGGTCTTCTGATCTCGCACCTAGGGATTCTAATGCTGCTCGTGGGTGGTTTTGTGACGTGGGCATTCTCGACCGACGGATTTATGGCTCTGTATCCTGGCATGTCGAGTGACCGGGTGGAAAGCTATCGCGACTGGCAGCTCGAGATCGTTCCTTTAACAGCGGAAGGGAAGGGGGAGAAAGCGTGGATTTACCCTTCACGACAGTTCGAATCGCTGCGTCCGGGTGAGGAAAGAACTCTGGACGCCTCTGAGCTACCGTTTACAGTCGTGGTGAGCGACTATTCCAGAAATACTCATCCGATCCCGATTTCCGCTCCGATGGCGAGCCAGGTCCAAGCTCCGGAGGTCAATGGATATAAACTAGCTGTTAATACCCCTTCCAAAGAAGCGGAGCAGAATCTACCCGGCTGTTATCTCACGATTCAGCCACGCAAGGGAGGGGATCCCATCCGCGCGATCCTATGGGCCGCTTCCTACCGCTTCGATCCGAAGGAGAAGTCCATGCCTTTCACTTTCACTGTTGACGGTCAGCTCTATGCAGCCTTGCTGAGCAAGAAGTCGTGGACGGTGCCTTTTACCGTCAAGTTGGATCGATTCGATTTCTCTCGGCATCCAGGGGTGATGATGGCACGTAGCTATGAAAGCCTAGTAACGCGATCCGAAGACGATCATACCGACAAGCAGGTCGAAATCAAGATGAACGAGCCCATGCGCTATGCGGGTTTCACTTTCTTCCAAGAGTCCTTCGGGCCTGCGGGCGCTCAGCCTGGGGATGATATGTTCTCGCAGTTTGCCGTGGCGAATAACCCCGCTGATCAGTGGCCCCTCTACGCACTGATCGTCGTGAGCTTCGGACTGTCTCTCCACTTCCTTCTCATGCTGTTTCAATTCATCGTGCGGTCTCGCCACAAGACGCCGCCCACCCCATTTACGCCATGAAGACACGATCCCTGATCACCCCGATTCTTGCTCTGGTTTCATTCCCCGCATTTCTCTTCGGAGGAATGGAGGCACCCAAAACCACCTTGGAGAGCTACACGCCTTGGCAGGATGACACGGTTAAAACCTTCGAGAATATCCTCGTTCAGCAGGACGGGAGAGTAAAGCCGATCAATACGGTCGCACGTTTCACGCTGCTCCAGTTCCTAGGAAAGTCCAAGGTCTGGTTCCAGACGGAACGCGGCGAGTCCTATCGTGTCGATTACGCGGCTTGGTTACTAGACGTGCTCTTCCGTCCTCAGATCGCCAATCAATTACCAGTTTTCGTCGTCGATGATTCAGAGGTAGTAGTCCAGATCGGAGTGTCGCCGAAGTCGAAACGAGATCGATATTCCTATAACGAGCTTCTCAAGGGACGATCAAAGCTGGCCGAACTCGGAGCAGAGTTTGAGGCGAAAGAGAAGAAATACCGCGATAGCGAAAAGGACCCGCAATATGAACTCGAGCGTGTCGAGGGAATGATTCTGACACTTGCCCGAAACGTCAGCTCGTATGAATACTTGATCGGGCAGTTCGGATTCGCCCGCACGGGGGAAGCAATGGTCAATGAAGGAATGCTCCCACCTGAGATGGTGGAGCTATCTCGTCGACTCAACATAGTGGATATGGTGGACAAGATGCCTGAGATGACGACTGCTCAGCTAAGTCAACTCATACGGCAGGCACCGGGTGAGAGCGAGGATGAAAAGAGGTTCTCTGCTGCTCTTCGTCTATTTTTCTTCCAAGCTAGTTCCGCTCAAGGGATCCATCTCTTTCCTCCTCGTGATTCCGATCAGGAGGAGTGGCTCTCTGGGGGCGATCTTCTCTTCGCGGGTCTGGCTTCGAAAAAGGATAGGGAATGGACTCGTGAGCAACTCGGCAAAATTCAGGCCTTGACCCAGGCACTGAAGAAAGGAGAGGAGGATTTTAATACGGCGCTTCACACCTTCTCAGACCAGCAACATGCCGCCGCTGCTGCTCTGGGCGAAGGTACGCACTCCCAACTGGAGATTCGCCTCTATCGCGGGCAATGGTTCATCAATGCCCTCTACTGCTTCGTTCTCGCGTTCCTGCTGATGGCTTTCAGTTGGATGACTCCAGGCACAAAGATCGGAAAGCTTCTGACTTTGGGGGCTGCGATTCTGGCGCTCGTGGGATTCGCTCTCGATGTGTACGGCATCACTCTGCGCTGTATTATTCGCCAGCGTCCACCGATCACGAATTTGTATGATACGGTCCTCTTCATCTCGGCCATCGCCGTGCTACTGGGCCTGTTCATCGAATATGCCACGAGGATGGGAGTGGGGCTGCTGGTCGCTGTTCTCTCGGGCGTTCTCGGCATGTTCTTGTCTCTGAAATACGAAGCCAAAGAAGCCTCTGATACGATCAATCAACTCCAAGCGGTGCTGGACACGAACTTCTGGCTCGCAACGCATGTAACTGTGATCAATATCGGATATGCAGCAGGCCTAGTCGCTGCTGTGATCGGGATTCTGTATTTGTCCGGCCGCTTTGTGGGACTCTGGATGCGACGAGAAAATCCGGATTTCTACCGTTCTTTGACCCGAATGAACTATGGGGTGATCTGTTTTTGCCTATTCTTCTCCTTTGCTGGAACGGTGCTCGGAGGAATATGGGCGAATTACAGTTGGGGGCGTTTCTGGGGATGGGATCCAAAGGAAAATGGTGCCCTCATGATTTGTCTCTGGACGCTAGTGATTCTTCACGGACGCAAGGCAGGTTGGATTCGTGAGATCGGTTTGCATGTGAACGCCATTATGCTTGCGATTTTTACCACCTTCAGTTGGTGGGGCGTGAATAATTTGGGGGTTGGGCTTCACAGTTACGGATTTACCGAAGGAGTGTGGGGAGCTCTCTACACTTCGTGGGCTGTCATGGCCGTGTTTATGCTGATGGGGATTCCGATCTGGCTCCACGATACGAAGGTACGTCAGGAGAAGAAGTTGAAGTCTCATGTAGGGAAGGAAGCTCACGCCTGATCGAACGGAAGAGTCGATGCAGACATGGGAAATGGGATCGCCCCATCCGAACTGTGATCTAGCCTCTTTCGCTGGACAAGCGTGAAAAACAGGCGGACCACTGCAGTCATGCAGACACAGTCTTATCGAGAGCGCACTCCCATTCGGAGGGGGAGGACTTTAGCACTACTCCTCGTTTCCATTTTATGGATAGGGAATATCAGTCGCGCTGAGAAAAAACTCCTGCAGGAGAACTATCGCATCGAAGTGACAAAGCTGGCGGGAAATTCTGCGATTCAGTCGGCATTTCAGCATATTCAGGAGATTGACGCGGCATCAGTAGAGGAATTGATCACTTTGACGCAGATTCCTGCTCCTCCATTTCAGGAAGCCGAACGAGGGAAGGCCTATCGCAAGCTTCTAGAGGGAGCAGGAGCCGATCAGATCAGCACCGATTCTGTGGGTAATGTCATCGCCGTGCGTAAGGGCACGAAAGGAGATCGTGTGATCGTACTGTCCGCGCATCTCGATACGGTCTTTCCCGAAGGAACGGATGTAACCGTAAAGCGGGAGAAAGATCGTCTTCTGGCTCCGGGAATTGCGGATGATACACGTGGACTGATTCTGATTCTCAATGTGTTGCGAGCGATGAATTATGCGAAAATTCGGACG
>JBDHQE010000227.1:0-5994 GCA_039806885.1 Verrucomicrobiales bacterium
TACGGCGAATCACTTGCACTGCCTGATAGGCTAAAACCGTTATGAAAAGATGGCCATCACAACGGGATTCCTTGGAGCCTATTTTCAGGATGGCCTGCTAAAGATGGGATAGAGCGTCCATCAGAAAACCCTCAACCGTCTCGTGAAGTTCATCGGCGACTTCAAGCAGCTCAACTTTGCCGGGGATGTCGAGATGGAGCAGCAGCTCGAACGCGTCCGCAGCGAACTGCTCACCCGCAGCGCCGAGGACTATCGCAACAGCCCCGCTGCCTCCCGCAATCTCGAATCCGGCTTGAGCCAACTCCGCGACCAGGCCCGCGAACTGACCAGTCAGGATGCCCACGACCTTGTCGAGCGCTTCGGCCAGTTGAGCCGCAGGAAGCTGCAACTGGCTGGCTGAGGTGCGCTATCAAACATACCAAACACAGTCGATATGACAGGGTGCGTTCCCACTCCGCACCCTGTCCGATTTTCAATTAGGACAGGTGCCTCGTCGTTCTACCGGAGAAGACTCTCTCAAAGGACAATAAGCTTCCCTCGGTCTTCGATGTCCTGAATCAGCCGGAAGGTTTCCTGATGTAAGGCTTCGACCAGTTCACCGCCCCGAAGAGACGAGGGCACCTCCAAGCGTCCGGATTGGTTCGCGAGGGCAAAACCCTTCTGAATCCCAGGAAGTCGTCCCCTGATTTTCACGGCTTTCGCCGCCTCGGAGAGGGAAGCGCCCGTCTCCAATCCCTCCAGCAGTCGCACCAGCCCGAAGCAAGCCTCATAGAATGGTGCCTGGCACCACCAGACCGGACGACGGCCCTTCGGCAGGAGGAACGTCCAGTGGTCCGGATGGATTCGGAACCGCTTTTCCCGCTCACCTTCCGTCAGGAGGACCAGTCCCGACTCGCTCATCTCGTTGAGCACCACCTGGATGGTCTTGGCTCCCCAACCCGTTTCCCGCGCAATGCCCGCAGGATGCCCGGCGCGCCCTGCCAACAGCAGCCACGAAAAGGTTTCAGCGCGGGCGTTGATCCCGAAAAACGACCGCATTTTGAAAAGAAACGCCTCGGGTTCTTCTGGATTCGGTCGACGGCTCAGCTCCCGCAATTCGAACGCGGATTTTCCGAACCACTCGCTGAGGAGCGGCGCTGCTGAAGTGGTGGCCGCGAATGCCAGAAGCTTTGACGGTTTGCCGGGAACAAGTTCCTCCATGTGACGGTCCATTGCCCGGAGCACCCTCACATCCCCGAGTCCCGAACCGAGGTGCAGCGATTTGAGCCGCTGGGCACCGAGGAGCTTTCCGTTCACCACCAGCCAGTCAAGCGCCTCACCGAAGAGGCGCGCGTCTCCCAACCCGAACCGCGTCGTGGCGAGAAGGAGGGCCTCTGGATCGACGGCAAACGGCACGGGACGGGAGCGGGTGGCACCGCCTACTCCGATCGAGACCCACTGGTCCCAGAGGAACTGGATGAGTGCCTCACTCAGCGAGCGCTGCAATTCGTGGAACGAGTTCATAATGTTCGAGATTTCGGAGCACGTCGAGCAATCCGGGGATCTGTCCGGTGGGAATCACCTCCTCTTCGATGAGCCAACGAGCGGTTCGTTCCGCTTCCGTGGCATCGGGGGCCAGAGCGTGGAGATCCCCGAGGTCGCGGGCTTCGCTGCGAGCCACGGCAGCGTAGAATTTCAGATAGATCTGGCCCGATCTCCCGATGAAGCTGACCCGTAGCCAATCTCCGTAGGAACGTTCGATAAGGTCGTCGAGGAAGTCGGTCGGAAAGCGATGGAGATCGATCATCAATAGAGCTGTGGCGGCATTGAGCCAATTCGGGCGCAAGCCTTTCTCCTCCGCGACTTCGCGAGCACATTCCTTGAGAAACTCGGGGAGGGGATGGGCACCGATGACATCGCCATCCGCTTCCCCTCTCATGGCGATCACATCCACGTCATGCGTGGTCCGGGAGACGATCTCGGCAGCCAGCAGGGCCGAGCCTCCCGACACGACGAGATGAACTGGCCGCGCCCTTCGTTCCGCCAGAAGCTCGCCCAGCAAGGTGAGTGATTCATTGACGATATTCTGATCCAATTCTTCCATTTAGAGAAAATAAAGTTCTCATTGTCAGAAAATCAAATTCTGATTTCTCTCGGCCCTGAGATTCGTCAAGGGGCCACACTTCTACTGAGAGAGGGTCGGACCGCTCCTTGCTCACCCCCTAAAACCTAAAACCCAAGAACACACCATGTCCCACTTCACCACCATCCAAACCCAGATTCGCGATGTCGACGCCATCGAAGCCGCCTGCACCGAACTCGGGGTCGAGCTGCTCCGGAACACCGAGGCTCGCGGCTTCGCCAACAACACCCGCCAAGGCGAACTTGTCATCCGCCTCAAAGGCCCATACGACATCGCCGCCAACCGCGCGGAAGGATCCGACTCCTACGAGCTCGCCACCGACTGGTGGAACGGCCACGTCGAGCGCGAAGTCGGCCCCAACTACGGTCGTCTCCTCCAACTCTACCGCGTCCACAAGACGATGCGGGAAGCCAGTCGCAAGCGCCTCCGTGTCGCCCGGCATCAGGAGACCGACGGCTCCATCCGCCTCACCCTCGCCGCCTGATCCGATCCAGAAAGACAGAACAACAAACCTACCATGAAAACGAAAGAACGCATCGACGTCTGGATCAGCCCCGAGGGCGCCATCACCCTCGACGCCGTCGGCTACACCGGGAACACCTGCGAGGAAGCCACGCGCTTTCTGGAGGAAACCCTCGGCACCGTCGGGCGGAAGCAGCGCACCCGCGACTACTACCGCCGTCAGACCAACCACCATCAGAAACATCAGAACCCCAACGACAACCAGCAAACCCAATCCACCTGAACCCTGAAAACTGAAAACTCCCAAACTCAAAATCCAGCCCATCTTTAACAGGCTACCCTGAAAATAGACCGAAATTGGGCTTTTTTTCGCCTATTTTCGATAGCATAAGTTCATAACACATTGATAATCAGTACTAGAAATTTTCCGAGATGCAAATGTAGTGTCAGAAAAGAATTTAAACAGTTCTTTCCCCGAGTCGGCGCGGTCGCGCGGGTATTCGGAGGGCCCTTTAAAGGACAGGCGATTTACTCAGGCTGTGAGGCGAGATTTGTACGCCTACAAAGAGGATGTCTGAATCCGATCAATCTCTACTTTCGAGACCGTGCGGGCGAGAAAGAGGAGGGTTTGGGCATTGAGCGCAGGAATATTTCTCGTATGACTGTGTTCGCTCACGGCTTCTCCAGCTTTTGACTGAAATAGTAGTCCTTCTCCAAATCGCCGGAAGGGCAGAGATCTAGGACGGCTTTTTCAGCACTGTCGGCCCAGCGAAGAATTTTTTCGTAGTGGCTGGGATGAAAGCGGTAAATTACGTTGTGTCCATTGGCGATGATATCCGGTTTCGTCTTCAGGACGAGCTGCGCACTCTGTCGGAATCCTTCGAATCGAGAGTTATTGAAGGCACAAAATCCGCCTGTACCGTTCCATCGAGACGGAGATTGGAAGGTGTCGCCACTGAAGAAGACCTTTTGGCCGTCAATCGTGGTCATGAAGGCCGCGTGCCACCATGTCTGTCCCGGCATGGGCCAGATTTCGAATTCGTATTCGTTCCAAGTGAATTTACCGCTCTCGGGCAGTAGGCGGTCGGGCTGGATCGGAGCCGCAGGTAGGAAGGGGCGATCCTCTGTATCAGAATGCTGAAGCATTTGAGCGATCCAAGGGTGCATCCAGATTTCAGCTCCATACTTCGCTTTCAAGTCGGGATAGGCATCAGAGTGATCGAAGTGATAGTGTGAGGCGATGGATGCGGCGAGCTTTTTTACTCCGATCAGGGGCAGCGCTGCTTCAATTGCAGGGAGATCACTCCGGTAGGGATCAATATACAGCGCCTCGCCTGTATCGGACAGGATTACGAGGCCATTTCCCCCCACCTGAAAGAGATGGGGTGAGGCTTTGCGTGCGTTTACGTCGGAAATTGGTTCCAAGGGGATGTAATCGTCACGTTCGCGCTCGGCTATGGATCCCTTTGCACGGATGAATGCCATCAGGCGTTCACTCGCGAGGGCGACTTGATCATTCGCCTTCTCGTGGATCACAGGGCCATGGGAGGGGCAGAGTAGATCGATCTGACACCAGCCCAGCCGTTGCAGCCCGCTCCATGCTTGGAGAGCACCGTCCCCAGTCCAGTGATCCCATTCGAGATGGTAGGGTTCCCAAATCTTGCCCTGATCGAACACCGCATCGCCACAGAAGAAAACATTTTTCCCGTGCCAGGTTATCATGACAGTTGTCGCGCTCTTGGTATGACCGGGAGTCGGGAGAAAGCGAATCCGATTTTGCCCCCAAAATATGTCGGAACCATAGCCCATCCCAAACTGAATCTTCTCGATCCCTCGGGAAAGGACGCTGAAGCTCGTGGTGTAGCTAATCGGGCGTCCGGTTCGCTGCTCCCAATAACGTTTTACGCCGTCTCGAGTGAGAAAGGCGGATTCCCCCGCCGGGGCGAACATTCGGGCATCGCCCTTGTAGTCGAGCAATCCCTCACACTGATCGCGGTGATGATGGGTGAGAAAGATGTAATCGAGATGGTGGACCCCGATGCTGTCGAGTTTTTTCGTCCAGTCATGACTTCCGAAATCAATCGCCACAGCACGATCCTGATCTCGTAGAACGTACACGTTGCATGTGTCACGCAGGAGAAAAAGATCGGGCGCGATTTCTTCGAAGGTCGGATCTACAGCCTGAGTGAGTTCTGAGAAGGCGAGGATAATAAAAATGGCGCTTAGTAGCGTGCTTGCTTTCATCGTCGCAGTTATCGCTTGTCACGTGTTAGTTCCTGTTTGCTACTGCCCGGCAGAGTTTCGTAGTCGGTATCGCTGATCCATCCAGCTTTCATTTTTTCCCCTCGCATATAGCGCTCGTAAAGGTTTCGGCTCGCCTCGGCTGCATAGGGATAGTCATCGAACAAAAAGCCGCGACCGAACATGCGCGGATCGCCCTGTTCCCGGAGTTCCGCTTCCATCTGTGCGAATAGCTCAGCCCGCACTTGTTCATAGATGGGGTTGTAGGCTAGATTGTGAGTACTATCAGGATTTTCCTTGATGTTGTACAGCTCCTCTGCTGGCTTCATCCCGAAGCTCAGTTCCCAGACTTCCGGATGTTTTCCTTCGCGATTCGCTTTTAAGATCTCCGTCTTTGTCGGGCTGCCGTCGGTGTCCATGTATCCGGTTTCAGGATTTCCAGAGGGCCAGCGACTGGGTTCGTAGTTCTTTTGATAGATGAAGTCGCCTTTCAGGATCGCTCGCACCGGATATCCTTGATCGTGAGGGCGCCCTACGTCGGTTCTTTCGCGGCCGAGCAGTATGTGATCGCGCTTTTTATAGCGTGATTCTCTCTCGGATGGCAGGATTAGATCGCGGAGGGACTGGCCCTGTATGGGTTCCATGCCTGCCTGTTTCTCGCTCACCCCGGCGAAGTCGAGCAGGGTAGGCGCGAAGTCGATGAAGCTGATGTAGTCGTCGATCACTCGACCGGGCTGCGCAATCTTCTTACCATACATCAGAGCCAGTGGTGAGTGGTTGTCGTACTCGAATACGTGGCCTTTGACACGAGGAAAAGGCATTCCGTTATCCGAGGTCACGAGGATGAGCGTGTTGTCCATCTGACCGCTCTTTTCTAGGATCGCCAAGATTTTTCCCAAGTTCTGGTCGAAGTATTCCACCTCATAGGCGTAGTCGAGCATGTCCGTTTTTGTGACATCGTTATCGATCCAGTAGGGAGGCACGCTCTTGATATCGGAGAGCTTTTTACCGCCCTTTTTGATTCCGGATTCGTATTCATATTTTCGATGCGGTTCGTATCCGCCGTACCAGAAAAAGAAGGGCTTGTCCTTCGGGCGCTCGTCCATGAATGCTTGAAAGTTGGCAGGGTAGTCGATTCGACCGATTCCAGACGTGGGTGGAGTCAATCT
>JBDHQE010000228.1:0-5983 GCA_039806885.1 Verrucomicrobiales bacterium
GACACACAGACAGGCACCATTAGATTGCTGCATTCGTTCTTTTTCGGCACGAGAGCGCCGTAAGCGATCTCGTAGGGACCGCGTGTGCTCACGCCGATATCTCCTTCATTCTGTACCGAACCCTCCGGCGTAATGTAACGCTGCACATTATGCGAGTCGATGGTGTAGGAACCCATGCCCACCGAATCCGGGGTCGGACGTTTCTTCCGCAATTCGTTTTCTGTCATTACGTAGTTACCGACCATCCGACGAGCCTCACGAATGTAGAGCTGATGAGGCCAATGACCTGTGTCGATGAACTCGTCCTTCGCCAGTCCCCAAGTGCGCATCTCCTCCTGCACGTCCTTCGGCACGCGAGGATCATTCGCGATGAAGTAAAACCAGCCTTTCTGATAGACTTCATGCTCGGCGATGATTTCCCGCCGCCGCTCATAACTCGCCTCGGGATACTCGTAATTGTAGCCGATGTTATCGGTGCTGAATGGACCATGGTTATTCGTATCCGTCTTGTGATTCTGGATCGGATCGAATTTATTAAAGGTCTCCCGCCATCCAGCGTCGAAGATACGCAGCAGCAGTTCGTATTGCGTCGGATCATAACCTTCGGGTTTCGGAAAAGGAACGCGATTCTCCGGGTGATTCGTCAGACACATGCGGAAGCAATAGGCCTGAATGCGTTGATCACCCGTCCCGTATTCGCCCGGAGGTTCAGTGCTGATGCGAGCGAGGACGCCACTGCTGGGATCGCCAGGAATGCGGTAGGGGCTGATCGGCTTCTCGACGGCTCCGAAATGATGTCGATGGTGCAACGTGCCGACCTGAACTCCGTTCCACTCCTCTCCGTAGGCAGCATTCGCTTCGCGTCCCACATGGTATGAAACTCCGGAGGCGGCCATCAGATCGCCTTCGTACGTAGTATCAAAGAAAATTCGTCCCCGATATGTTTTTCCAGAGAGAGTCGTGATCGAGCGAATTACCCCGTTTTCCACCTCCACCCCTCGCTCGCGATCCAGCCACTCATCTCGGTGGACTTCAATCTCGAACTCCTTGATATAGCCCTCGAACACCCGCTCTGCGACGCTCGGCTCGAAGACCCACATCGTGCGGATTTCACCGTCATCATCCAATTTCCCCTGCCCTCTGGTACCGTATTCCTCGGATGTCTGCCACCGCCATGCTTCAGGCTTCTGATATTCCATCCAGATCCGATGATAAAAATCGCGGGCGAGTCCTCCAATGACCGACTTGTCCCCTGTATCCGTCCAGCCGAGTCCCCCACTGGACAAGCCACCCAGATGCTTATCCGGGCTGACGATCACGACACTTTTCCCCATCTTCTTCGCCTGCACGGCGGCGATGACAGCCGCACAGGTGCCGCCGTAGATCACGAGATCGTGCTCAGAGTCGGAAGAATTCTGCGCCGCAAGAGGCGTCCCCACCCAAAGGACGGAGGAGGCAACAAGACTCAATAGGAGAAAGTTTCGTTTCATAAAGGCAGGAAAATCATGAGAATAGAAGAGCCACTGATCATTCGATTGAGGATAAAGGGCACGATCCGGGCTGGCAAGTGTTCGTATTCTCCCCAAAAGCGTGATCGATTCATTTCCGTCATTTCCCTCGTTTCTGGCATTTCCGTACCGGGAGTTTCATGTCACAATACTCGCAGTATGGCTCATCTGTCTGCACGAGAGAAGGCACAGATTTATTCAGGATTGGAGAAGTATGCTCGCTCCGGGATGGGCATGGAGAAAGCCTGTCAATCGCTGTTGGAGCAGCGCAGGCTGAGTCGGACCGAGCGACTGCTCTATGATCGAATGCTGGCGGGACTGCATCGAGGTCAGAGCATCAGTGACGCCCTCGCCCGTGCGGGCACTTTCGTGTCACCGGTGGAACGCGAGATCGTCACCGCTGCGGAGTCGGGAGGAAAGCTGGAGAAAGGGTTCTCTCATCTCGCAGGATATTTTCATCGCCTCGATCAGACAAAAAAGGCGATGACGCGAGGACTGGTCTATCCGCTCTTTCTCCTGCATATCGCCATCCCCATCACCATGCTGACATCTTCCGTCTTTCGAGGAATCGATTTTAGCGGAGAAGGACGTACTTTTGATCTGTCGAAAACACTCAGTGCGAGCGGGATTGTGTTGCTAGGGCTCTGGTTGGCGATCCTGATCATCGCGCTTCTGTCACGATTCGTGCTTCGCATGGGATCCCTATCCGCCGGGATCGATGCTTTTCTGTGTCGTCTTCCACTCTTAGGACCTACGAGAAAGGCGCTCGCCATGGAGCGCTATACCGAAGTCTTCGAAATCTATCTACTAGCCGGACGGACCATGAGCGATTCCTTCGCAGGTGCCGGTCGGGCCTCTGGCAGTGGAACGATCCGCTCTGGAGTCGAGACAGGAAAATCTGCGCTGGCAGCCGGGGAGTCGCTGGCGGACGTGCTCGCACTGGCTAGGAGCACCTTTCCAAAGGACTTCGTGCGAGGAATGACGATTGCCGAACAATCAGGACAGCTCGACCGCGAACTCGCTGAGTGGAGTCACTTCTACGCCGAGAGCGTCGTGGAGGCCATGAACCGCCTCGGAGAATGGCTGCCGAAGCTCTTTTACTGGTTCACCCTTCTAGTCGTCGCCGCTCTCATCGTTCGAGCTGCCATGGCATACCGAGACTTGATCTCTGGTTTGCTTGATTTTAGCGGGTAGGGGCGAACATCCCCACTCCACTGAATTCACATGAAACGCGAAAGATCAGTTCACAGTCTGAGGGCAGCCCCTAGCCCAACGTTTGCGATTTGGCATAAAGGACGACGGGAAGCGCCATTCTAAACCTAGATTGCAGAAGTGCCGAGCCAGTGAAAGAAGAGCGGCGCAAACAATCTTGTCTATGGAAGCGATTCCTGGGACCGCTGACGTCCTCGTCGGCAGCCGAAACTATGGCTGGCATCCGCCAGGAAGATATTCCGTGCATTCACGAATAAAAAAAATCGAAAATAAAAGATTGCCAATCTTCCAGAACTTCGATAAAACGACAGCGTGATGGGCACTCGCTGTGTAAGACATTTCACTTATCGCATTTATCGGACTTGGAAAGTCATCGCCCTCATATCGTTATGCGTTATGATCGGGGGCTTCGATACTCCGAATCAAGCGCAAGTCGAAGCGATCCAGCCTCCGGAGTACGGACTCGCGATCCAGACAGCCTCCGACGCGGGAACTTGGCACCGTGTCTACTTTACTAGCCCATTCAGCACGCCTCCCGTTGTTCTCATTGATGATCAGGCGGGCGAAGTTCGTGCGGAACACATTGAGCTGCGCAATGTAGGAACGGAGAGTTTTGAATACCGCTTCGCGATTGCAGCCTCCGCCCCCCCCCCCGCATCTCTGATTCGCATTGCTTGGCTCGCTGCGGCGCCTGGGGAATACCAGATCGATGATCTCGCGTGGAAGGTCGGCAGAGCAACCCTCTCCTCACCAGCTTCTCCGATGCAGATTCCATTCGCCACCGCCTTTTCGGGAGTTCCGGTCGCATTGATCCGTCCGACGACAGATCCCGAGATCGCTCTGCAACTCACTCAAGCCACTTCCAGCGGAATGGAAGTTACTGCCAACATCACCAGCGATCCTCTTCCGTCTACGATTGAGGTGGACTGGATCGCAGTCGAGGCGGGGACCGGAACTCTGAATAACCGCCCCATCGAAGCCAGTGCCTTTTCCCATCCATCCGCTCCTGAATCACTTACTTCCGTCAATTTCACCCAGCCCATTCCCCAGCCCCTGATCTTTACGGCCGCCCAATCGATTCCTCCCGGCGATCCCTTACGCAGCACCATCGCCCGTCCTGGCACTCACGGCTTCGACTCCGTCCTGCGAAATCCCGCCGGACTTCCCGTGGCGCCGACGAGCGCTGTTCCCGCCGCCTACCTAGCTCTGGCTCTCGGGCACGATGCGGGCACGGCCCTCGACACACGACTCGAACTCGGCGAAATCGAAATCCCCGCGCCGGGGCCTGCTGGTTCGCCAATCCCGTGGCTGCCGATCAATTTTTCGACTCCCTACTTCGATCCGATCTTTATCGTCTCGCCACCCTCTCACGAGGAACTCACGACCCTGTCTCGCGCACTCCCCTCGACGACCCGCGTGCGCATTCGTCATCTCACGCATACAGGTTGTGAGGTTCAGGTCATCCAGCCCGAGGGCGGCGCTCCCGAGGTGAAAC
Organism: Verrucomicrobiales bacterium; assembly: GCA_039806885.1. Taxonomy (GTDB): domain Bacteria; phylum Verrucomicrobiota; class Verrucomicrobiia; order Verrucomicrobiales; family DEV007; genus Arctic95D-9. Next base: position 4,216 of record JBDHQE010000228.1, read on the forward strand.
GCCTCTCCTGGATCGCCATGGAATCGGGTTCCTATGATTTGGGCGGACGTCGCTGGGAGGCGGGCAGTGTGCTCGTGGGTGGTGCTGGGGCGGGCGTGGACTTCGCGGGAGAGTTTTCTCAAACGCCCATCCTTCTCGCTCAGGTGATCGGATCAGACGACTCAGAGGAACTTTGGGTGCGACCGGATGAAATCGCGCACGACGGCCTGTCGCTCACTCTTGTGAATGAGGGGACGGAAGCACCTGTCGGCAAGCTCGTTCACTATCTCGCGATTGAACCTGGAAAGGGACTCTTGCCAGATGGTGCGAACCTGAAATATGAGACCAGAGTCCTCACTCCCGAGCAACTGCCTGAGAGCGCTTGGAGCCGCCTTCGCTTTGACGAAAGCTTCGCCGATCCCTATTTCTTCGCACACATTCAAGATGATCCGGATGCCACCGCGCCCGATCTGCGGCAGCGCAACCTACGCGAGCGACGGGTCGATTTGTCTCTCCGCAAATCTCCCGGCGCCAGCAGCCCCCGCCGCGTTGGAATCCTCCTCTTCGGCGACACTACCGACAGCGACGGTGACGGCGTCCCGGATTCCTGGGAACTCCGCCATGGCCTCGATCCCCATGATCCGTCCGACGCCCTTCTCGATCCCGACGGCGACGGATTGACCAACCTCGAAGAATACCACCTCGGCACCGATCCCCACTGGGCCGACAGCGACGGTGACGGCATCCCGGACGGCTGGGAAGCCCGCTCGCCCCTTGGTTTTGACCCCACCGATCCCGACAGCGACGGCGACGGCATTCCTGATGGCGTGGAGTGGCGTCTCATCCACGCCTCGCTGTCGGACAATTTCCGAGCGCAGAGCGACGTGACCCCCGAGGACGACTACGACGGCGACGGAATCAGCAACCTCGACGAAATCCTCGCCCAGAGCGACCCGCTCGACTACTACGACGGTGCCCCGCCGCAGTTGCACGCCATCGCCCCTGGCTCCGGCGACGGGCAGAGTCCTCCCTTTGCCCCGGCCCATGCCTGGCTGCCGCAGCCCGTCCACCTGCTCGTCACCGACGCGGCGGGCCAGCCCCTCGCCAACGCGCCTGTGCGCTTTGCCATCACACAGGGCGGCGGTCGCATCGCTCCCGCCAGCCGAACTCCGGCCCCCAACGGAGGCACGACAGAGCTGCGCACCCTGCGCACCGACGCCCAGGGCCGGATCTCCCTCGACTGGAAAATGGGTCCCAAGCCGGGCGAACTCCAGACTCTGCTCGCCTTTGCCGAAGTCGCCGGACAAGTGCGCCTCTGCTATTTTCCTGCCTACAGCCTCGCCGAGGGCATCCCCTGGGAACTCGCCGCCGATGTGCATTTTTCCTCCGTCCGGGGACTGGAGCTCACAGCGGGGAAAGTCCAAACCTGGCACAATCTCGGGAGCGGCCCAGCTCTCCAGTACAGCGCCACCACCGCCGCACCGGACTACCTGCCGCCTACTCCCGGCCAGCCGCTGCCCTGGGTGCAATTCGACGGTGGCCAGTTCCTCCAAACACCCTCCGGCCTCCCCGTCGGCATGAGCGCCTTCTTCGTGCTCCGGCCCGACGCCCCCATCGGCCTCCAGAGCGCCCAGCCCCTCAGCGGAGCCAATGCCCATCGCTATTCCCTGCAAGGATTGCCCAGCCTGCCCAACACCAGTCAGGAAGCCGGGGACCTCGCCAGCCTGCAGCTCTATCCCACCGGACAGCAGCACTACCTGCTCGGCAGCGCCATTCCCGGCGGCGTCGC
>JBDHQE010000011.1:0-33178 GCA_039806885.1 Verrucomicrobiales bacterium
TCCCGAAGGCGAGTGCGGGACTTAATGAAGTTCATCGTCAGAGCGGCGAGCATCCCGCTGGCGAAAGCTCCGACGGCGAAGGGTAAGTGGAGGAGAAAGGCAATACTCACGCCAGGCACCACGGCGTGCGATAGCGCATCGCCCATTAGCGACCAGCCCTTCAGCGTTACGAAACACGAGAGCAGCGCACACACGGCCCCGATGAAGCCGCTCACCAGCATAGCCCGCAGCATGTAATCGTATTGAAACGGAGCCAGCAGCAGATCAGTCATGATGCTCAGATTCGGCAATCTGTCTTTTCACCGGGAGCGCTGGTTTCCCCTCGTGATCGAAAACCAGCGCTCCCTCATCATCCGTCAGAACGCGATACTCATTGCGAGAACCCGGCTCATCTGTATGATCGAAGCGGACATTTCTCAGCGCTCCGCCGAAGGCAATCGTCAGATTTCTCTCCGTGAAAGTCGTCTCGATAGGCCCCGTTGCCAGCACCGTCCGATTGATGATGACACATTGATCGCAAAAGCGCGGAATCGATCCGAGATCGTGCGACGATACGAAGACGATCAACCCCTCTTCCCGCAGTTCCATCAGCAGCTTGATGATTGCCTCCTCCGTCTTCACATCAACACCCGTGAACGGTTCATCCAACAGCAGGAACCGTCCTTGCTGAGCGAGCGCCCGCGCGAGAAATACGCGCTTTTTCTGTCCGCCCGACAACTCGCCAATCTGGCGATCTCGGAATTCCCACATACCCACTCTCTCCAGGCATTCACGAGCGATACGCTGATCTTCCTGCCTCGGAATGCGAAGAAAATTCATGTATCCATATCGTCCCATCAGCACCACATCCCAGACGCTGACCGGGAACGACCAATCGACATCCTCCGCCTGCGGCACGTAGGCGACCCAGTTCTTTCGGTGGGCCAGATGGACGGATTCTCCCGAGATCGTGACACGGCCTTTGACCGGCTGTACAAAACCCATGATCGCTTTGAAAAGCGTCGATTTTCCACTGCCATTCACACCGACTAAGGCGCAAATCGTCGGTCGATTCAGCTCGAAACTGGCGTCATGCAGCGCGACGTGTCCGTTGCTGTAGGCTACAGTTACGTCATCCACTTTGAGATTAATTTCAGCCATGTCAGTGAATCAGGATTAATCGAGGCCAAAGCCTGAGAGAATACGACTTGCGTTGATTTCGAGCATCTCCAGATATGTAGACGCCTCCCCGCCTGACGCAGTCAGAGAATCCACATAAAGCACCCCACCGTAGCGGATCCCAGTTTCCTTTGCCACTTCTTGCATCGGTTTCGGGCTGATCGTGCTCTCCGAAAACCCAACGGGAACGCGATGCGCACGCACTTCATCCACCACCTTCCGAATCTGCAGAGGAGTCGCCTCAGCATCGGCATTGGCGGGCCAGAGAAACAACTCGTGCAGACCGAAATCCCGGGCCAGATAGGAAAAAGCACCCTCAGAAGTCACCAACCAACGCTGTTCCGCTGGGATTTTCTCGAATTCTCGTTCGAGTCTCTCAGCGATCGCCCGGAGACGGGCACTGTAGGCAGTCGCATTTGCACGATAGTAATCCGCATTTTCCGGATCCAGATCGCAGAGCGCCTTCTGCACATTTTCTACATAGACGAGAGCATTCTTCGGGCTCATCCAAGAGTGAGGATTGGGCATCCCATCACCGCGCCCGGCAGCGATCTGGATCGGTTCGATCCCATCAGACAGGGTCACGCTTTTGACCTGACCCAGTCGAGTCATGAATTTTTCAAACCATCGCTCCAGATCAAAGCCATTCCGCAACACCAGATCAGCCGATTGCGCCTTGACGATGTCACGCGGCGTCGGCTCGTATTCATGAATCTCCGCTCCCGGTTTCGTGATCGATTCTACGATTACGCGATCTCCCGCCACATTCCGGGCGATGTCCTGCAAGATGGTGAAGGTCGTCACGACGTGTTTTTTGCCATCAGTCGGCTTTTGCGGTTTCGTGCAGCCGATCAGGGTGAGCAGTCCCATCATCAACAAGGCACAAATCTCCGAATGACGAACTGCAGGGGAGAAAAGTCGGAGTTCTCCTTTTCTTCTTCTGTCAGAAGGGCGCATATCCCGAACATTCGATGATGCTAGGACACTGTCGAAGGACTCTGGAGTCATAGCCCCCATGCACCCAGCTTTGCATCCTTCGCCTTTCGCTCCAGGGCCAGAAGCTGATCTCGCGCCTGATAATAGCTTTGTCCTCGAGGCGTCAGCACTGGCTTTTCCTTCGTCCCCGGCCCTTTGGTATGAATGCGTCCCAGCCCCTTCTCGACGATGCGACTCGCCAGATCCGATCCATCCGACAGCTCGACGAAGGCGTAATAACGATCGCCTTCATAAACCGGCTCCCAGTACGTATAAACGGTGAAGCTTCCAGCTTCGAGTAGCTCCTTCGTGAAGGCCTTCGCCTCCTGCCCCAGCTCGACCGTCTGCTCCAGCGTCAGATCGCCCAGATCGTGAGACTGATCCTCCACCCGCTCCCGCTGTTTCTCGTAGCGATCACTCAGATAGGACTCGGGTGTATCGACGAAGTAGAGACGCAGCTCGAAGTCACGACCTCCCGCCCGAACGTGAAAACTGTCCCCGTCATTTCCCTTGTTCTCGACGAGCTGCGCTCCCTGCATCTTGTCCCAGCCCCCCACCTTCGATGGAGACGCAGCTTCGATAGCCTTGGGAACGACTTTCGGAATCGTCTTCGGTGCTGTCTTCGGTGCTGTCTTCGATTCAGATTTGGCGAGGGAACCGTCGATTCCCGGAATCGGCCCATCTTTTAACTCCGCCTTGCCCGAGCGGCTGGATTCCTTCGAGATCGAAGGCGGTTTTCTTTGCTCTGATCCTGTCTGAGAAAGGTCATCCCGCTTCCAGTAAGCGACCCCCGCAGCTACGATCAGCACCAAAGCGCGAATGAGATAGCGACGAAGATTCATATACGGTCAGACGGATTCAATCAGGAAGAGAAGCGAGTCTCTCACTCACGATCAACTCTTTTTCTCCGGCAGCTTCGACTGAATGTAAAGCTCACGAAGCTGGCGAAAATCGACTTCGCCGGGACTGGCGGACATGAGATCGGCTCCCTTATTATTCTTGGGGAACGCGATCACCTCACGAATGCTATCCTCCTTACAGGCCAGCATCACGATGCGGTCCAGCCCCAGAGCCACGCCTCCGTGCGGAGGGGCCCCGTAACGGAACGCGGTCAGAATGTGACCGAACTTCTCCTGCTGATCTTCCTCTCCGATCCCCAGAATGCTGAACATGCGCGACTGCAAGTCGCTCTCATGGATTCGAAGACTACCCCCGCCCAATTCATAGCCATTCAACACCACATCATAAGCCACTGCCAGCACCTCGCCCCACTTCGACGGATCGTCGAGCAATGGCAAGTCTTCCGTGCGCGGCCTCGTGAATGGGTGGTGAACCGCATTCCACTTTTCCTCCTCGGTGTCATACGCAAGCAGAGGGAAATCCACGACCCAGAGAAAATCCAGATCATCTTCCTTCCCCTCATTCAACCCGCACATCGATGCTACCTCCAAGCGCAGGCGTCCGAGCACATCGCAGCACACACCCCATTGATCGCAGCCGAAGAGCACCAAATCGCCTTCTTCGATCCCGAGTCTCTCGACGAGAATCGCCTTCTCCTCCTCGGAGAAGAATTTCACGATAGGCGACTTCCATTCGCCATTCTCCACCTTGATGTAAGCGAGCCCTCCAGCCCCGGCTTCGCGTGCGATTTCCTCCAGTCGCTTCACTTGTCCCGTGGTTACGGAGGCAAATCCCTTCGCGTTGATCGCACGGACGACGCCGCCTTTCTGGATCGTGCTGGCGAAGACCTTAAAAGCAGAGGTCGCAAATGCATCGCTCAAGTCCACGATCTCCGTGCCGAAGCGGCGATCCGGCTTATCGCTACCAAAGCGGTCCATCGCCTCGCGATACGTCATCCGAGGGAAGGGACGCGAGACTTCCACATTTCTCGACACGCGAAAGGCAGCAGTGAGGATATCCTCGATCAACGTATAAATATCTTCCTGGGTGATGAAGCTAGCCTCGATATCCACCTGAGTGAACTCTGGCTGACGATCCGCACGTAAGTCCTCGTCGCGGAAGCAGCGAGCGATCTGATAGTATTTTTCCAGACCGGCCACCATCATCATCTGCTTATATTGCTGAGGAGCCTGAGGCAAAGCGTAGAACTTGCCCGGACTGAGCCGCGAGGGCACTAGGAAGTCGCGAGCACCCTCCGGAGTGGACTTGGAGAGGATCGGCGTTTCCACTTCCACGAATCCATTGGCGTCGAGCCGATCCCGGATCGCCTTCGTGATGGCGTGCCGCTGGCGGAGGTTGCGCGTCATGCGCGGGCGCCGCAGATCGAGATAGCGGTGCTTCATCCGCAGATCTTCGTTGCTCAGTTCCTTGTCCAGTTGGAAAGGCAACACATCGGCCTTGTTCAGAACCACCAGTTCCGTGACGACGAGTTCGATTTCGCCCGTGTCGATGGCCGAATTGAAGGTGCTCTTTCCATCGACATCGGGACGGATTTCGACGTGACCAGTCACTTGAATCACGTCTTCCGTTCGCAGATGATGGCTGGATTCAGAGGCAGTGGAGCTTTGCTCGGGACGAAACACGCACTGGGTGACGCCCTCGCGGTCGCGGATGTCGATGAAGATGACTCCGTGGTGATCGCGAACGGTATTGACCCATCCCACCAGCATGGCCGTCTGACCGGCATGGGATTTGCGGAGTTCGTTGCAATGATGAGAGCGATACATGAGAGATGGGTTTTCTTTTCCTAAAGCCGGGAACTCCGGCGGGGTAAGAAACTACTACCCATCCGCTCAGGCGCAAGAGATCGCAGAAGGCTTCGTGGAAAAAAGCTGCGGTTTTGATTCCCTCTTCTCAGCGACAGCCGATTTCTGAGGAGTAAATCGGAGAGCGGAATCCTCGGCTGGTTTGAGGACGAGGGTTTGCTGGGTTCATCATTGCAGAATAGAAAAAGTCGCGACGCCAAGGCCGCTGATAGGCGGGCTGACAGTGCATGTGAGGCTCGTTCACCCACTGCCAAGCGACGTGGCCACCTCGACATTCCACCGGAGCATAATAGGCGAGCAAATCGTGTCCACATTTCTGACAGACCCCACGGAAGCGAACTGTCTCTACCTCGCGTGGACGCGCATCAAGCGTCTGAAGGAAGAAAAAGCCAAAAAGGGCTAGAAGACTGAGAATCAGGGAATTTGATTTCATAGCTGATATTCGTGCGTTTAGGTTTCGTGTCTTTTAATAATCGAAGACATGAGAATCATAAATGATAATATTCCTAGTTTCAATATTTATTTTGAAAATTATGGAGTTTCTCTCTTTTGCGATTTCTTGATCGATTCTGACTCGCTCTTTTCCACGAATTCGCGTAAGATACAGAAAGGTCTCATCCGATTAAATTCTGCTATCTCTCTTCCCTATGAAGACATTGATCATCCTTCTCGTCCTAATCGCTGTCATCGCTTTGCCAATTCTCCTAGTGATCGGGTTGTATAACGGGCTCGTTCAGTTGCGGAATCGATATAAGAACGCCTTCGCTCAAATCGACGTGCAGCTAAAACGCCGTCACGATCTAATCCCAAATCTGGTGGAGACGGTGAAGGCTTACATGAAGCACGAGCGAGAAACTCTTGAAGCCGTGATCACGGCGCGAAATGCGGCGACTTCGGCACTGGCGCAGGCACAATCAGGCACCCCAGGTTCGATGACGCAACTCGCCAATGCAGAAAGTGGACTCAGCGGTGTTTTGGGACGCCTGTTCGCCCTATCGGAAAGCTACCCCGAATTGCGGAGCAATCAGAACATGCTGCAACTACAGGAAGAACTGACTTCTACCGAATCAAAGGTCGCCTTCGCTCGTCAGGCCTACAATGATGCGGTGATGAATTTTAACAACAAGCTGGAAATGTTCCCATCCAACTTTATCGCAGGCATGTTCCGGTTCGTCCCGGCAACTTCTTTCGAGGTATCGGCTGACGGAGAACGCGATTCCGTCTCAGTCTCGTTCTGAACGGACGAGCTGTAAGGTCTCCGATTCTCCCGTACCAGCCCTTTTGCGCTCATGGATTTCTTCGAGCATCAAGAAGCTGCGAGGAAAAAGACCCATCTTCTAGTGATTCTATTCCTGCTCGCCGTCGCAGGGATCATCGGAGCGATTTACGTGCTCGTGGTTGGGGTTTTATTTTTGGCAAATGAGAAACCGACGATCGAATATTGGCAGCCGGTGGTGTTTCTGTACACGGCTCTCGTCGTCGGCGGCGTGATTTCTTTAGCCTCCGGATACAAGACGATGGAACTCTCCGAAGGCGGTGGCGTCGTCGCACGAGGACTCGGCGGACGCCAACTGGATGCGAATGCGACGGATTATCATGAGCGTCGTCTTCTGAACGTGGTTGAGGAAATGGCGATCGCGGCGGGGATTCCCGTGCCGACGGTATATGTGCTAGATCAGGAGGAAGGAATCAACGCCTTCGCGGCGGGGAAATCGACGAGTGACGCCGTGATCGGGGTGACGCGAGGATGCATGAGACAATTGAGTCGCGACGAGCTCCAAGGCGTGATCGCTCACGAATTTTCTCATATTCTGAATGGCGACATGCGGCTCAACACCCGCCTGATGGGCCTGCTCTTCGGTATTCTATTCGTCGCGCTGATCGGTAGATTCATTCTGCGCGGTCTGTTGGATTCTGATTCACGATCCAGTCGTCGCGATAACAACGGCCTCTCGGGAATTCTCGTGGCGATCATCATCGCTGTTGGGCTGATGGCGATCGGATATATCGGAGTCTTTTTTGCGAATCTGATCAAAGCATCAATCTCGCGCCAGCGCGAATTCCTAGCCGATGCCTCGGCGGTGCAGTTCACTCGCAATCCAGAGGGGATCGGTGGGGCCTTGCTTAAAATTGGAGGTTTCGCCGCTGGGTCGAAACTCGTGAATCCGATGGCTGCGGAGGCGAGTCATCTGTTTTTCGGCGCCGCACTCACTCAGTCACTGTTCTCCACACACCCGCCCTTGGAAGAGCGCATTCGCCGCTTGCTCCCGTATTGGAACGGAGAGTTTTCTACGGTAATTACGCAGAAGAAAGTAAAGCCTGAAGAGTTAGCCTCTATCGGCGATGCCACACGGCAGGCGATAGGATTCACCGAACGGTATCCCAGTAACTCAGGGACGAAGCTGAACGCAGGTGAAGCTCTTGAAAGCATGAGAACACTGCATCCGGAGCAGGTGGATATGAGTTCCAACCTGCTGGCCGAGCTACCAGAGCACTGGATCGAGGCCTGTCGCTCACCTGTCTCTGCCCAATGCCTGATTTATGCCCTGCTTTTAGATGAAGAAGCGTCCATAAGAGAATCCGAGCTGCGTTCTCTACGCGCCACTTTGGGAGGAGAAGCCGCGCACTATGTGGACACTTTGGCGTCGGAGTTAGCTGGCGTGCACGCTATGGTGAAAATCGCTCTCGTGGATCTCGCAATCGCGAGCCTGAGAGTTCTCGGAAAAGAGGAGTATGAAAGATTTCACAAACTCCTGTGGACTCTAGTGTCCGGGGATGGTCAGATCAATCTCTTTGAATTCATGCTGCTGCGTGTGGTCACCCGCCATCTCGATCTCTGGTTCCGCAAGACCGGACCAGAGCGAGTACTGTATAGGCGAATGGATGATCTGACCGACGCGGTCGCAGTGATCCTGTCTTCACTTGCCGCCATGAGCCATTCAGAGGATCAAGAGCAAGTAAAGCGAGCGTTTTCCGAGGCCACCACACATCTACGTCAGCTCTGTCTGATCGACATTCCATGGAAGTCACCCGAAGAATGCCGCATCGATCAGATCGGTAAAGCGCTCGACAAGCTGGCTATGGCTTCTCCGACTCTGAAAAAGCGCATTCTCGAGGCGTGTAGCCACAGTGTGATGGCAGATGGAGGGATTACCAGTCACGAAGCGGAACTAATCCGCGCAGTCGCCGACTCAATCGGATGCGCGATTCCACCCTTCGTTCGCACGGCAAAGAGGGTCGAGTGAATTACGAAGATGGGATCGACCTTCCTCAAATATTTCAAGATTTTTGCGATTCACTACCGTGGACGTAATTTCGGGATTTCCGTCAGCTCTCTCATGCGTTATGCTCTGTAGTCGTGACCTTTCGCCGTAAATTACACACTCTTCTCGTCCTACTCGTCGCCGCCAGTTGCGGATTGGTCGTCTTTCTCAGTCTGAGGAAGGCGAGTCGGTTGGCGTTTGAACTCGTTCAGGAAAAAGTACTGACTCTCGTGGTCAGCACGGCACCTCGGATCAGCGGCGATAGGGTCGAACTCCTCAGGAGCCCGTCGGATGACAGAAATACTGTGTATGAGGAAGTCGCTGGCCCCCTGCGCGAAATTCTCGCGGCAAATCGACAAGGCGCTCTTCCGATCCACTTTTTATACATTATGCGACCTCTGGAAGGGGGTGGCTGGGAATATGTCGTCGATGCAGAAACCGATGCGGCCAGCCGGTCAAAACTCGGAGATCGGGTCGAATTTTCCAAGGGTGATGAAATTCCCGTTTTAGGAGTCACTCACGTCGATTCCCGTTATGCGATAGACTCCTTCGGCACTTGGCTCTCCGCCTTCGCCCCGATTCATAATCAGCAAGGAGAAGCGGTGGCCATGCTGGCAGCTGATATTTCTGCAAAGAGGATCCAGGCTTTACTCCGCCGCCTGCTCATAGGGGAACTGCTCGCGATGGGACTCTCTCTGACCGTCGCTGTGGCACTGGCTGCCTGGCTCTCGAATCGCGTCTCTCGTCCCCTGATCGCTCTACAGGAGTTCGTGCGTGGGATCGCACGAGGGAATTTCTCCAAGCGCCTCGATCTGAATCGTCGCGACGAATTCGGCGAACTTGCGCAAGCGATCAATCAGATGGCTCAGGGGCTGGAAGAGCGCGAGTCCCTAAAAGGGGCGTTGGTTCACTACATACGCTCTCAGAGTGCCGAACCCACAACGGACGATGTTGCCATGGGCGAGGAAACATCACGGCGTGTCACAGTTTTGGTAGCGGAGCTGGTCGGATTTCGACAACTTTCGACCCGGATCGGGACAGAAAGAGTCTTCGCGCTGCTCAGCGAATTTTTCTCCACCATGATCGATATCGTGCTGCGAAATCGCGGTTCCCTAGAACAGTCGAATGACGAGCGCGTGATTGCCGTATTTGGGGCCATGCACGATGATCCACACCAGCAGCGAATGGCGATCCAAGCCGCCCTGGCCATGCAGGAGGCTCTGGCAAAGCTCGTGAAGGCCTGGAAAATCGAGACCAGCCAACCGATTTCTCTCGCCGTGGGAATCCATACCGCTACCGCGCGGGTGGGCGTGGGGAATCGAGGGGAGGCGCTCTACTTCGAATCCGTACGTGAGATTGTCGAGATGGCTGAAAAAGTTGGTGCCGCCGGGCAAAGTCATCGCAATCCCCTCACCATCTCAGAAGCGGCTGCTGCGGATGTCCGACACACGTTCCCCATGACAGAACTCGTTCTCAAGTCTGATCCGACGGATCGAGATCGAGCGATGAAGATGTTCCGCGTGGAGATGCCACTGTCTGTCGGATAGCTTCGGCTCGCTAGGTAAAAGGGTGTAGCAAGGACGAATCCTGCTCCGCGCCGAAGATGGCATCGATGCCTTTATGTCGACCGCGAGCTAAGGAAATTTCTTGAAAGTTCTCTGAAAAATTCGCTTGCAGAACTCGGCAATTCTTTTATAACGATTCAATGCATCGTCATATATTGATTTGTTGTTTCTCACTTGTCTTCACTCTTTCTGCGCTGTCGCAGGACGACGCCACGAATCTCAATCCCACCGTGGTCGAAGCGACCAGCCCTGCACGGAAGGCGATTCAGCGGAAGGATTCTATTCAACAGGCACTTATGCCTAAGATCGACACGGCCACTCCTCCGTTGACCATCTCCGACGCGGCAGAAGTACCGAGCTTTCTTGAGCCAACTCTACCCTCGGTCGATACACTCTCAGCGACGGATATTCGCGTTTTGCAACGACGCGACCTGACGGATGTATTGCGCCAATCGGCAGGGCTTCATCTGGTGCAGACCGGACAGATGGGAGCGCAGAGTTCTCTGTTCATCCGTGGAATGGAAAGCAATCATACCGTAGTGATGCTGGATGGCCGTCGATTGCCACCCGGACTCGGTGGAATGTATCAGCTCGAATCACTGGATGTCTCGACGCTGGAATCTGTCCAACTGCTCCGCGGAGCGGCCAGTTCTCTCTACGGATCGGATGCACTCGCAGGTGCGATCGATCTCCGCTCGACAGATGCTCGCTACGTAGAGTCTGACACTCTTGAGTCCTACGCTGAAGGGGGTTCATTCGATACATTCCGCATGGGGCATAAGCTGACTCTGCGGGACGGACGCGCTTCAGCAGCCCTCGATACGAGTTGGCTAACAACGGCCAATGACCGCCCCTTCTCTGACTACGAAAATCGCGTTCTGCGCGGTAGTTTCGCTTACGATCTGGGCGAAGGAGCATTCCTCGACGTCCTCGGATACATTCAAAATTCCGATCTCCAGGTTCCGGGTTCTCGCCTGAGTCCGACTTTCCCCGAATCGCAGTTAAATCATTACCAAACCTCGCTCTTCTCCCCTCGATTCAGTGTGACTCGGGACGAATGGGATTTCTCGCTGCTCTACAGCTACACAAAGAGCGATCTGGAAGCGACGAAGGATGTCTTTTTCAATGACAGCCTGCTCAAACAATGGGGCCATGAACTCGAAGCCGTCTTCCACTGGCATCCTGACAAGTCTGCGACCTACACTCTTGGTGCTGGATACTATTCCTACGGATTCGAGCGCATCCCTCTGATCCCCGGATTTTTCAATCCTGCAGCGGAGTTTGACTACGGCTATACCAGCATCTTCGCCCAAGCAGAAATGAATCTGCCTGCGAACTTTCACCTTGTGGTCGGAGGCCGTCACGACGAGCAGGATTCCTTCACCAGCAAACCCACCTGGAGCGTACAGCTCGACTACACAGTCGAGCCGACCGGCACTGTCCTCTTTGCCAAAGCTGCGACCGGCTATAAGGCACCATCTGGACAGGATTTCATCTACCTAGCGCCGACGGTACTCCCGTCCACACTCGCGCCGGAAGAGAGCTTCACCCGTGAGTTCGGCTTACGTCAGACGATCTTTAATCCGCGAAGCTCGATTTCTGCCACCTATTTCGAAAATAAAATCGATAATCTGATCGACGTCGATCCCTTCACCTTCGTCAATCCTGCCATCGTCGATACGGAAAGTTCAGGAGTGGAGTTGGAGACGGTTCTGTCGCCTACGGAGAATCTCAGCTTTTACGTGAATGCTACTTGGTTGGATGCACACGTCCTGCGCGGTCAGTATCTCGGCGGGTTTGGCGGCAATCCGGGTGATCGTCTGCCGCGCCGTCCCGAGTTCGCTCTCGCCGGAGGCGTCGTGTACTCTGGCGATGGCTGGAAGCTCGGCGCTGAGTTAAGTGGGGCCTATAAGAGGCTCGATACTCCCGGCGTGATTCTCGACGATTACACGGTGGCGAGAATCTTCGGTAGCTACGAGATTAACGACCAAGTGGAAATCTACGGCCGGATCGAGAATCTTTTCGATCACGATTACGAGACGACCCGAGGCTTTGATGCTGCCGGACTCGGTGCCTTCGCCGGAGTGCGTATTCTCTGGGGTAAATAAGCCCGGAGTCTCCTCCATATCCGCCCCCCTTTCTTATTTATGAAAACTTCGCCATACCATCCATCAGAACTCACTCGCGACCTTCAGGCGGAACTGAAAAAGCGCATTCTCGTGATCGATGGAGCCATGGGAACTACGATCCGTGAATATAAGCTCACGGAGGCAGAGGCACGTGGCGAGCGCTTCGCGAGCAACAAAAAGGATCTGCTCAATAATGGAGACATCCTCTCGATCACCCGACCCGATGTGATCGGCGATATTCACAAGCGCTTCCTAGAGGCGGGGGCCGATATTATAATCACAAACACCTTTTCTGGCACCATCCTCGCCCAGAGCGAATTTTTCGTCACCGATCCACGAGAGTCGGGCAAAGGTCGCAAGGATCCGGAATTCTTCGCTCGCGAGGTGTGCGACAATGAATTCCTCCGCGATCTGACCTGGAACCTGAACATCGAATCCACAAAACTTGCTCGTCAATGGTGCGACCGATTCAGTAATGACACAGGTCGCCGCCGCTACGTCGCCGGGTCAATCGGTCCGATGACCGTCTCCCTGACGAACGCCCCCGATGCGGACGACCCTACATTCCGCGTCATCACTTTCGATCAAGTACGCGATGCCTATAAACAACAGGTGAAAGCCCTCATCGAAGGAGGGGCGGACATCATGCTCGTCGAAACGATTTTCGATTCTCTGAACGCCAAAGCCGCTCTCGTCGCTCTGCAGGAGGTTTTTGAAGAAGAAGGCCGCGAGTTCCCCATCATCGTATCTGCCGCTGTCGGTCGCGGAGGTGAGACAATGATCTCGGCTCAGAAGGCGGAGGCTCTCTGGAATGCAGTGGCACACGTTCATCCGTTAGCAATCGGCCTCAACTGCTCACTCGGCCCAGATCTGATGGCTCCCCACCTAGCGGAACTCGCGCGCGTCGCTGGTACGAATATCTCCGTCTACCCGAATGCTGGTCTTCCGAACCCACTCGCTCCCACCGGCTTTGACCTGCTCCCACAAGACATGGCTCGCGAGATCGAGAACTTCGCCGCCAACGGACTAGTCAATCTCGTCGGTGGTTGTTGCGGGAATTCTGCCGACCACATCGCCGCTATCGCGAAAGTCGCGGAGCGCTACGCACCTCGCTCGATTCCGGATCTGGCTCCGGCGATGCGCCTCAGTGGATCGGAGGTATTCAATCAGACTCATGAGCGGGGATTCCTCATGGTCGGCGAGCGAACGAATGTGATGGGTTCGCCAAAGTTTTCGAAAATGGTAAAAGCGGGACAATTGGAGGAAGCCGCTGCCATCGCACGTCAGCAGGTGGAGAACGGAGCGCCCGTGATCGACGTCTGTATGGACGAAGGAATGCTCGACGGCGTGGACATGATGAGCCGCTTCCTGCACATCTTGGCGGGCGAGCCCGACGTCGCTGCCGTGCCTGTGATGGTCGATTCCTCGAAATGGAGCGTTATTCAAGCGGGCCTCAAGTGCTTGCAGGGCAAAGGGATCGTGAACTCGATCTCCCTGAAGGAAGGTGAGGAAGTCTTCATCGCCCATGCCCGAGAGGTAATGAAATATGGTGCCGCAGTCGTCGTGATGGCTTTCGACGAACAAGGTCAGGCGGCGAGCTACGAAGATAAAATCCGGGTCTGTGAGCGAGCCTATCGAATTCTGGTGGATCAAGTGGGCTTCGATCCAGAGGACATTATCTTCGATCCGAATATCCTGACCATCGCCACCGGGATGGAGGAGCACAACAACTACGCAGTCGATTTTATCAAGGCCACTCGCTGGATCAAAGAGAATCTGCCGGGTGCCAAGGTTAGCGGCGGAGTCTCGAACATCTCCTTCTCCTTCCGTGGAAACAACGCTGTGCGCGAGGCGATGCACTCCGTCTTCCTCTACCACGCCGGAAAAGCTGGCATGGACATGGGGATCGTAAACGCTGGAATGCTGGAAGTCTATGATCAGATCGAGCCAAAGCTGAAGAAACTTGTTGAAGACGTTGTCCTAAATCTTCTACCGGAAGCCACGGAGGATCTGATCGATTACGCTGAAGAATTGAAAGCTCAGGGCGTTGGGAAAAAGGACAATGGAGAAAACACTGCTCTCGCTTGGCGTTCGGGAAACTATGCTGAACGAATTTCCCATGCGATCGTTCGGGGAATCGTTGATTTCGTTGAGGAAGACACAGAGGAAGCCCGTGTGGCACTAGGAAAACCACTCGACGTGATCGAAGGCCCTCTCATGGACGGAATGAAGATCGTGGGAGAACTCTTCGGAGCTGGAAAAATGTTTCTCCCTCAGGTCGTTAAAAGCGCCCGAGTAATGAAAAAGGCGGTCGCCTATCTCGAACCTTTCATGCTCGCCGAGAAAGAAGAAGGCGCAGAAGATAATGCCCCTGTCGTGGTAACCTGCACAGTGAAAGGTGATGTCCACGATATCGGAAAAAATATTGTTGGCGTCGTATTGAGCTGCAATGGCTATAAAGTCATCGATCTCGGCGTGATGGTTGACTGTGACCGGATTCTCGCTGCCGCGAAGGAGCATAAGGCCGACATCGTCGGCTTCAGTGGCCTGATCACTCCTTCACTCGACGAGATGATCTACAATGCCAAAGAGTTCCAGCGCCGAGGTGAAACCATCCCAATCCTCATCGGTGGAGCGACTACCTCGCGAGCGCACACAGCGGTCAAAATCGCGCCGAACTATTCCAATCCGGTCGTGCATGTGCTCGATGCGTCACTGGTCGTCGGAGTGTGCAATTCCCTGCTATCCGAAAATCTGCGCGAGCAATTTCTCGCGGACAATCTCGCCCGCCAGGCACACGAACGTGAGCTATTTTCCGGCAAGGTTTCCCAAACTGTTTATGTTCCCTACGAAGAAGCTCTCCAGGCGGGGGACAAAGTGGACTGGGCGACTGTCGAAATTGCCGCAGCACCAGAAATTGGCAGTCATGTGATCGATCCTTTCTCTTTGGAAGAAATCGCGGAGATCATGGACTGGACTCCCTTCTTCCATGCTTGGCAGTTGCGCGGGGTGTTTCCGAAGATTCTTCAGCACGAGAAACACGGCGAGACAGCACGCAAGCTCTACGAAGATGCTCTGCGCATCCGTGATGAACTGATCGCGAACCAGCGCATCTATGCGCGTGGCGTCTGGGGTATCTGGCCCGCTGCATCCACTGGACAGGACGTGCAGCTCTACACCGACGAATCGCGCTCGGATATTCTGGAAACTTTCTATTTCCTTCGTCAACAGAAAGAAAAAGTCCAAGCGAGCTCGGCGCATCTGAGTCTCGCCGACTTCGTGGCTCCGATCAGCAGTGGACGATCAGACTATCTCGGCGCATTCGCCGTGACGGCAGGAAATGAAGTCGAAGAGTACGCCAAATCCTTCCGTGATGCTGGCGACGATTACACCGCCATTATTATTCAAGCTCTGGCTGACCGCTTTGCGGAAGGATCGGCTGAGTTACTGCATCGAAAAGTACGGCAGTTCATGGGCTTTGGAAAAAATGAGAATCTGACCGTCGAGGATATGATCGCCGAACGTTATCGTGGCATCCGTCCCGCCGCCGGATACCCAGCCTGTCCGGATCACTCTGAGAAAAAGACTCTCTGGCGCTTGCTCGATGTTGAAACGAAAACCGGTATCCAGATCACCGAAAGCTACGCCATGTTTCCACCTTCGAGTGTCAGTGGCCTGTATTTCTTCAACGAGGCTGCACGATATTTCAACGTCGGGAAAATCGATCGTGACCAGTTCGACTCCTATGCACAGCGCAAAGGCATGACGCAAACCGAGGCCGACAAGTGGCTGGCACCTTGCTTGGAGGAGTGAAAATTCGCAGCGAGATCAACTACTGATCGAACTGCCCATTAAAAAATCTCCTTCTGCGACGCTGTCGAACGCCCAATGACGTATCGGCAGCGACACAGGAAGGAGATTCTCGGAATTTCACAGGGCCTTACTCAGCCAATCTGAACAGAACCGTCGAGGCTCTTCGTGAACTTGTGCACCACCTCACCTTCCGCATTGTGATACGTAAAGAGGATCTTGTCGGCGCTCAGATTCATGTGGAGAAAACCATTAATCCCCTCCCCATAGGGAATCGGTCGCTTGGTGTTGATCACGGGACGTGTGGTCGCTCCCCCTGCGCCGGCCAATAGGAATGAGGTGAACTTCCCGTCGATCTCGATATGCTGGAGATCGTGATCGTGCCCGGCTAGGTAGGCGTGGACTTTGTGCTCCTGAAAGAGTGGCCCCCATGAATCGATTAGACGCTGTGTGTCCTTGTGCGAGCCGTTGCTGTAGAGCGGGAAGTGCGACATAACAATCGTAAAGGGAGCACGCGGTTTAGCTAATTCCTCCTTCAGCCAAGCATCCTGCTCAGCCGCTTCCTTTTCAGTCCTGTATGTAAAGGTTTTCCCGGTTTTCTTGTTTCTGGAAGTGCCGACCGAATTGCTATCGAGCGCGATCACCGTTGCATACGGTGAGGCCTCCGGCCCCAGTTCAAAGCGGTACCACTTGGCCGGCATTTTCCAGCGCGTCCCCGGCTTTTTCGAGTATTCCAACTGCACCTTCTCACCGCCGATGTTGTTGGAGTAATCATGATTCCCTAGCACAGCATAAAACGGACCGGGGAATACAGAAGCCGGATACATGTCTTCGAGCACTTCTTTCCATAGTGGCGAGTCCACAGAGAATTTTCCTTTATCTACTGCGTAGAAATTATCTCCGAGCAAGAGCATGCAATCAGGAGTCATATTTGAAGTCTGGCAGAATTTCGCCATTGTTTCCGCAACCTTCTTTTGAACTGCACCAGTCGTACCGAAATCGCCGATGATCAGTGCGTTCACTGATTTTCCGTCACCTCCCGCTGCGTGCACGGATCGGGAGAGGAGATCTAGGGAGAGAAGAGTGCCGGACCCGAGGAGTGTCTTCAACGCACGGCGGCGACTGGGATGATTTTGGCTCGTTTCGATCATTGGAATAAGCTAGAAATAGATGTTGATTGAGTCCAGGGAATTGCCTGAATGAATTCTTACAGTATAAAAGCTTATCGTCCTAGTGGAAGCGGCGCAGTTACGGTAATTTTTGTGAAATCTGCCGATTTTAAGCATCGTGTCTTGAAATCAAATCCGACAAAAGAACGGAAAAGAGAAGCACTTCGACGCGAGCTAATTACCCTAACTGTCGCTATCGTAAGGCATGATCTATTCAAACTTCGACTCAAGGACCAAGGGAACTTTGGCAATCCCAGCCGAGCGGCTTCGTTCTCTGCGTGAGCTGGAAGCCCGCATTCGTCTGAAACGCGATATTCGCAAGCGACTGCGTATGGCGGGCAAGTCTCGCAAGACTTTGGCGCTACCCTAAGTATCCGATTCAGAAGGAGCTGGAGTCGATCACCTCAGGCAGTGCATTTCCTACCGCCCCGTTCGGTGGCTGAATGCGTAAGATACTCGTCATCGTCGGAGCGATGTCCTCCATGTGAACGGTCCGAAAGCACTTACCTCCCTTTTTCACTCCCCAGCCGATCCACAAATTCGGGATTTTAGAATCATAGGGGTTCCAATCGCGGTGAGTCGTGCCCTGCGACTTGAGCGATAGACTATTCGGATAGAGGATGAAAATAATACGTCCGCTGCGCTCCTGATTGTACCCATTGATGATTTTCGTCCGGATGACCTCGGGAATCGCCGAGTCTCCGACGTGATACATGTCCACCACATGCTCGATCAGAGGATTTCGACGCAACTGCTGCATACAGATCTCGGTCATTTTTTCCTCATCGATTTTATTGTCTCGGATGAGAGCGTAGTTGTAATACAGTTCCGAATCGCTCGTTACTTTTGCGATCAGCTTATCCACTCCGAACTCTGCCTTCAGAAGCTTGTTCAAGTTGCTCGCAATCTCGTTACCGGAAGCAGTGTTGACCTGAATTTTATGCTCCTTCAAGAAAGAGGTATTGTGATTCCCCCCGTGATCTGCCGTCAAGAATAGCGTATATTGCCCCTTGCCAATCTGTTCATCGAGATAGCTGAAGAAGCTGGCAAAATCACGATCCAGTCGCAGAAAGACGTCCTCCGTCTCGATGGCGTTTGGACCGAACTGGTGAGAAACCGAGTCAGTGCAGGGTAGATTGATCGTCAGCATGTCGGTTTCTCCTCGCTGTCCCAGCTTTTCATTAGCGATCACTGCTTTCGCAAAATCTAGGACCAGCGAATTACCGAAAGGGGTATTGTAGAAGATCGTAAAATCGTCTGGACTGTGCAATTCTGACAGTTTGATCGGAAAAACTGGTTTCTCCTGCCCTTTGTACGTCTTTTCCCACGGGGAATCATCCGGCGAACTCTGGATGTAGGTCTCGATCGGATAGAGCGTGTTCCATTCCCCACTGAGAACTTTCTTCACTCGACCTTCTGCGTTGAAATCCTGTACCCACTTCGGGAGTTCCTTCATGTAATACGTACTACTGATCCAGTTCCCCTCCTTTTTCTCCAGCCAATAGGCGGCATCGGCTGCGTGACCAGCGGGCAGGATGGCTGCGCGATCTTTAAGTGAGACTCCGATGACCTTGGCACGGAAATTGGTTGCCAGCTTCAGTTGGTCTCCGATGGTATCGGCCAGCATGAAGTGAGGAGACATTTTCCCGGCTTCGCTCGTTGTGCCGACAGAACCGACATTCTCGTCGGAGACGGCGTTGCTCTGCGCTCCAGTAGAATTGAAAACCAATTCATTTGAAGTAATCCCATGAACGGCCGGAACGGTCCCGGTAAAGACCGTCGCATGCCCGACCGCAGTGATCGAAGGGATGTGATTAATGTAGGTATTCTCAAAGGAAAACCCGTCGTTGATCAGGCGTTTGAAGCCACCTTCACCGTAGCGGTCATAATAACGATAGAGGTAATCCCATCGCATCTGATCGACCGCGATTCCCACGACCAGCTTGGGTCGCCTGAGCTTGCTCGCTTCCTGTTTTCCCTGCTCTTGTCCCTGTCCGAGTGCACAACCGAGGATCATCGTCGTCACTCCCAAAATAACCGATACAGTCTGTTTCATAAGTCTTGCGTGGGGTTTCGTCGCTTCCTGAGCGATGGATCCAGTGGCGGAGGCAAGGGGATGGAAACAACGTTTTCAGATTGTGTTTACTGCAAAAATTACCCCCTAACAATCAATTTTGGATCACGTAATTTTTACATTTTTTTGAGAAACTACTCTCTGGAATGCGATCCCAGAATCGTCAGAGCGTATTTGCGTACTTTTCTCAGCCTTCCGGATAGAACATCATAGGATTCAGTTTTGAATACCATCGCCCCCCTTATCGGAAAGTACATGCGCCTGTTGCTGGCTACTGCCTGCCTTCTCATAGCAACGTCTCTAACCCAGGGAGAACCAAGCGCAAACCCCAAACAGCGAGCGGAAGAACGCTACCCTCAAGTATTTCGAACCTTCATGCCTGAAGCTGGCCCTTCCGCCTTCGCGGTGCAGCTTTCTCCGAATCTGGGACTCTGCTACGATCCGCTTCGCGGTGGCGTGAACCAGATATGGAAGGGAAGGATCGATCTAACACCCACGAATCTGGCGAAGATCAATCAGGTCGCGGCGGTTCCTGAGACCGTATTTTATGAGGAGCGGCTGGTGCAACCGCTGCACCTAGGCGCAGTCGATGCACCGGTGGAGCGACGTTTCAAAGGATACCGTTACGAGAAAGATGTCGTTATTTTCGAATACACAATTAATGGTCATTTGATCAGTGAGTCTCTGAGAATGACCTCCGACGGCTCAAGCGTAGAGCGAATCTTTCGGCTTCCCAAGGACGGCGGCGAAGCCTTTTTGTCTGTGGAATCACAATCGAAATCCAAAGTCTCGGTAGAAGGAGGCAGTGAACGATCCTCCGGGGTGTGGGCTTTTCCCGCCGGAGGCGAAATTCGGATGTTCATTCGGCCCTTGGATGTGATCATTAGTCATCAGCCCGTAAAGCGCCGTACATCTTCTCCCCTTGCCCATTCTTGCTCGTGAGTGCGACCTCCCCTTTCATTCCCTACATTTCGCTCGCTTTCGTTCTCGCGGTTTTGCCTCTTTGCGCGGGAGAAGACTCTGGGAATTCCTATGAGATCGAGGAAATTCATCTACCTCGAGACATGAATCCTGAAATCTCTGGAGTTGCCTTCACACCGGGAGGGCGACTCGTAGTGACGAATCGCCACGGAGATGTCTGGTTCACCGATCATCCGAGCAAGGGTCCGTGGCAGCGCTTTGCTTTCGGACTGCATGAACCTGTCGGCATTCTCGCCGTATCGGATCGAGAAATCTATGTCACTCAGCGTCCGGAGCTCACACGCTTACTGGATACTGATGGCGATGGAGTCGCAGATCGCTACGAGACAGTCAACGACGACTGGTGCATGACGGACAACTGGCATGAATTCACTTTTGGACTGCATCGCGACAAGAAGGGGAATTTTCTTCTCGCTGTGGGGATGCCGGACATGGCTGGTCCCTTCAACCCTCGATATCCGCGCCTGCCGCTCAGCGAGATTAAAGTTCAGAAAGAGCAGAAGCCCTCGCTAGGGAGCTATCAAGGCTGGGTTCTGAGCATTTCTCCGGAGGGAAAAATGATTCCGGTCGCAAGTGGATTCCGTCAGCCTGCGGGGATAGGAATTAGCCCAGAGGGCGAAGTGTTCGTGACTGATCAGCAGGGAGATTATATCGCGACCAGCACTCTAGCTCATATCAAACCCGGTGGGTTTTACGGCTATCCAGCCTCGCTGAAGTGGAGGGAAGATTACCACGGGCCAATTCCCGATATCGAAACGCTGGCAGCCATGCGTATCCCGGAATCAGTCTCGCTGCCTCACGGCGCTCTGGGCGGAAGCCCCGGGGAACCGATCTGGGATACGACAGGAGGAAAGTTTGGTCCCTTTGAGGGGCAAGTCTTTATCGGTGACTTCACGAAGCTCATTAGTCGCGTTTTCCTCGAAAAAGTGGCCGGAGAATATCAAGGAGTCGCCTTCCCGTTCATCCGCGATGCCGTGGGACTGGAAGCCATTCAGGCCAATAGTGGGGCGAATAATCTGACCATTCCGGCGGGAAAAGAAGGGTTGAAATACTTTCGCGATACACCTCCGCGTTCAGGAACTCCATTGAGGCCTGGGAACATGCGCATGGTTTTCTCTCCCGACGGCAGTCTCTATAGTGGACAAACGACGCGAGGCTGGGGAAAAGGCGATGGGCTGCAGCGCATCGTCTGGAGCGGACGCGATCCGGTGGAAATAGAGGCCATCCGACTGACCAAGGACGGCTTTGACATCTCTTTCACTACCGAGATGGATGCAGCAAAGCTGGCCGCTGAGGAGACGTGGAAGCTTAGTCGATTTCGCTACCTATATCTTCCGGGCGGTTCTTATCGGGTGGATGAAACAGATTGTCGGATCACCTCGATTCATCCAGCGGCGGATGGTCGAATGGTTTCTTTGAAAATCGAAGCACTCGACCCCGGGTACATCTACGAATTCGAACCGTGGGAGCTCGTCTCATCCACCGGGAAACCAGTGGAGAACCCTCTGGCCTTTTACACGCTCAATCGCCTGCTCGACGGACGAAGGTTCGAAGGACCGCTGACTCGTGCTCTGCTAAAGGAAAAACCGAGTAACGGCGAAATTAATCTGACTGCTGGGGCACAGGTGTACAGCGCCTTTTGCATGATTTGTCACCAGGCGGACGGACGAGGCGGAGCCCTGCCGGGATCGGAAGCGAGTGCTGGCAGTGGAGTCGCACCACTCGCTGCGGCGAATTTCCGTCAGCGTGGACCGGACTCACCACTCGCGAAAAGTGACGAAGATTTAGTCCGCATCGTCACGCATGGCCCAGAGGGCAAACCCATGCCTCCTTTCGGTGGGGTGTTGAATCAGGAGCAAATCCGCAATGTTATCGCCTACCTTCGCAGCGCCTTCGGCAAAACCGAGCCTTCCCCTGAGCAAGAATCTGTAAAATAAGCTATCATGTACTTCCGTATCCGCCCCCTCTCTGTCGTCACCGTTCCGATGCTCTGGATGACCTTCGGCCTTCTGTCTCATGCCGCACCCGGAGAGAATGTGAAAGAGCCGCGCATCAATCACTTCATCGAGATGATGGAAGCCGGAAAACATGCCTTCGGAGTCTTTTCTCATAATGTATCCGTCCGCACCGGCGCGGGAATGGCTAGTAGCGGTCTGGATTTCGTCATCGTCGATCTGGAGCATTCACCTTACGATCCGACCCGCTTGGAAGGCTACCTGCTGGGCATGATTGACAAAGCAGGAATCACGAAGAAGGGACTCGTGCAGCCCACCACTCCGATCATTCGAGTGCCTGCCGCCGGACGCGAGCACTTGCAGTTCGTGATCAAACAGGTGCTCGATCTCGGTCCCATGGGCATTCTTGTCCCCCACGTCGAAACAGCAGAAGATGCTCGCGCCATGGTGCAGGCGAGTCGATTTCCTCAACTTAAGGGCGTCCCCGACTTTGCTCCGGAAGGCAAACGAGGCGTCGGATACGGTTGGGCCGCCCGCTATTGGGGACTCAGCGGGGGGGATTATGCCCGTCGTGCCGATCTCTGGCCGCTCGATCCGCAAGGCGAGCTAGTTCTCTGGGTGATGATCGAGAGCGCCTCTGCCGTGGAAAACTGCCGCGCTATCGCAGAAACTCCCGGAATTGGCGGACTCTTCGTCGGCCCTTCGGATCTCGCGTTTTCAATGGGGGTACCGCTCGGAGATCCTTCGGTAGAAGTCGCAATTGAAAAGGTGCTCGCTGAGACGAAGGCCACAGGTGTGCGACTCGGCACACTGTGTGGAGCAAAGGAGGTCGAACATCGACTGGAGCAGGGCTTCCACTTTCTCGCCGTCGGTGGTGATGGCGGGCCTTCTGGTTCTGTGCAGGAGGCGGTAAAACTCGGACGATCTTTTAAGAAATCTTCCAGCGGCAAGTCGAACAAGTGAGCGCATCACGCTCGTGGCCCGCTCAAATCATCTGCTAGCTCTGACAACTCCGTTAGCGCGGCGCGAATACGATGAATCTTCGCAGCGGTATTCGAGCGGACCTCAGTAACATTCAGCATGTCGAGTCCGAAGACCTCAGAGCCGGGGATGCACGCCAGCGTGAAATCGTGCCCCCTCAGATAGAGCTTCGCCTCCTCTGCCTGCACGAGGCTGAACAGACCAGAATAAAACCAGGGCTTCGGGTCCTCGCCCGAGGGTCGGCGATGATCCAGAAGAAATCGCGCCCGGTGACAGGATGCGCGCAATCGATGCGGGTCTGTCGAGTCCAGAAAATCGAGATAGGCTGCCGCATCCTTACGCAAGCACTCTCCCACGATCCAGCGCTCGTTAATTTTCCGTGCCCAATCGATGTCCCCTAGGTGTTTCACAAATATGACAATTCATCAGCGCTTCCCTGAGAATCAGCAAGTGATATTCGTAAGCGGCAGGATGACTAAAATCTCCTTTTGTCGGTTCAGCTTGCCAAACCGCTTTCGAGTGGCTATAGAGTGATCAACGTCTCAGGACTTTTTTATGCAGGCATTCTGGCAGTACTTTTCGCCCTTGTGGCGAGCGCTTAATCCAGAGCTACAGATCTTTTACGGGATCGGTATCATCGCCCTCGTGATCCTGCTTCTACAGTTACTGATCAGTTTCTTCTTGGGGGATTCCGATTCCTTTGATCTAGACGTCGACGGGCATGGCGATGGAATGGGAGTTTTCTCTGTTCGTGGTGTCACGGCTTTCTTTATCGGGTTCGGCTGGACAGGGGCGATCATCCTGCGGTCCGGCCATTCCCTAGGACTAGCGGTTCTGGGCGGCGCTGTTGCTGGCATCGTTTTCATGGTGGCCATTTTTTTCATGATGCGATCCATGATGAAACTTCAAACTAGCGGCACATTGAACTACGCCAACGCCGTTGGCGAAGTAGCTACCGTATATGTGACGATTCCAGCGGACACAAAAGCAGGCGGGCAGGTGGAGGTAATGATTCAGGGCCGTCTCATGACCGCAGAGGCAATTTATCGCGGCTCAGTCGCGATTTCTCCTGGCACGAAAGTTCAGGTGATTGATCGAGTTGGTTCCTCCACGCTCGTCGTCGCCCCGCTCAGTTCATCACCCACACTCTCCACTCATTAACCATCCTCTCGCCCCCTATTATGAATATTGAAATCCTCGTCCTCGTCGGAGCTGCTGCAGTCCTCGTCTTTTCGATGATCTTGGCTCTGGCATCCCGCTATAAAAAGTGCCCGTCTGACCGTATCCTCGTCGTCTACGGAAAGGTCGGTTCGGGCAAGTCGGCTCAGTGCTACCACGGCGGAGCAGCCTTCATCTGGCCGATCATTCAGGACTATCAGTATCTCAGTCTCACTCCCTTGCCCATCGACATCAAACTCGAGGGAGCGCTGTCCAAACAAAACATCCGGGTGAATACACCATCGACTTTTACCGTTGGGATCTCAACAGAACCCGGCGTGATGGAGAACGCCGCCGAGCGCCTGCTGGGGCTGACTCTCCAGCACATCAACGAGCTGGCGAAAGACATTATCTTTGGTCAAATGCGCGTCGTGATCGCCACGATGGATATCGAGGAAATCAATGCTGACCGTGACAAGCTGATCGCCAACATTTCCACCGGGGTAGAGGTAGAACTAAAGAAAGTCGGCCTGCGACTAATCAACGTGAACGTCCAAGACATCACGGACGCCTCCGGCTACATCGACGCCCTCGGACAAGAAGCTGCCTCCAAGGCGATCGCCGAAGCCAAAATCAAAGTCGCCGAGGCGGACCGCGATGGAGAGATCGGTTCGGCAGCCGCTCAGCGAGATAAGAGAATTGCGGTATCGAACGCCAACGCTGAAGCGACACGTGGAGAGAACACGGCCGCAGTCGATATCGCCAATTCCAACGCTGATCGTCGTAGTGCCCAGGCCGAAGCAGATCGACTGGCAACAGCGGCGGAAAAAGTGGCAGAGGCCAAGGTGCTCGAAGAAGCCTACGCCGCCGAGCAAAAGGCGGAGCAACAGCGTGCCGAGCGGGAGCGAGCGACACAACACGCGAATATCGTCGTGCCCGCCGAAATCGCCAAAGAGCGTCAAATCGTAGAGGCAGATGCTGAGGCTGAGAAAGCACGCCGTATACAACAAGGGATGTCTGACGCTGTCCGATCAGAGAAACAGGCTGAAGCGGACGGGATCAAGTTCGTTCAGATTGCCGAAGCAGAGGGTATCCGGGCCAAGCTGCTGGCCGAAGCCGAAGGTGCGCAGGCTGTGCTCACCGGTAAAGCGAAGGGTTTCAAAGATCTCGTCGAAAGCTGTTCCGGACCTCTGGGAGCGCAGCAAATGCTGGTCACAGAACTGCTTCCCCAGCTTGTTCGCGAGCAAGTGCAGGCGATTTCTAACCTGCAGATCGACAAGATTACCGTCTGGGATGGCGGTGCTGGAGCGAACGGAAAATCTTCTACGGCGAACTTCCTCTCCGGCTTTGGCTCGGTAGTTCCACCACTGCATGAACTCGCGAGGAATGCTGGCATTGAACTGCCGGAGTATCTCGGAAAGATGGCGGAGGAAGAGGTGAAATCTCCGCCGCTAGCCGCTCCCAGCACACCACCGAAGAATGTCGAGTAACCCTCGACAGATCGCTCACTGTGCTCGAAACAGATCGAGCGCTTGAGGGATCGGATGATCTTGCTCCCAGATCGAGTAGTAGATGGATACCGCCGAGTCTCCCGCCCCGCTCGACCGCACCGAATCCCAAAGACTGCGATGGTGGATCGGGCTGATTATCTTCGTCTTGTTTATTAATCTGTGGGGACTGGGGAGCCACGGACTCTTCGAACCGGACGAGGGGCGCTATGCCAACATGGCGGTGGAATTCCTTGAACCTGAGCATGACTGGCTCGAACCAACTCTGAGCGACATTGCTCACTTTGATAAACCTCCATTGATTTACTGGTTGACCGGTACCTCACTCTTCCTTTTTGGTCTGAACGAGTTTGCGGCCCGACTTCCTTCCTTTATCGGGAGTCTTCTAATGCTTGCAGGCGTTGCTTTGATCGGATTTCGGCTTTACGGAGAAAAGGCGGCCTGGTGGGCCGTGCTCATTTGTGCGACTACGATTCAGTGTTGGGCGCTTGCACGACTTCTTTCGCCTGACATGCTTCTGTGTGGACTTTGCACTCTCGCCACAGGGCTTTGTTTGAATCAGACTACAGGACGCTCTTGGTGGTGGGTCTTGGGAGCGCTTCTATGGAGTGCAGCGTGGTGGGACAAAGCGACTGCCTGTCTAGTACCATTACTTGCACTGACGATTGCCTTGTATCTGTCCCATCGAAGAGACATTCTAGCGAGTTTACGTCCGTTCTGGCTTTTGCTGCTTATTTTGATCATAGGATCGCCTTGGTATCTGATAATGATGGATCGCCACAAGGAGTTAATTGACTTCTTTTTTCATCGCGAGTTGACGGGACGCATCGTCGGGCATGTCGACGGCAGGAAAGGATTCCCCGGATTTCACTTCGTCACCGCCGCCATGCTTTGGCTTCCTTGGTGGCCTGTTGCAATCTGGAAGTTGCGGACTACCCCCGCTTTCCACTATTCTCGCAACTGGAGAGAACGATTGCGCGCAATTCCTTTCGAATTCGTAGTCGCACTCTTCGTTCTGACTATATTCTCGTGTATCTCTTCTAAGTTGGTCACCTATACTGTGACAGGGGTCCCGTGGCTCGCGATCGGGATCGGAGGTTATTGGAAGGATAGGAAATTTTCGTTTGCCTCAAGCGAAGCAAAGCTTCTGATTTCGGGACTCGCACTTCTCATGGTCGTGATCGGTGTGCTCCCGCGAATCGAAGCCAATCTCGGAGCAAACTCCAGCGCAAGACGAGTCGTCGAAGTATCAGAGAGTCGAGGAGCAAAAGCTTGGATCTGTGATCGCTTCCTCCCTGGAATGGAATTTTACGCAGGCGAATCAGTTTACTATGTGGACACAAATAACCTGGCTCAGGTTGATGCGACATCGGAACAGCTTTCCCATCGACATTTCTACAGCCATCATGAGATCATGGCGCTCATCGATACATTGAAGGACAGTGTCTGGCTGATCCAAAGCCATCGAAGCGCACCCGACTGGATGAAGAAGGTGCTCGCTCACTTTCAGACAACTGAAGCGGATTCGGTTCGCGTGGGCGATTTCACCTTGTGGCGCTTGAAGTAATTCAGTTGAAGCGATTCAGGACTTTCGGGCTTGGTAAGCACGCGTCAGTCACCCACCTGGAGGCCGGGTAAAAGGCGCTGCTGCCAGTCTAGCCTCCTGTTCCAGATCGGATTCCCAGTATCCATCGCGTACACACTGAGTCAGGTACTCATGCAGAAAGCCTTTGACCCCACCGAGTCGCTCGAATTGAGCGACGTGAGTCAATTCGTGAACCAGCAGGGATGGATTCGTCGCCTGAGAAGCTTCGAGATAGATGCCATAGTTGACCGCCATTCCCGACGGACTCTCGAAGAGGAAGCCGAAAAGACGGTTGAGTAACTGTGAAATTGCTAAGCCCGGAGTCGGAACCCTCGGCACGGGGAGGACACGGACTTCCATGGGGTTCTTCACTCCTACGCCCCTTGCCCAAGTGAGCTCCCATTCACAGAGCGGACGACCCTCGCGGAGGATCGCAGCCTCCTGCTTGCGCACCCAGTGCGTGCCAAAGGGGAGCGTCGTCTTTACAAAGACGCCAATCCAGAAAGATTTTATTTTTTCCCAGTGCACACAGATACAATAACCGAAGATGCGCTGAGTTCCAGTCAGGCAAAGGCAAAATTCTCTTGAAATTTCATCTTTTCATGACCCGTAAGAGTTCATTCGGACTGAACGCGTCACGACCAAGAAGGTCTGTGACACGCTAAAGATCGACCATCGCATTCCATACCGATACGATTTTCGACTTCACCGTGATCGAGTCTGCTGTGTAATTGGTGAAAAACAGGGCAAAGGCGAATTTGCGCCCTGACCGCGCATTCACGTAGCCAGCGTAATTTCGCACGCGCCCCATGGTTCCACTCTTGGCGTGGATTCTTCCTTCGGCGACAGTTCCACCTCCGATGCTGCGCAGCGTCCCTGTCCGCCCGGCGATGGGTAGCGAGTCGTAAAAAGTCGAAAAGTGTTCGTGGTCTGCAGCGAGTCGTAAGATCGATGCCATCTGTCTCGGTGTGATCGCGTTCGCCCGAGAAAGTCCGCACCCATCACTCAGCACACTCCCGACCATATCGACACCGCGCCCGGTCCAGTAGTCGGTCACTGCCTGCGCGGATGTCGCGGGATCGCCCTTTCCCTTCAGTTTCACTCCTATCATCCTCTGGATGCTCTCGGCCTTCAGATTATCAGAGCGGAGATTGGTCGTTACGAGTATAGAGGACAGAGGATCTGACGAGAAACTGCTCACAGTCACACGAGCTCCAATCTCCTTGCCCTCGGCGGTTAACAATCGCTCCGTCGTACCTCCACCGGAGACAGAAATCCCCTTACTGACGAGATATTCGGCGAATCGCTCGGTACAGAATCGAGCAGGATCAGGCAGGGAGCCTTTGATCGAAAAGGTCGCAGCTCCGGCAGGAACGGTTCCTCGTAGGGTAATCACGCTGCCATAGGGATCGCTGTAAATGTATCCTTGGTCTCCCGATCCGGCGGCGCCGACTCTGACTTCATTGAAAATCTGAATTCTCGGCAATTTCGGCTCCGTCCTCAGAAGCGGGGCCTGCCGACCCGCAGCGGGTGTGGAGAAGACGGCTCGAAAGCTATTCTGGAGCACCGAGAGACCACACGCCCCCGCTCCATAATAATTCCCCAGGTCTCCCCATTGCCAGGAATCCGGAATCAGCGAACTACCGAAGATAGAAGCGTCTCCGACGATGGAGCCTGCGATCTTTTTCACCCCTTTTTCACGCAGAGCCGTTTCCCATCGCAAAAATATCTCGTCCATTCCATCGGCTCCTAGAGTCGGATCACCGCCCCCACGCAGAATGACATCACCCTGCAAGACTCCCTCGTCGTCTAGGGAACCGGTCATTTGAAGCTCGGTTTCAAATCGGAAATCAGGGCCCAGGATTTCGTTGGCAGCAGCGGTCGTAATCACCTTCATCGTCGAGGCCGGGACCAGCGGCGTATCCATCTGATATCCGACGGCGGTATCGAGATTCGCCTTGAGTTCGATCAGACAGAACCCTGTCAGAGTGGTGCGAAAGACGGACTGAGATGCGATTCGAGAAAATTCCCCAACGACTTCCTCGACAGTGCCCGCAGATGTCAGGCGAAGGACGGTGAAGCCGAGCGCCACGGCCCACAGCGCGATCCGATTCATCTTCGCTCCCGTGAGACCGGACCGTACCCTCTTCATTCCGGGAGCTGACAGGGTTCACTTTTTAGATTCTGCGGCCTCATCAGCGACTGCCTTACTCGCTGGGGCCGCTTTAATGGAAAAGTCGTCGTATTGCACGTCGTCAATATTGGTCGTCAGGCTGACCAAGGACTTGTGATCGTGAGCGATTCCCTCGGACTTGAATTTTCCGATCTCGAAGCCGTTGATCGAGACGATTACTTCATCGCCCTTCGTGCGAATGAGTAAGGTGTGCCAAGTCTCCCGTTTCAGATCCAGTGGAAAGGTCGTGGATTTCGACTTGAGCAGTTCTGTGGTCGCCTCGTCCAAAGTCCCTCCGCCCGAGCGCTTCTCGTAGATCGAGTTTTCAAAGTTCCCGGTTTTTGCATCACTGACGTTTAATTGAGTCGGACTGACGCTGATACTACAGATATGACCGGCATGGGAACCTTTATACTCGTGATCGTCGAACCATACGTTGAAACGCTCTGCTGACTCACCTGCGAAATTGAATTTCACAGAGACCTCCATGTCCTTGTATCCATCAGGGAAACGGATGCTGTCTACTCCGGCGTGATCTTTAATATCGATCGTTTTTCCGATCAAAACACCGCCCTTGACCACGCTCTTGCTCTTATAATGCCCCCACCGCTCACCAAATCCGTCCGAGTCGAAGTTATCGGTGAAGAGGACATCGCTGTAATACATCTCTTCCTCTTTCCCTTGGCGTTTTATATCCCAAGTCTGGATAAAATCCTGATCCTCCTTCGAAAATATCTCGATCGGAACCTCGAATGGCTTCAGATTCACGATCAGCTTTACTTTCCCATCCTTCACATCCTTCAGTTCCGCCTCAATTTTCTTACCGTTCGTGTCGGTAAAGGTGCGAATTTCGCGCTTTTCCAACGCGGAGAGTAGGGTCGGAAGGATTCCGATTACGATTAGGGCAAGCAGAGTCTTAAATCTCATACTCGGTAACATGAACGATTTCCCCCCTTTTGGTCAATCTCATCTTTTTGCTCTGGCGGCTCGGATTCGCGCCAGATCAGGCAGCATTCTTGCGCAACGAGGCCCATCTCCTTGTTGCACGATTTTCAGAAAGCGCTGATCCACTGCTCGGATTCATTGACTTTCGGCTCTCCAACTCTACACTTCGCTCTCTTTCATGATCGTTCCCCGTCTCTCCGTGTCTGCGGCATCCCTCGCGCTTGCCTTTCTGCTGTGCATAGCGGCCCGCCTCGATGCCCAGCAGGGCACTGGTCCTGTAGCGCCTTCTGCTCCCGTGGCAACAGAATCGGAGTTGACCGAGTTGGCCTCGTCCGATGCGGCTCAGACTGACATCTCGGAAATCGAATTCGATGCCATCGTCCGAGTGGAAGTGGACACGAAACAGCCCAATTACCGAGTTCCATGGAATATCGGCGGAATGGGCAGCGGTAATGGGACGGGATTTCTGATCGGGAAGAATCGATTCCTGACGAATGCCCACGTCGTCAGTGACGCACGGCTCATCTATCTGAAAACCGTCAACCAACCACAACCCTACAAGGCCCGAGTCCTATTCGTGGCACACGACTGTGATCTGGCGATGGTGGAGTTGGAGTCTGAGGATGACTTCGAGCAGGCCTTCAAAGGAATCCGTCCGCTCCACCTCGGTGATGTCCCGAAACTGAATACCACAGTAGTGGCCGTCGGCTATCCCGTCGGTGGCGAACGCATCTCCGTCACGCGAGGGATCGTGTCGCGTATCGATTTCCGTGGCTACAGCCACTCCGCAGTGGACAATCACCTCGCCATTCAGGTGGATGCGGCGATTAACCCTGGAAATTCGGGCGGTCCCGTCCTCCAGAATAATCAGGTCGTCGGAGTCGCCTTTCAGGGCTACAGCGGCGATGTCGCGCAAAATGTCGGCTACATGATCCCCGTGCCTGTAATTCAGCGTTTCCTCAAGGATGTCGAAGATAAACAATATGACTATTACGTCGATCTAGCGACGAGCTTTCTCAATATGCTCAACCCCGCTCAGCGACGAGCTTTTAACCTCCCCAATGACGGCAGCGGTGTCATGGTGGCACATGCTGACGCCGCCGGATCCGCTGGTGGGATACTGAAAACTCGTGACGTGCTTCTATCCATCGACGGCCACCCCGTCGCTTCGGATGGATTCATCGAGATCGACGGAGAACGCGTGGATCTGAATGAAGTAATCGAGCGAAAATTCTCCGGTGACACCGTCGCGATTGAGATCTGGCGAGATGGACGTCGGCAGGAAGTCTCGGTGACGCTCAAGCGTTTCATCCCCTACCTGATTCAAGCGATGCAGTATGATAAGCAGCCGAACTTCGTCCTCTTCGCCGGACTTCAGTTTCAGCCACTAGATCGGAATGTGATGGGTGCCCATGGAATCACAGATCTACGCACTCGCTACTTTTACGGATTCTATTCGGAGGATGAAATCTATCGCGAGCGTCCTCAGGTGATCGTCCTCACCGATGTTCTGCCGGATTCTACGAACACTCACCTTCAGGGATACAAACACATGGTGGTCGATACGATTAACGGGAAGAAGATTCGCCTTCTACAGGATGTTTATGACGCCTTTTACGGAGACTTTCACGAAGAGGGAAAAGAGGCCTATCACGTCGTGCGTATGATCGGAGAGAATCGTCCTCTCGTTCTGATGCGAAAAGATGCAAAAACAGCGCACGAAAGAATCGACAGCCAATACAATGTGGGCTTTGACCACTTTATCGAGCAGCCAGAAATTCTCCAATTAAAGAACCTGTTACAGCCCAATGACGCAAAGGCGAAAGAAACGGACGCAATCAAGGAAGGCGTGAAAGAAGCCCACGAGAATCCATCCACCCCAGTGGGCAAGGTCGCCACTGACTCCCCGTCCGAAAAGAAGCCCATTCTTTCGCGATAATGTTTCTAACCTGCCCTGCCCATCTCGATCCATCCTCACGATGATCTCTCCACGCTGCCTGACCGTTTTTTCCTTCCTCTTTCTCGCCCTCTCGCTTCCGGCGGTGGCGCAGAAGTCCAGCCCTGCCAAGTCGATCGTGCGGGTCAATGCCACTCTGCAAGATTACAACTTCATCCGCCCCTGGGAAAAAGGCGCACCGGTCTCCCGCCGAGGCCTCGGTGCTTTGCTCGAGGGAAACCGCGTGCTCGTTACCGCGGAAATGTGTGCGAATTCGACCTTTTTGGAACTGGAGCATCCCTCAAGCGGAGCGCGGGGAACGGCTCGGATCGTCGGCAATATCGACTACGAGGCAAATCTGGCTGTGCTCGAATTGGTCGACAAGGATTCCAAGGCACTGGAAGGACTCCAACCACTTGCCCTCGATGAATCCGTCGTCCCTGGAGATACCTTGGAAGTATGGCAGGTCGAGGACAACGGCGACGGCGTCTCTACCGATGTCACCGTGCTGCGCGTCGATGTCGGACGCTATTTCATACCGGATTCCGTCTTCTTGCTCTATCAGATCAAAGGTTCCCTACAGGCTCGCTCGAATAGCTTTACCCTGCCTGTCGTGAAAAATGGCAAGCTGGCCGGTATGCTGCTGAGCTATTCGTCCAAGGAGCAAACGGCGAACGTACTACCGGCTCCCATCATTCACGCGTTTCTAAGTGATCTTGCCGATGGAAAGTACGAAGGCTTCCCTAATCTGGGGGTATCGATCGCCCCTACCCTCGATGAGACGTTTCGCAAGTTCACTGGCATCGAGGACCAAAAGGGTGGAGTTTTCATCTCTAAGGTAGTGAAAGGCGGCTCCGCTGATACTGCCGGTATTCGCGAGGGTGATGTGCTGCTTTCCATCGCAGGAAAGTCTATCGACTCGCGGGGGAACTACGATGATCCGAAGCGTGGCAAGCTTAGCTTCTCCCATCTCGTGCGCGGTGGCGCGAAGGTGGGCGATACAGTCTCGGCTGAATTGATCCGCGACGGGAAACCTCTTTCTCTCGAAGTTCGCCTAACTCGAAAGAACCCACAGGATTTCCTGATC